>JAKOXK010000042.1 GCA_029781035.1 Armatimonadota bacterium
TGTCCACGCGTCGGGCATTCTGGCGACCGTCGCTGCGGCCGGAGTCGCCCGGCTGTCGCTTCATAGGGGACGGATCAGTGAGTCCGGGCAGGAGTCGTTGGACGCTTTCTGGGAGTTCGCGGCATTCGTGGCCAACTCCTTGGTCTTCTTGTTGATCGGCCTACGCGAAGCGGACGGGCAGCTCCTGTCCACGCTCGGTCTGGCAGTCTTGGTGTTCCTCGCAATCAGCCTCGCCCGGGCCATCTCCGTCTATTCAGTCGGCGGACTGTTCTCGAAGAGCAGGATGAAGCTTTCCTGGCCCCAGGCGCACATCCTGGCGCTTGGGGGAATCCGCGGCGCGCTGGCCTTGGCGCTGGCACTTGGGCTTCCAGAAGCGATGCCTCAGCGCGACCTCGTAGTGCGCACGGCGTTCCTCGTCGTTGGGATGTCGATCATCATTCAGGGCCTCGCCGTGAAGCCGCTCCTCAAGCGTGTCGGGGCGGTCGACTGACAGTCAGGCTTTCTGTACGACCCGTTCGGCTATCGCCAACTTTTCCCGCACATGCGTCAGCGTCTCTTTCTTGCTCTTCAGCATGTCTTTGAACTGGATCGAATCGGTGTCGACGATCTGCACGCGCAGATCGGACAGATAGGCGTCCAGAACGTGGACGAGCGCTTCATGCTCATCGTCGGTCAGTTCGAACTGTCTCATCGTGCGCCTCCTTCCAGTTAATTAGACGCCAACGCCCCTGCACCGTTCTTGCCTTGACTGGGACTCGCTGTCGTCAAACGGCGACGAAAGGTCAACGGCCCGCAAGACCAACACCCCGATGGTGAGGATCAGCATTCATACCGGACTTGCGACCCTTGGCCCCAGTCGGGGGATCGATTGCGGTAACGTTATCACAGACAGCCAGCGTGGGCCGTCTCGGAGTCTTTAATGAGAACACTGACACCTCTCTTGCTTCTTGCTTTCGCCGTGGGAGCGGCAGGGCCGGTACAAGCACAGTTTTATTCGACGACAGACGCCTATCTGAATAGCATCAACAACAACGGACAGGCCGCCGGGAGCAACGGTGGTCAGTTCGTGACGTGGACAGCAGGTGGCGGTGTCAACTTCATCGGCGGGATCCCCGACGCTGGTGTGGCGACGATTTCGGATGACGGCCACTTCGTCTCAGGAATGGCGATGAACGGTTCGACGGGCAAGACCGAGATGGCCCTGTTCGACTCGGTCAACCATGCGTGGACCACTCTCGGCTCCTTGGGCTCATCCTCGGGATCCAACGCCAGCGCCGCGTGGGGAATGACGGGTGACGCCAGCGTGGTGGTCGGCAACGCATGGGTGGATGCGGGCCATGCACACGCGGTCTATTGGAAGAACGGCGTCGTGACCGACCTGGGTTCGAGTTTGTCGGGCCACAGTAGCCGCGCGCAGGCCGTGAGCGCCGACGGATCGCTCATCGGAGGCTACGACGAGGACAGCACCGGATACTGGCAGGGCACGGTCTGGAAGAACGGTGCGGAGACGCGGTTGTTCAATTCGTCAAACGACGAGCTCGGCCTCGTGGGCGCGATCTCCGGAGACGGGCAATGGGTCTACGGTGAAGACGACTACACTGGGAACGCGTACATGTGGAATGCGAACACAGGTGTTCAGGAGTTCGCCAACCCGTTCGGTGCGCAGATGACCGTTACTGGCGTCAGCCACGACGGTTCCGTTGTGGTTGGTACGGCTGGCGACTTCTTCTCCGGCATTCAGGGCTGGATTTGGACGTCCGCGACTGGGGTCGAGTCGATGAACACGTTTGCGAGCGGACTCTCTGGTTACGGTGGCCAAGACCTGTTCACGCCGCTGGGAGTTTCGGCCGACGGATCGTACATCACAGGCTACTACGCCAACATGTTCGGCTTCGCTGCTGGAAGCTTCGTCGTCCACAATCCGGTTCCAGAGCCGTCGAGCCTAGCGCTCCTCGCCTTCGGTGTTCCGTTCCTGATCAAGCGAAGGAAGTAAGCGACTTGCTTCGGGACTTGGCTCGCTCCACGGGCTGAGTCCCGACCTTCGTCCACCCCAGAGGGGCGCCACCGGGACGGGGCCCTGATTGGCAAGCGTCGCACTTGCTGGCCCTTGAGCCATCCTCTCGCACAAGCAGATAGTCCGGGCACGAATGCCCGGACCACAGGAGAAGAACTCCCGGACCTGCGGCTCGCCCTTACCCCGAAACCTTGAGGTTGACAAACTCAAAGTCGTCGCAAGGGAGCGAGGTCGTCGACGGCCCGACCTGGGTGATCTCGATCTTGCTGGCGTAGGTGATACCGGATCCCACGTAATCGAGGACGGCACCAGTCGGAGAACCGACAAAGGTCGTGAACGACAGACCAAGGACCGAGTCGGGAACAACCATGTCGTCAGTATTCCCAGCGAAGTTGTGAAGGAACGCACGGATCCGAAAGGCGCCTGCATTGTCGGCTTTGGCCCTGACATGGAGTTCGAGAGCCGTCGGGCTCGCGATCGTCCCAGAGAATCCCAGGGTCGTGCGGACGATTGGAGACGTGAGGCTAGGAACGATGAATTTGCAGATCGTCTCTGCGTTGCCGTCGTCAGCTGCAAGGCTTGCCAGATTGCCCGATGTGAGACGACCGAGGTTCACAGTCTGTGTGTTCGGCGCCAGAGTCTCTGTCGATGCACCCAGCGTGATGTCCATATTGTCAGCCATGAAGATGGGGCCCCAGTCACCACCCGTCGGCGGCGGGGAGTCGTAGTGAACGACCAACCGGTTGAAAGGCGTCAACGAGCTGAACGTCAGAGTCCCAGTCGGCCATGTGCCTGGATTGGGAGCGGTCGTGGTGCTTGTCCCGACATAAGATCCGTTCAGATACGCTGTGACCCTCATCGTGGCCGATGAGTCGCAACCGTATTCCTCAGGCGAATACATGATTGAGAAGCTCGTCAGGACATTGCTGTAGAAGTCAATATAAAGGTCGTCCCGGTACACCGTGTTGGGATAGATGCAGTTTCCACCAAACCCAATTGGGGTGAATCCCAACACGTTGGCGGCCTGGATGGAGTAACCGTAATACTGGTACGAGAGGTGGGCCGTGACTCCCCCAGACGTCACGTCAATCGGAAGCGGAGAGTGTTGCGGCGCATTGTCGAATGTGAAGAGGACAGACTGCCCGTCGGCAGGGATGG
>JAKOXK010000068.1 GCA_029781035.1 Armatimonadota bacterium
CCTCTGGCACGCTGATTCAAAGAGGCTCTTGAGAGTTGATGGGCTCAGCCCCACAGCTCTCTGGAAGGCAACAACCTGTTCCTTCAACCCCTCTCCGACGCTGCTCTTTATGGCTCCAAGTTCGTTCTTATGGGCCGTTTCCGCATCAATCGACCTGTCCAGCTCATCGATGACCTCTTGCTCAGCACGATCCTCGTAGAACCTGCTTTCCACAGCTCTATCAAACAGGTCCGATACAGAACCGAGGTCGTCTCGGGTCTTCTCGACTTTCTCAAGTACGTGCCGCATAAACCGCACGTCGCTATTGGTCTCGCTGGAGAAGTGGAATACGGTGACGTCTCGAGCTTGCCCGTGTCGATCCAGCCGTCCGTTTCTTTGGTCGAGTCTTGACGGGTTCCAGGGAATATCGAAGTGAATCAGATACCGTGCCGTCTGCTGGAGGTTGTGGCCTTCCGACGCAGCATCGGTTGCAACGAGGATCCTGACAGGGCTGTCGGCATCGTTGAAGGCCTCTTTGATCGAGTCACGTTCGGCCGAGCCCATTCCACCGTACAGCTCACGAATGGCAGTCCCGTTGTCCTTGAACACTTGCTTCAATCGGCGGGCCAAGTAATCGAGCGTGCTCTTGTACTCTGTGAAGACAACGAGCCTCTCATCGGGCTTCCACGTGTCGCCGTCAAGAATTCGTTCCCTGCACAGGGCGACCAGCTGTTCGAACCGTATGTCCTCTACGGGATTCACAGACGTCGATCCCTGCGACAGACCGAGCCGCACAAGTACGCCGTCAATAGCAGCGATTTCCACGGTCAACTTGCTGGCGTGAGCTCTCATCCAGCTTCCGACGCTCGCCGAGGCATGGAGCACGCGGGACTCGTATTCCAAATCGTCGGCCAGGTCGGCCCGCAGGGCCCGTTCGGATGCGGCAACATCGGCTTCACTTCCGTCCGACTCCAACCCCTTCTTGAGTCGGGCCCAAGAAACGGCGAACGCGACGGGACTTGAAAGCAGGCGCTTGTTGAGAACTTCGATCGCGAACCTCCCTGTCCGTCTCGTTCCACCCCTGGCGTCAGGTTGGCTGATCAGAGACTGCAGCTTCTTCCTCAGTTCGGCAAACGCCTCTTGAAGCTCTGTCTCGAGCGGTCCGAATTCGAGCTCCCTGGCAGTCAAGTGGCGCTGGGTGAACCTAGGCACCCGCCCCCTGGACAGGTCGAACTCCCGTATGTCTTCCTTGAGTCGCCTGACAACAACGTTGTCAATCTCCTTCCGCCGACCGTCGGACAGTTCCGACTCAATCGTGAACCTCACCGGATCCAGCAACTGAAGGAGCCCCGTGAACGATCTTGTGTGCCCGTTGTGTGGTGTCGCCGTCAGGAAGAGCTTGTGCTCGAATCGAGGAGCGACGACTTCCAGCATCTCAGTAAGGTCACTGATCCCTCCGAACGGTTGTGGAGCCAAGTTGTGCGCTTCGTCAACGATCAGCAGGTCCCATGTCCGCCTTGCGGCTCGCTCATCGGCCGAGGTCGCGCTTAGAAACTCCTGTCGAACGTCGGGTTGTCGCAAGTAGTGGTATGAGGCGATGATCCGGCTGCTCATCCGCCAGGGGTTGGCGTCCGGGCCGTGCTCCTTCCGCAGTTCGAACTTGGAGTCACGGTCGACGATGTCGAACGCTAGGCCGAACCTCTTGAGGAGCTCGTCGTGCCACTGTTGTTTGAGGGATGCTGGACAAAGGACCATGACCCGTCGGATGCGACGCCTGTTGAGGAGTTCCGTCAGGATCATCCCTGCTTCGATCGTTTTGCCAAGTCCGACGTCGTCAGCGATCAGGAGCCCGATGCGTGAGACGCTTAGCGCCCTTACCACCGGCTCAAGT
>JAKOXK010000071.1 GCA_029781035.1 Armatimonadota bacterium
ACGAGGACAGGCTGGCCCGGATTGGCGGCCTCAGCCTCGGCAAAAAGGGCCGCCAGGTGCGACTCGTCGTAGACGATGTCCATCGCGCGACCACCGAGGACGAAGCTGGGTCTAACGAGGACCGGATAGCCCACCTCACGCGCAACTTTCTCGGCTTCGCCGAGCGAGCGTACTGCCCGGCCGGCAGGTTTGGGAATCCCCAGCTTGGTCAGCAACCGCTCAAACTGGTCGCGGTCTTCCGCCGCTGCGATGGCACTTGGCGGCGTGCCGAGCACCCGGACACCGGCCCTTTCCAGGCCCTCGGCGAGGTTGATCGCGGTTTGCCCGCCGAACTGCACCACCACACCCTCCGCGTTTTCGTGCTCGACCACGCCCAAAACGTCGGGCAAGGTCACTGGCTCGAAGTAGAGTCCGTCACCCGTATCGAAGTCAGTGCTGACAGTCTCTGGGTTGTTGTTGATGATCACGGCCCGGTAGCCGATCTGCTCGAGCGCCCAGACGCAGTGGACGCACGAATAATCGAACTCGATCCCCTGTCCGATGCGAATGGGGCCGGATCCGAGGACGAGGACGGTCGGTTTCATGGGGCTGGACATGATTGTAGCCGGGTCGGGAATTGCGTTGGGGCATCAGGCCAGCTTGTCTCGGACTCTCCCGAGCCTGCCGGAGTCGAGAAGACGTTCTTGTCCATGGTCCTCGGGCCGCATGCGCGCAACCATTGTTCGACCCTATCGGGCTAGAATGCACGTGAGAGAAGGACGATGGCGAAGAACTCACTGACGAGACGGGAAGTACTAGCGAAAGCGGGATCCATGGCGGCAGCCGGTGCCGTGGCGCCGATTGCCAAAGCGAGCGGATTCACGATGATCAAGGGCCACTCCCCGAACGACAAGATCGTTCTGGGACTCATCGGTTGTGGCGGCATGGGAGCCAGCAACATGCGCAACCTGATGAACTTCTCCGACATTGAAGTCGCTGCGCTGTGCGACGTGGACACGAACCGGGCCACCAACGACTTCAAGGACGTTCAGAACAAGTACGGCAAGGCGCCAGACTTCTATCCGGACTACCGTCACATGCTCGAGCGTAAGGACATTGATGCGGTGATCATTGGAACGCCTGACCACTGGCACGCCATGACCTTCATCAATGCCTGTGAAGCAGGTAAGGACTCCTATTGCGAGAAGCCGATCAGCCACAACATTCAGGAAGCCGTAAGGATGGCAAGTGCCCAGCGACGCTACAAGCGGGTCGTGCAAGTCGGCACATGGCAGCGCAGCACCAAGGAGTTCACCGACGCCCTCGCCTACGTCAAGGCGGGCAAACTGGGAAAGATCGTTCTGTGCCGGGCCTGGATCTCAGACGGAACGAGGATCGGCAAAGCTAAGCCAAGCGCCGTCCCGTCGAACCTTGACTACGACTTTTGGATCGGGCCCGCGAAGATGGTTCCGTACCAGTCGAACAAGGTCCACTGGAACTGGCGCTGGGTGTTGAACACGGGAGGAGGCCTCACGACCGACTGGGGCGTCCACATGATGGACATCGCGCTGTTGGGCATGAGCAAGGGTCTCGATCTGGTCATGCCGACGGAAGTGAGCGCCGAAGGCGGGCTGTTCGCGATTTCGGACGACGACCGGGACGCCCCAGACACCATCGAAGCCGTTTACCGGTTCAAGGATCCTGACTTCGTCATGCACTGGTCGGTTGGACGAGACCATCCAGGCAAACCAGGGCACGGAACCGAGTTTGTGAGCGCCGATGGCAAGACCGTCCGTGTCTGGCGAGGCGGTTGGGTGATTCTCGACTCCGACGGAAAGGAGCTGCCGAAAGAAGAGGCCCCGGCGGTGAGCGACCACTGGCGGGAGTGGGTCGACTGCGTGAAGTCGCGCGGAACACCCAAAGCCGACCTGCAGTCTGTGGCTCAGACCACCATCGTGTGCCACCTGTCGAACGCGGCGCTGTTCTCGGGTGAGAAGGTCCGATGGGACAAGTCAGCCATGGACATCGTCGGTGGAGCAGGAAAGAACACGTCGGCCTACCATCGCGAGTACCGGAAGCCCTGGAAACTCCCGGAGGTCTGAGGCGATACCGACTTGAATCCGAGAAACCCACCGCAGATCGGTGAAGGGAAGAGCGTGTCTGGGCTGGACAGGATCGCTCGAGGGGCAACCGCTACGATTCTGCGGTCCGGCCCGGAGTCCGTGCTAAAGCTTTACGATTCCTGGGTGCCTCGATGGGCGATTGAGTCAGAACTGGCAGCCATGAGTGTGGCGGCGGCGGCTGGCGTCCGGGTGCCCAGGCCGGGGAACCTGTTCGAATTTGGCGACCGCCTTGGTTTCGAGATGGCGCTCGTCAAGGGACAGGACGGAATGGAGCGACTCATGGAGTCGGTGGACCAGATCCGCGCGCAGGCCGAAGCACTAGCGCAGTTGCAGGCAGCGCTCCATCAGGCGAAGGCAGGCGGGCTGGGCACGGTAAAGCAACGCCTAGCCCTCAAGATCGACCGTGCCGAGGGGCTTGCAGAGGAAGATCGGACTCGGGCGTTGGAACTTTTGGCACGCCTCCCCGATGGCAACGCCCTCCTGCACGGGGACTTCCACCCTGGAAACGTCATGTGGAGCCGTGACGGACCCTGGATCATCGACTGGATCGACGCAGGCCAGGGAGACCCAGTCGCCGATGTGGCGAGATCACTCGTTCTCTTCGGCGAAGGAGCGTCCGAGGATGTCCACCGTTCGCAGTACCGTGCCGCTTATCGCGACGCCTACCAAAGAGCAAGTGGAAGTTCATTGGCACATCTCGACGATTGGCTGACGGTGAATCGGGCAGCCCGTCTGTTCGAGCCGGCTGAACCTGACCGTGAAGCTCTTCTGAACCTCGTGCGTGCGGGCTTGAATCGATGACGCAAGCCCGCAAGACAATATCCTGGATCTTTCTGATTGTTGTGGTCGTCGCCGCAGCCCGTCTCGTTCTGCGACCCGCGACTCACCCTGGCCCGCTCCACGTGTCGTTCTGGTACTGGCACAGCCCTTACCAACTGACCTCCAATGATCAGAAGGAACTCCGTGAGATCGGGGTTTCGCAAATGTTCGTCCGTGCGGGGACTTTCACCCAGGACGGCAAGCACGTTTTGTTGAGGCTGCCCCAGGAATACGGATCCGGTGCTTCGGCCTTTCCTGTGCACCTGGTCTTCAACGCCGACGGAGGCATGGTTCACCACTTCGGCGACTTTTCTGTCCAACAAATGGCCGAGGAGATGACCCCGCGACTGATGCTTCAGCTCAAGCGGGCGGAGTCGGCCGGACTCAACGTTCAAGGCGTCCAACTGGACATCGACTGTCCTACCCGGCTGTTGCCACGGTACGCCGCTCTGATCCGCATGATTCGTTCCCGGGAGCCTCGCTTGCGGCGGGGTTCGGGCCTGCAGTTCTCGACGACTGGACTTTGGAGCTGGCTGCAGTCCCATGAAGTCGTGGCCCTGTCACGAGAGCTTGACTTCATGGTTCCGCAAGCCTATGAAGGGCTGACGGGCAAGTCCGTCGACACGATGCGTACCGTGTCGGATCCCGATTCGCTTCGAGCGGGCCTTCCCTTGGCCGAGAGACTGGCGTGCCCCTATTGGATCGGGGTTCCTACCTATGGACATGCGTTGGTGTTCGACGATCAGGGCGCCATGCTGGGGGTCTACCACAGGCTCAGCGCAGGCGACGCCTTGCGTCAATCCACATTCGTGCAACAGCAGGCGTTCGGGGCCGACCGCCTGGGTCGTCCGGCTTCTAACCCGGCCGACTGGGTCGGCGAGGAGATCCTCAAGCTCAAGGCGACGCAAGCCGATCGGTTTGGACGAGGGAAGGGATACTCGCTGTGTTACACGATCCCCACGCCGGAGATGGTGACGAAGTGGGCGGCTATCCTTGGCTCAAGGGGATCCGGGTGCCAGGGTGTCATCGTCTACCGGATGCCCGATGCGGGGTCTCCCATGGCCCTGAGTCTGAATGCCGTACGTCAGGCCCTCGAAGGTAGAACCAGCCCATCTTTGGTCGAGGTTCGCACCCAGGTTCAATCTGACCCGTTCGCGAGGATCGAAGGGCGTGCGAAAGTCATCCCCGTGGACCTTATGGTCGAAATGCAAAACGCAGGAGGGGTACCAGCCTTCTTCGCCACCGACGCTGTCAAGCTGACCGTCCATTTTAGTCGACCGTGTGTGGATTCAGCGGTCGCAAGAGACATGGACAGCGCTGTCACAGGGTCAGCGGACGGCCAAGGCGGTGTCGTTTCCGGGCCCCGGACATTGGCCGACACGGTCGTGTTCACGAGGTCGTCTCTCTTGCCTGGCGAAAAAGTGTTCGCAGGACCGATCCAACTGACATCCTCGCAATCTCTACAGGCTAGAATCGAGTGGGAGGTCCGCGATCTCACCACCCTTGGAGGAACGGTCCGCGGCTCGCTCGACGTTCCACTCCGGTCAAAGGGTAGCTGAGGATATGGAAGCGACACGCCGACAAGGCCGAATGCGTTTGGTTGCGTTCTTGACTCTGATTGCAGTCGGAGTGGCGTTCGCATGCTACGAGGGCACGTATGAATCGGTGCACTTCTACTCGTACAACCTGATGGATCCGAGCGACAAGAAACCAATCGACTTCGGACGGCTGCCGCAGAAGGTGATGGTTCCAAACTGGAACTATGAGTTGGTTCGGTCGGGAACGGACTATGACGCTTGGACTGCACCAGACGATTACCACGCGTACGACGAGAACTACGACGTTGTCCTGCATCCCGGCCTCGAGCGGGCTCGCAACCTAGAAGCCGCCGGCCGTTACGCTCAGGCACTGAGGGCTTACCGAACACTGGATTTGGGACGGGCTTATCGATCCTTTGTGCAGGAACGGTCCGAGGTGTTCGCCATGGCCCGTCGGCGGCGGCAAGTCCGAGGCTTGAGCGAGTACTTGCGGGCTACCTACCTGATCCGCTTCTACGATGAACCCGGAGGAAAGGGCGGGAGCCAGGGTTGGACTCCGGGAGAAGCGGCTCTTCGCGCCATAAGGCCAGGCAATGAGCTCCTCCCCTTCGTCGACTATGACCGGCTTGACTTTGAGGATTTCAAAACCAGAGACGAAGCACGCCTCGCCTATCTAGGAATACACGACCAGTACCCCTCAAGCCCAAGGGCCGAGCCAGCTCTCGTCATGGCGGCTCGGGCCATGTTGAACGAGGAGTCCGCTGTCCCCACACCGGACGACATCGGCAAGGGAAAGGAGCTCTTGCTGCGAGTGATCAGGGAGTATCCGAGAACGCGGTTCAAAGCGAACATTCAAGGTTGGTTGGCTTACTGCGCTGAACACAAGGGAGACGACCTGTCGGCCGTGGCCCTCTATACCCGTCAAGCGTCGTCGAACGACCCTGCGGAAGCCTGGAAGGGCCACACTGAGCTTGCTAGAATCTGCCGTCGCGACGGGAAGACGGCCAAGGGAGTCGCGCACTTGCTACAGTCGTGGCTCGTCCGGGCCACGACATACAGTCACCTTCAGGCGGGGCAGGCATTGCGCGCCACCTTCGCTTCCCTCAAAGAACGTGAACTCTCGGAAGTCCAGGCGCTCGTCAGAAAGGATCCTGAGCTCCTGGCCGCTTACTTAGGATTTCGGATTGAAGACACAAGACTTGAGCCCAAAGAGGGCCAGGCTCTGGGAAAGTTCGCCCTGAGGGCTGCCTCCTCGATGAGGCGGCGTCCTGCAGCCATGTTGGCACGTGTCGCCCAAGCTGCGTACAACGCTGGGCTGTACTCTCAGTCATTGAAATTTGCCAGGTTGGCCGTTCGGGTGAGGACGGACAGAGAAGCCGTTCAACAAGGCCTCTATGTGTCCGCAGCCTCCGAGGCCAGGCTCGGGACGTACCGGCAAGCCATTTGCGACTACGAGAGACTTTTCGCCCTCCATCCACGGGAATACCTGATGAAGCCCTGTGCCGAGAACCTCGCATTGCTCTGCGAGCGACACGGAAACCCCCTTCGGGCACTGGACTTGTATCGGTGGCTCTCAAGCGATATGGACGTGGCTTACATGGCCGACGTGGAGCTTAGCCCGTCCCAGTTGCGACGCTATGTCCGCCAGCTACGGCCCGGTCAAGAACGCAACGTGCTGACCTACACGCTCGGTATGCGGTACTTCCGGCTGGGACAGTTTCGTGCTGCTGCCCAGGTGTTCGCAACGTTGCCCAGGAAGGTCCGAGAACACGGTGGCATGGACAAGAAGGAGTTCGAGTCGATTGTCAGTGACATGTACTACGAGCAGCCGTATCGATACGCCGACCCCTTGATCGACGTACGCGACCTAGCGGGCCTCCAGAGGCGGGTCGACCTAGCTCGCGGCCCTGAGGCCAAGTCGCAGGCTCTTTATGACATGGCTCAGTTCATCTACAAGCGGCGGAACCTGCTCTACTACAGTCCCGGACTTTGGAAGGGTTCTCGGGCATTTGACTTTGACTTCTACTGGTCCGCGCACGTCAACACCAAGGCTGAAGACGAGCGCGTTTGGCGGTACTACGAACTCCACGAGTGCCTCAACCACTCAATGAACCTGTGCGACCGAATCATCAAGGAGTTCCCACACTCGAGTGTCCTGCCCAAGGCGCTCTATACCGGTGCGCTTTCCGCCGAGCGGCTGAGCAATCTGAACGAGAGGTGGAGGGACAGAGGCGGCCCGCTAATCGGCAAGGCAATCAGCTACATGCTCCGCATCGCCAGGGACTATCCCAAGGATCCGCTCGCCAACGACGCCAAGAAGTACGCTGGCGAGTTCGACTCAGACCTCAAGACCGGCAACTGACCGGTCTAGCTCTTCGACTTGGACGCAGCAACGATCTGGTCTAGCACCTTGTCAGTCAGAGGATCTTCCTGACTACCTGGGAATCCCTGCCAGCGGACGATTCCGTCCGGGGAAACGATCATGACGTGCGGAATCCCCTGAACGCCCAAGACGTTGGCCATGCGCTTCTTCGGATCGGTCGCCACGTGGTAGTTCATGGGAGTTGTCTTCATGAACTCGGTGACGGTCGTCGCCGGTTCGTCGCTAAGCCCCACGAACACGATGTCGTTGCCGTACTTTTTGCTCCACTCGTTGACTTCGGGGATCAGGTGCCGGCACGGTCCGCACCAAGTCGCCCAGAAGTCCACGAACAAGATTTTGCCCTTGGTGTCGGGTGCCTTGCCGTTCAACCAGGTCTCCGCAACGAGCTCGGGGGCCTTTTTGCCGCGCAGATCGGTCTTGGCATACAGCGTCTTTTGGGTAACGATCGTTGGGTAGTCGCTTGACTGGAGGGCGATGGCGCCAACGGCACAGGCGGCAAAGGCGAGCAGAGCGGGAGTCCTCATGGTTCACACTATATCGCAATCGCTGGCCAAGGCCTGCTTCAACGTTCGACTCTCAAGGAGGAGGCGCTTCCTGCCGAGAATCCTGACAGGATGCATTCCAACGTTGTCGGCAGCATGGTGGAGATCTACTCGCCAGGATCGGGCGAGGCTGTCACCGGCGTCTGTATGGGCAAGTCCCGTTCGGGCTGGGTGATCGAAGCCGACGACGAGGCCCATTTTGGCCGGTCGCACGTCCTTGGGTGGATCAGTTCCAACGGAGAAGAGACCGTGGTCAAGGGACATGTTCGACCCATCAACGGTCGGTTTCTGTCATTGCGACCGACTGAGCCTGTTTTGGCCTCAACAGAAAGCCGTCAGCACCGATACGCCGTGGACGGAATTCCGATCCGAGTGATCCAGGGCGACAACGTGGAGGCCGTGTATGCCACCGACTTGTCCTGCCGTGGTTTCGGCTTTGTCTCGGCCCACCCTCTCGATGCGGGCGAACCAGCGCTCTTTGAGTTTCCTGTCGGGCTGGGCGCACTTAAAGTGCCCGGAACTCTGATTCATCAGCGCCTTCTGGCACCCATGCTCTACCGTGGGGGCGGTTCTCTGAACCTGGCGAGCTCCGAAGAGCGGCGCGGATGGATGTGTCTTCTCGCTGACGTGATCAAGACGGCCGCCTGAGGCACGCCGCGAACACCCTCCGCTGTCAGTGGGACCCTAGTCCCAAAGAACCGGTTGCACGAAACTCTCAGATCGTGCAACCGTGTATTACATGACATGGCTGCTACCGCGCTTCGCGAATCGACCCGTGACGCGATACTCGACGCCACTGACAGGTTGATGGCGCGGTTCGGGTTCCGGAAGATGACGATGGACGACGTCGCGAAAGAAGCCGGAATCAGCAAGCGGACGATCTATCTCTACTTCGCCAGCAAGGAGGACGTCGGGCTCAGTTCGATTGGTCGCGTCGTCGCCCACGTCCTCGACGAGCTCCAGGTCATCGCTGCTGCGGACTTGCCGACTGACGAGAGGCTACGCCGCGTCTTGCGCCATCGCGTACTGGGTCGGATCGAGCGCGTCAAAGAATACGCCCATAGCTTGGACGAGCTGTTCGAGGCCGTCCGACCAGCCTATATGGCTCGCCGCAGGCAAGTGTTCGAAGGCGAGCGCGATCTGATCGCGGGCCTCTTGCCCGACAATCCGGCGGCTTCCCAGACTGCTGAGGCATTGCTCCTTGCGACAAACGCCTTCTTGCCTTATAGCTTGACCGTCCGCGAATTGGGCTCTCCCGAGTCCCTGGCGGCACGGCTCGACTCAATGATCGAAACGCTCCTCCACGGAGCCCTGGCCCCGAATCAAAAAGCAAACCTATCATGACTGCCTTGCTAGCCGTTCTGGCTCTTCACCCTTTGGTCGCTCTGGCCCCGGTCCGACAGGACGCCAAGGCCACCACCCCTCCTGCGTTCGTTCTGGACGCTCCAACAAAGGCACAGACTCTCGACGCGTTGATCAAATACATGAATGAACGCTACATCGTGCCGGAGACCGCAAAGAAGATCGAGGCTGATCTACGTGCCTGGATGTCGGGAAGCGACTATGCGATCCTGACCGACCCTGCTGCGTTCGCCCTCAAGGTGAACGAGTTGATGAAGCGGGACGTGACCGACGCCCACCTGCGGTTCCGGTATTCGCCTACCGTGCTCCCTGAGCGCAAGGAGGCCACCCGACCGTCCCAAGACGAATTGAAGCGCTACGCCGACGAGACGCGCTACGAGAATGCTCTGTTCGAGCACGTGGAGCGTTTGAAGGGTAATGTGGGTTACATCGAGTTCCGTGGGTTCGCCAGTCCGGACGACATGAAGCGCCCTCTTGAAGGGGCCATGACCTTTCTTGCGAACGTGGACGCGTTCATCGTAGATTTGAGGCAAAACGGCGGAGGCGACCCGGCCGGAGTGCAGCTCTTCTGTAGCTACTTCTTCGATGGAAAGCCTGTCCACATCAATAACATCTACTTCCGAAATGGCGACAAGATCGACAAGCAGGAGTTCTGGACACTAAAGAAGGTCGACGGGCCCCGTTTCCCGAAAGTGCCTCTGTACGTGCTGACGAGCAAACGCACTGGATCGGGCGCTGAAGAGTGTGCCTACGACCTGCAGCAGACCCACCGCGGCATGATCATCGGGACGTCGACGTGGGGCGGCGCCAATCCCGGCGACGTCGTCCGACTCGGAGACCACTTTGCCTGCTTCATCCCAGTGGGCCGGGCCGAGAACCCGTACACCAAGACGAACTGGGAAGGTATCGGGGTGCAGCCTGACCTCAAGGTCGATGCCGACAAAGCGCTGGGCGAAGCGCACGGGCTCGCTCTTAGGAAACTGATCGAGAATTGCGCGGACGAGGAGAGGAAGACCGAACTCCAGCAGGTGTTGGACGAGGTCATGAAGGGCCAATGAGTCCGACCGTGCAGCCCTATTGACAGTGGGCGCACGCGAACTCCATGCTCATGGGTGTCGGCGCCTGGACCCGGCACCCGTGCCTATGTTGACGACATGCCTCTTGGTAGGAATTGGAGGGCTGACTCACTCTGCGGTGGCACCTGAGTAGTCAATTCCCAATTGTCTGTCACTCCCTGCCGAGGCCTGGCAAACAACACTGGAGTTGCTTTCCAACGACGTCGACTCGTACAGGAAAGTTTTTGAACACGGCAAGCCGACGGCAAACGACGTCATCCGCTGTACGGACGCGCCCAGATGCGCGCCACATTGACGGAGCGTCCAGACGTTCAGCACCCAGGCTTGGCCACCGAGGCCCCGTGTGGCCAGGCCCGGGCGAAGGTCACACCGGATAGATTGGTCGCTCTGGTCTGGGCGTACTCCGACGCCTGACACGATTATCCAGACGGGGCTAGTTGGCCTCGGTCCGGCACGTCGCTGGGCGCGTGAAGGTCGAAGTGGTCGACACTACGGATTCGGAACATGAAGGGATCTTGCCGGATGACGCCCTCTGGTTTTGGGGCAAGCTGTTCATCCTGGGAACTTCGGGATGGTACGGAAACGGCCGCGTGCGGCAACAATGCTCTATGGCCCAAGCGGTAGGATTTCTGGCAGTCTCGAGCTTGCCGCGCCGGTTTGTCACCCTTGACTCCGCGGCTTACGTACGGATCGTGAGCCGCAAAGGTAGGATCGGGTTATGTCGTTGTCCGATCTGGTAGACGCTTACATTGCCAATGGGGAGGCACTGATGACGGCCGGTTCGCAGGAGGAGGGCCTTGAAATCGAGACTCAAATGCGCGAACAGTTTGCTGAGATTCAGTCTCGATCGCAGAGTCCCGGCTTTCCCACCGCTGAGGACGGCGAAGCTTGGAACCGGTTCCAAGACTGGGAGTTGAGACACAGCGTCCCCGACGACGGGCCTTAGGGCTTCTGCTCGATGAACTCGTCCCAAAGTTCTTGCGGCTCTTTGCCGGTCAGGTTCTTGAAGACGCCAAGTGGATCTTGTCGGTGGCGCATGGCGCTGTCGAGGTCGAAGACGAGCCTGCTGTCGTATTTCTTGCCGACATAGGCGAGCCAGTACGCGGTAGTCCGGTAGGCGTCGGAGTATTTGGACTTTGCCGGATCGATTTTGGGCCGGCCGTGGGTGGCGAAGTACTCGGGTTCGTACCGCCACCAGCGGATGTAGTCCGCAATCCCCTCAACAAGCCAGCCGACGTTCGTCTTTCCGCCGGGGTAGTGCTGTACCACGTGAACCAATTCATGCACGACCATGCCGAGGTCGTCAGGGTGTTGCGTGATCCACTCGCCGTTGATCGTGATCGTGGCGTTCGACGTGTATGCGGGCACGTTGATCTTCTTTTTCACCACGAGCTTGATCTCACTCGGAACGCGGTAGTCCTTCGTGTCGAGCAAGGCCGTGATCTGAGGAAACCACTCCTCGACCAGCGTCTTGGCTTTCTCCGCCCAGGGCATCGCGTCGGGCAAGTCGGTCACGTCGATGCTGACAGGGGGGCAGGCAATCGGCTTGGAAACGGGCAAGACGAACTTATCGAGGTCCGGCGCTTGTTGAACGAGAGCGAGAAACGCGACGGCGGCGAACATTGGACGCTAGTTTACGCTCTGGGGCAAGAGGCCCTTGAACCGGCGCCAACCGATGCAAGGTGTTCAACGTGTAAGATGCGATCGTGGCCGCTTCGGCACGTCAGTTCCTCTTCTTGAGAGTGTTTGCGATCCTACTAGCGGCTGTGATCACCCTATTCGTGTACCGGATCACAGCCGGTTTGGCTCTGCTTGCCGTAGCCATCGTTCCGGCATTGGTAGCTGAGGAGCGCAAACGAACATCGTTCTGGACGACTTTCAGCCTATGGTTTGTCCTCTTGGTCGTACCCGTCGACATCACGTTCAAGAACGTGCCCGGCCGACCCCGCTTCGTCCCTTACATCATGGGGCTGCCTAACCATGAGTCAGTCGTCAAGGTGAAACGAGGCGAGGTAGTGCTGGGCGGATGCGTCATCACCGGCACCGAGCCGAAGTACGTACTGGTTTGGTGACGCCTCACTCGAACGGCCAAGTCGGTAGGACGTGGGAGCCCGGTTTGTCTGACCGATACCCCAACTCGTACTCCGCCTGGATCAGCGTATGGATCTCGTGCGTGCCCTCATAGATCACGGCACCACGGGAATTCCTCAGGTAGCGCTCGACCGGGAATTCGTCGCAATAGCCATAGGCGCCATGGATTTCCACGGCTTTGTTGGCTGCGTCGAAGGCGGCCGCGCAGTTGGTCCACTTGGCAAGGCTCACTTCGCGACTGTGCCTCTGGCCGGTGTTCTTCATCCATCCGACCTTGTAGTAGAGAAGCCGACCGATCTCGCGTCCTTGGACCATGCTCGCAATCATCTGCTGCACCAGTTGCTTCTTGCCGATTGGCTCGCCACCGACCATTCGCTCGTTGGCGTACTTCACGCTGGCGTCGAGGCAAGCCTGGATGATGCCTACCGCACCTGAAGCGACGGTATATCGGCCATGATCGAGGGCTGAAAACGCGATCTTGAGGCCATCACCTTCCTGGCCGATCATCCGGTCGGACTCCACCCGCACGTTGTCAAAGAAGATCTCGCCCGTGTTGCCGGCGCGGACGCCGAGTTTGCCGTGGATCGGACGGCTGGAGAAGCCAGGCAGCGTGCGGTCTACGATGAAAGCCGCATAGGGCGCCTTGGCGCTCGTCTCGGCCAGCCTCGCGACCACGAGGAAGGCGTCCGCGTAGTCGGCGAGACTGATCCACGCCTTTTGACCGTTGAGCACATAGCTGTCGCCGTCTTTTCGAGCTGTGGTCTTCATATTGACGACATCTGAGCCGACGCTTGGCTCAGTCAGCCCGAATCCACCCAGCCTCTTGCCGGTCGCAAGTTCGGGCAACCAGCGCTGCTTCTGCTCCTCGGTGCCCCATTGCATGAGGGACATGGAGTGAAGACCGTTGTGGACGCTCATCGCCACCCGCGCGCTGGTGTCGGCCCGTTCGAGCTCCTCGCAGACAATGCCGAGACTGATGTAGTCGGCACCCATGCCGTTGTACTTCTCAGGCACGCTGACCCCAAGGAAACCAGCGTCACCCATTCTGTCCAGAAACTCGCGGTTGCTTTCGCCGGCTCGGTCGCGTTCACGCAGCCCGTTGAGGATCACGTCTTGTCCGAACTTGTACGAAGCTTCTCGAATCTGCTCGTGCTCGGTGGTCAGAGCGAAGTCCATATGAGGATTCTGACTGACGGTCCCAGTAGGGTCTGGGGTACCGGGACTCTGGAGAGTGCGGGCAAACGCCTCTTCACTCTTTTAGCGCAGCTTCGACCGCCTCTCGAAACCGCACAAACATAGGGTCGCTGAATCCAAGGTCGACCTTGCGTATGACCCCCTTCTTGTCGATCAGCATGATCTGGGGGATGCCGGCGACGCCGTACGCTCTCAGCGTCTCGCCCGTCACGTACGCCATGGCCCAGGGCATTCCGTGCTGCTTCATCCAAGCAGGCATGCGGTCGAACTCCTCCTTTTTAGGCATCGCCTTGTCCTGGACGTGGTCGGTGCCGAAGAACCCGTAGTACGTGGTCACGCTCAAGACGTCGAGCCCTTGGCCGTGCAACTCGGCGTACATCTTTTCCAGGCTCGGCAGGGCTGCGATGCAGGCGTGGCACCAGTGGGCGGTGAAGTCGAGCACGACAACGTGGCCACGCAGCGATTCCAGGCTTGTGTAATGGCCGTGGACAGCCGTCGGGGGCAGGGAAGGGGCCGGGCTGCCCAGAAGGCCGTAGCGGCCGCGTGAAGCCAAAAGGTCTGCCTTTCGGTACACACTGTCGTCCAGTTCCTTGAGGCCATGGTCGATCGTGGCGACGGCGTCCTTCGGGCGACCAAGCTCAGCGAGGTAAGCAGCCTTGGCGTCCACAAGTTGGCGCAGGCCCCAGCCCACTTCGCCCTTGGCGGGCTGGGTGGTGTCGCGCTTGGACAAGAACGACGCGCACAGGTCGATATCCTTGACCGTGGCTTCGGCTCCGAGCGCGTTCCGGATCTCGTAGTGGTAAGTGCCGCCCATGTAAGAAGCCAGTTCCGCCGCCTGGCTGAGGTTCGCAGGCTTTGTCTCGTGGAGCATGCGGTGAAGGTTCTGCCCGTCTTGGAGGTAAAAGCAAGCGAGCATGTAGTCCAGTCGGGCCGGGAACGCTTCGGCGTGGTCCGTCAGGTAGCGTTCGATCAGGCGGCACTCGGTCTTGTAGTCCTTCGCCGTCTTGGCGAGTTGAGCCCAGCCCCACGCGTCCTTCGCCTCGACCTTTGCAAGGTCGGTGCGCTTTAGGTCTTGCGCTGCCTGGCTTGCGATGGACGCCTCGATCTTGTCGATCTCGCCGCTTTTTCCGGCTTTGAGCGCGTCGCCGACCTGCTTGTTGCGCAGGGCTTCCAGCTCGGCCGCTCGTCGTGCGGGGTCGAACGTCTGGCTGGCCGGGTTGCTAACCAGCGCGAGGGCGAGGAGGACGGCGGACCTGAACACGGTCACATGATACAAAGCGCGGCGCGTCGTTGGCGGCCGAAACATCGGAAATCACCACAGAAGAGGCGATTCCTGCCGGGGGACAAGCGGGCTTCGCGTCAACTCACGCGGTGAACGAGGCAGATTCCGCGCGCCTTATACCCAATAGTGCGCTTTTTGCCGCAGAAGACGCGCTTTTTGGAGGAGCAGGCGCGTGCAAAAGGCCGAGGCAAGCACTGGAAACCCCGCAAGACTTCCCTTATGAAAGTGTGTTCATTGAGTCAGGTGACCGGGTACAACGCGCCCCATGACCAGCAACGCCAAGACCGTCGAGGAGTACCTTGCCAGCTTGCCTGAGGACCGTAGGGAAGCCATCGCCGCCGTGCGTCAGACCATTCTCGACAATCTGCCCGAAGGCTATGAGGAGGGCATGCAGTACGGCATGATCGGCTACTACGTGCCGCACTCGATTTTTCCCGCCGGCTACCACTGCGATCCCAAGCAGCCCTTGAACTTCGCAAGCTTGGGCAACCAAAAGAACCACATGGCGCTTTACTTGATGTGCGTCTATGGCAACTCGCAGGTGCGGGAGTGGTTCGAAGCTGAGTACAAGAAGTCCGGAAAGAAACTGGACATGGGCAAGGCCTGTCTTCGCTTCAAAAAGCTGGACGACCTGGCGCTCAACGTGGTGGGAGCCGCGATCGCCAAGGTTCCGGTCGAGAAGTATGTCGCTGCTTATGAGGCGGTGCTGTCGACCCGGAAGGCACAGTAAGCCTGAATCCTTGGCTCGCACCTGTCTAGCATGAAATGAGGCAACCTCCGGGCCGTAGCAAACGGTACAGTTACCTCGGACTTATGAGGAACTGGTTCGGACTTCTCATTGTTTCATGTGCGGCTCTATCTACAGCGCAAACAACGCCGCCCGCCGACCCATCCACCGCGCCCGCGAAGCCCGCTGACGCTTTGACTCAGATGCTCTCAGTCCTCTCTCCGAGGGAACTGGGGCCAACCACGATGGGCGGCCGTATCGCCGACCTCGCGGTCTACGAGGCGGATCCGAGGATCTTCTACGTGGGAACTGCGGGAGGAGGCGTTTGGAAGACAGAGAACGGTGGTCACACCATGACTCCGATCTTCGACAAGCAGCCTGTGCTCGCGATCGGAGCGGTCGCGGTGAACCAAAAGAACCCCGACGAAGTCTGGGTGGGCACCGGCGAGCCAAGCAGCCGGAACTCCACCGACATCGGTCAAGGGCTGTACCACTCCACTGACGGAGGCAAGACGTGGACGAGCGTCGCTGGGTTCGAAAACGTCCGGCAGTTCGGAAAGATCGCGATCGACCCGAACGACCCGAAGACGATCCTCGTGGCCGCGCTGGGCAACCTCTGGGGCCCGAACCCGGAAAGGGGGCTTTACAAGAGTACTGACGACGGCAAGACCTGGAAGAAGGTCATGGACCAGGGCGACAAGGTCGGCGTGGTCGACGTGGTCTACAACCCCAAGAACCCGAAAGTCGTCCTTGCCGTGACTTGGGAGCGACTCAGGGTTCCGTACAACTTCTACAGCCGAAGCGTGAACAACGGCATTTGGCGAAGCACCGATGGCGGGGAGAAGTGGACCCGCATGACGAAGGGGATCCCGACCGGTGAGGTCGGACGGATCGGCCTCGACGTGATGGATTCAAACCCGAAGATCTGGGTGGCCGAAATTGACCACAAGGACGAGGCTGGCTATTACCGGAGCGAGGACGAGGGCCAGAGCTGGACGAAGATCAGCAAACAGGACGACCGACCGTTCTACTTCAGCATGCCGAGACAAGACCCGACCGATGAGAACCGGGTCTACGCACCGGCTACAAGCCTGATGTACAGCGATGACAAGGGCAAGACGTTCAAGGACATGAGCGGTTCGATCCACCCTGACTTCCACGCCATGTGGATCGACCCCAAAGACCACAACCACATGCTCGTCGGCAATGATGGCGGGGTCGCGCAGACGAGAGACCGGGGCGTATCCTGGGAGTTTCTTGGCACGATGCGGATCGGCCAGTTCTATGCTGTCGACACGGACAACCGCAAGCCCTACTGGGTGTATGGCGGTGCGCAAGACAACGGGTGCTGGGGAGGCCCGACCCAGACTCGGAACGGTGGTGTCTCCTACTTCCATTGGATCAGCGTGGGTGGTGGAGACGGGTTCTACGTCAAGGTGGATCCCGAGGACTGGCACATCATCTACAGTGAGAGCCAAGGTGGCGCGATCCAGCGTATCAACGTCGAGACGGGCGAGGGAAGGGGCATCCGCCCGATTCCGAGCCGGCTTGGGGAGCCCTCGGGGACGCGCTATCGGTTCAATTGGGACTCACCGATATTCATTTCGCCCCATAACCACACCACTCTTTACTTTGGAGGCAACAAGGTCTTCAAGAGTGTTGATCGAGGCAACAACTGGAAATTGGTTTCTCCTGATCTGACAACGAACGACCCTGAGAAGGAGAAGCCAGTCGTTGGCGACAACATACAGTCTGGAGCGGAGACGCACTGCACGATCATCTGCATTGGTGAGTCACCAGTCAAGCAGGGAGTTCTTTGGGTCGGCACCGACGACGGCAACCTCCAAGTCAGCCAGGACGACGGAGTCACGTGGAAAAACGTTGTGTCGAACGTGCCCGGCGTGCCCAAGAACACGTGGGTCACGCGCGTCGTTCCCAGTAAGTACAAAGAGGGCCGGTGCTACGTCACGTTTGACGGCCACCGCAGCAACGATTACAAGCCCTATGTGTACGTCACCGAGGACTTTGGCGCCACGTGGAAAGCCCTGACGGGAATCCCGGACGGGAATCCGTGCTACGCCTTTGCTGAAGGCGAACAGAACGAAGACCTGCTGTTCGTTGGTACAGAGTTCGGCCTTTATGTGTCCATCGACCGGGGTCAATCCTGGACCAAGTACACGACTGATTCCTGGCCGAACGTACGGGTGGACGACCTCAAGATTCAAGCACGCGACCTTGATCTGGTCGTCGCCACCCACGGCCGATCGTTCTGGACAGTGCCGATCGGTGCTCTCGAGCAACTGACCAAGACCAACCGGGACAAGGATGCCTTCCTGTGCCAACCGCGCAACATCTACTTCATCGGCAGGATGTCTGGCGGTGGCTATACGAGCTTCGGTGAGTTCGTCGCGCGGAACACGCAGCCGGGCGCCCCGATCTTCTACAACCTGAAGACTGAGGCCAAGGAGCGCGTGACGATCAGTGTGGTCGATGCGGCTGGCAATGAGGTTGGGCACATGACCGGAGACCGGGACGCCGGCCTTCACACCGTCAGTTGGAGTCCGCGGGGTCGGATCGGCCGCGTCTCAGGCGACTTTGGCGTTGTCCTCAAGATTGGCGACAAAGAAATAGCTCGCACGAGTGTGCGCGTCGAGAGCATGATCACTGACACCGGCTACACGCAAGACTCGGACGATCAGGAGCAAACGACCTCAGGTGACCCGGACGAAAGAACCGGCGGCGAAAGGGAAGGCGCGGGCGGTTAGGGTTCGCGTTAGATCCAATCGGTCAATGGGCCGCAGGCTTTGGAGAGCCTGCGGCCCAGTTTTGATTCAGTTCGCCGTACCCAAGGGCCTATCTGTGAACGCTCGTTCGCTCTTCCGCCCAATTCCTCTTTGTTTCGGCGTAGAAAACCTTGGAAACGTTCTTCCACGGACGACATAGGCTTACGATGAATCGCACTTTCTCGGTTTCGGTAGTTCTGGGCGCGCTGTCGCCCTTTGCCATGGCCCAGGTGGAGTTCACAATCTTCGACACCGGCGTAGACAACAACAACAACCTGCTCGCAGCGGGCGCACCTGACTCTCATTGGTCCGTCTTTCCCTATGGCGCGGGCAGCGGTGTGCCAGTAGTCCTGTCAGCCGAAAACAGGGGCTCAAGCTGGGTTCCAGGCGGCGACCACTCCCAATGGGTGTCAACTGCCGATACGGTGCATACAGGTTCACCAGGTCGCTACGCGTACAGCCAAGTCTTCCGTCTGGACGGGCTTGATCCGAACAGAGCAACTATCAGCGGACGGTGGGCTGGCGACGACGACCTGATGGACATCCTCATCAACTGGAAGTCCGTCGGAATCGATGGACAAGGCGCCGGACCCATCTACAACTACGATTCCTGGGTTAGGTTCCATAGTTTCAGGGTCGACTCTGGATTCCTAACTGGACAAAACGTGCTGACCTTCGTCGTGAACAACATGGACAACGAAGAAGAGGGCGTCATCGTCGACTCGATCAAAGGCACGGCTACAGTGCCAGAGCCCACGCTGCTCCTTGGATTGGGAGTTGGCTTGGCCACCCTGTCCAGACGTCGCCGTCGGTGACTCGGTACGGTGGCAAGACCCAGGGAAGTCCGTCTCCACGCCTCTCATGCTGTAATTCTCATAATAATGATTATCAGAAACACTATCGCCGACACCGGGTGACTTCTCGTTGCTCCCCTCAGGCATAGGACGCCCTTCTGTCTCGTCTGCGCGCCATCTCACTCGCATAGCGGACGCCGAGTTCGTTCGCGTGCTCGCGCGCCCACTCTGTCAGCTTGGTGGTGCCGGCGGGCGGCGACTGGGTGCACAAGAGCCCCTGCATCAGGCCGGCGATCTCTTCACGCGTGATCGTGACGTCTTGGACGAACCATCCGACGACCCGGCCCACCGCGTACCCGACGCTCGGCGCAACGCTGACTACTTTGCGTCGCTGACCTATGATGGCGGCGATCTGCTCGACGAGGCCCTTGTACGTAAAAGTCTCTGGCCCGATCGCGTCGGTAACACTGTTTTCGACGGATTCACCCGCCCTGACCGCCAGCTCGGCAAAGTCGTCAACAAAAATGGGCTGGAGTTTGTACTGCCCGTCACCAAAAACGCCGAAGACAGGCATGTGTCGGATCATCCAGGCGATGTTGTTGACCAGAATGTCCTCTCGACCAAAGAGGACGGTGGGCCGGAGGATTGCGTACGAGAGACCCGAGTCCCTGAGTGCGCGCTCAAGTCTGGCCTTTCCTGAATAGTACTCAAGTTCCGAATCTTCTGAGGGGTTGGCGATGCTCGTATGGATCAAGCGCTCAACTCCTGCAGCTTGAGCGGCCTCGAAGAGCCGCAACGTGTTCTCCACTGCCGTCTTGTGCGTAAAGTCGGCAGCGTTGAAGCGGACCCAGTAGGTGTTGTAGAGGACGCGGGCTCCGCGCAGCGATTCAGCTAGCCGCTTGGGAACGTCGAAGGCAAGAGGACTTGCCGGAACCGCGTCACCGAAGGGGTTGGATCTCTCAGGCGAGTTCGTCAGAGTGGCCACTTTCTGGCCAGCGTTGAGCAGGCGGCGTGCGATGTAACGCCCGGAATAGCCATAGGCGCCGGTGACCACGTGGAGGTCGTTACTCACGGAGCGAGTATGACGGAAGTCAACTGGCCCGGGCCGTCTCAGCCAAGAAGGAGTGTTCGAGCTTTTCAGCCGCCCGGTCGGCGGCCGTGATCAAGTCGTCGATGGACCAGTTGCTGCGGGAACCGCGACGGCGCTGACTGAGCACAAACAAAGCTGCAGCCGTCAAACCGACGATGGCAGCGACACCCAGAAGCCCCCAAGTCGGGTTCTTTGGGTCATCGTTTGTTCGGGTCTCGCGGTCGTCACACATTCGCTCTTCCAAATCCTGAGACGTCATTCTTGTTTTCGGGGTTTCCGTTGAAAATGTGAAGAGGACTGTCAGCCCTTTCCTGTGGAAAAGTGTATAAGGTCCCAGAGGATTGCTGGGATGGCGCGGCCGTTGAGGCCGAGTCGAGCCACATGAGGTTGACGACCACGGGATCTGACGACAGCTTTTGGGCCGAGCGGCTTGTCCGGCGCCTCTTGGCCGAGACCGCTGCACGCGACTCGCACGACATTCACCTCGGCGATCGGCTGGACGCCTATCTTGGAGATTCCCTTGACGTCGTTGAGCTCGTGATGACGGTCGAGGAACGGGTGGGCGTGTCTATCGCCGACGAGGTTGCCGTTCAGCTCCGCACTGTTCAGGATTTGGTGGACGCGGTCAGGCAGGGGCACCGACCGTTGGACTCCTGACACCAAGGCATCGGGCTCTCCATCCACTGCTGCCACCCTCCGGCCCAACGCCAGACGTCTTGAACGCGTCACACTTCCCTTCGCATGCTCGACAACTTGACCCGGCGGCTCTCAGGCATTTTCGCGGGCCTGCGCCGCAAGGGCCGCCTGACAGAGGACGACGTCACCGCCATGCTACGTGAGGTGCGCGTCGCTTTGCTTGAAGCTGACGTCAACTTCCAAGTCGCCAAGGCATTCGTGGCGCGCGTCAAAGAGCAAGCGGTCGGCGAGGAGGTCTTCGGCAGCTTGAGTGCCGACCAGACCCTGATCAGGATCGTGCGTGACGAGTTGGTGAACCTGCTCGGAGGGGGCGACACGCCTTTAAACTGGAGCCCTTCCCCACCGACGGTGGTCTTGATGGCCGGCCTCCAAGGTTCAGGCAAGACAACGACTTGCGCCAAACTTGCCCGCTGGTTCTTAAAACAGAACAAAAAAGTCCTGTTGGCCGCTTGCGACCTGCAACGTCCGGCGGCGGTGAAACAGCTGGAGATCCTCGGCGAGCAAATCGGCGTCCCTGTCTTCGGACCGAACGGTGTTTCCGGCTCGAATCCCACTGGCCATGGTCAGGATCCCGTCGCCGTCGCAAGGGCCGCAGTGGCACACGCAAAGCACTACTTCCTCGACGTCGTCATCTTGGACACGGCAGGACGGCTCAGCGTCGACGAGCCGTTGATGCAGGAGTTGCAGCGCGTGGGAGAGGCGACGAAGCCGAGCGAGGTGTTCCTGGTATTGGACGCGACCACTGGCCAAGAAGCGGTAAGTGTCGCGGAGTCGTTCCATAAGCGTTTGAGCTTGACCGGCGCAGTCTTCACCAAGATGGATGGTGACGCCCGAGGTGGGGCGATGCTCAGTGTCCGAGCGGCGACGGAAGTTCCGGTCCGTTTCATTGGGACGGGCGAACAGACCGAGGCTCTCGAGGGCTTTTTCCCGAAGCGCATGGCCGAGCGCATATTGGGAATGGGGGACGTCCTCGGAATCATCGAGAAAGCCGAGGAGGCGTTCCAGGGCGAAGAAGCGAACATCATGGGCCTCGAGTCCAAGATGCGCACCGGGAAGATGGACTTCAACGACTTCCTCCAGCAGTTGCGCATGGTGAGAAAGATGGGGCCCATGAAGAACGTCATGAAGATGATGCCAGGAATGGCGGGAATGGTGCCCGAGGGAGCACTCGACGAGATCGATGAGAAGCACATTGACCGCATTCAGGCCATTGTCCTAAGCATGACCCCTAAGGAGCGTTCCAATCCGGATATACTCAACGGCTCCCGGCGAAAGCGCATCGCCAGGGGTTCTGGGACGAGCCAGGAGGAGGTCAACCGCCTGATCGACCAGCTCTACCAAATGCGGAAGGGCATGAAGCAGCTTGCCAAAATGGGCAAGAAGATGAAGCGCTTCGGCAAGAGGTAGTTCCAAAGAGACAAAACCATGGTGAAGATTCGACTTCGACGGATGGGCAACAAGCACAGGCCCTTTTACAGGATCGTGGTGGCCAAGAGCACCTCGGGACGTGGCGGCAGCTTTATTGAAGTGCTCGGCACTTACAATCCCCTGACCAAGCCTTCGACCGTGACCCTAGATGGGGACAAGTCCCTTGAGTGGCTTCGCAACGGCGCCCAGCCGAGCGAGACAGTCGCCTACCTTCTGAAGCGAGAGGGCGTGCTGGACAAGTTCTTCCAAGAGCGGCCCAAAGCGAAGAAGGACTTCCGGTTCTTGGACAAGCGGACGGCCATGATGAGCCAGAAGTCAGTGATGGAACCGGTCGCGGCCGCAGCCCCGGCGGAAGCACCAGCCCCCGCCCCGGCCCCTGCAGCCGAGCCCGCGCCGGTCGTCGAAGAGGCTCCAGCGGCAGAAGCGGCGCCGACCGAAGAAGCCACCGAGCCAACTGCCGAAGCGACCGCTCCGACCGAGGAGGCCTAAATGTCGCTCAAGCCGTTCGTCGAGAACATTGTCAAACTCACCGTTTTCGAACCTGAAGTGGTGAAGGTCGAAGAGCGAAACGACCGGGGAACACGCGTCTTCAACGTCCGTGTCGCCCCGAACGACGTCGGTCGTGTAATCGGAAAGGACGGTCGCGTGATCACCTGCATCCGGCAGCTAGTCTCGGCAGCCGGCGCCAAGTCCCACCAGCGCACCGTCGTCAAGGTTCATACAGAGTCCTGAGCATGACCGGCCCCGAGCCGTACATCCGCGTTGGCCAGATTGTAGGCACACACGGCGTGAAGGGCGGTCTCAAAGTCAGAGTCCTCACCGACTTCCCGGAGCGATTTGAGCCTGGGAAGTCCTTGTTTTTGAGGGGCGAGGGACGAAAGGTGTTGTCGGCCTCCTGGCACCGTGACCAGGTCCGCATCCACCTTGAAGGTGTGGACGATATGACGACCGCCGAGTTTCTTCAGTGGGAGTATCTGTCCGTCCCGGCCTCTTCCCGTCCCGAGCACGATCCCGATGTGCTCTTGGAGCGGGATCTCCTTGGCGTTCCCGTTATCGCCGATGACGGGAAAATGATCGGGCCTCTCGATGAGGTGCTCCATGCTCCGGCGCAAGACCTTTTCCGCGTTGGACAGACTCTGATCCCGGTCGTCAGCGAATTCGTGAAGGAGATCGACGTTGCTGGCCGCCGAATCGTTGTCCACCTTATCCCGGGCATGCTCGACGACGACGAAGCCGAGAGGGTCGAGCCTGAGCCTCACCAACCAGCACACGGAAAGCCTAAACGGAGGAGGTCATGAGCCAGTTCATCGACGAGGCGGTCGTGACCTTCGAATCGGGCCGCGGTGGTAACGGTTCGGCCAGCTTCCATCGTGAGAAGCACGTGCCGCGCGGAGGGCCAAACGGTGCTGACGGCGGACGAGGAGGCAGCGTCGTCTTGATCGCCGACAGGGGTGTGCGGACCCTGCTCGACTTCAAGCTGAAAGACAGCTACAAAGCCGCGAATGGGACGGACTCGCACGGAAACAAGCACGGCAAGGACGGCGAAGACCTGGTGGTCCGGGTGCCAATCGGAACGATCGTCACCTTGCTGCCCGAAGAAGACGTGCTGGGAGATTTGAGTGCCGATGGGATGAAGCTGAAGGTGGCTCGAGGAGGACGGGGTGGCCGCGGCAACCTTCACTTCACCACGAGTGTACGTCAGGCACCTACCATTGCTGAAAAGGGCGAACCGGCTGAAGTCGCGATGATCCGGCTGGAGCTCAAGCTCCTCGCGGACGTTGGGCTGGTCGGTCTGCCAAATGCAGGCAAGAGCACGCTCATCAGCAGTTGCTCGGCAGCAAGGCCGAAGATCGGGGCGTACCCCTTCACCACGATAACTCCCAATCTCGGAGTGGTCAGTGTCGGGGACGACACGTTTGTCATGGCGGACATGCCTGGTTTGATCGAGGGTGCCAGCGAGGGAGTCGGGCTTGGGCACCAATTCCTGAAGCACGTCGAGCGCACACGGGTGCTCGTCCACGTCGTCGATGCCTTCCCTGTCGACGAGACGGATCCCCTCAAGAGCTACGAACTGGTCGAGAAAGAACTCGGGCTGTATTCAGAGGCACTGACCTCGGTTCCACGCGTCATTGTCCTGAACAAAATCGACTTGGCACCGCCAACCGACACGAACGCACTGATAGAACGGTTCCAGGTGTTCGGTCGCGCCGTTTTTGCTGTTTCGGCAGTCACTTCGCAAGGAGTCCAGCCCTTGTTGTACGCCTTGAAAGCGATCCTCGATGAGGAAGACGCCAAACCGCGCCCAGTCGTGATTCGGCCATTGCCTCAGGAGCGGGCTGAAGAGCCTTGGGAAGCCCATCAGGTCGAGGGGGCATTTGTTGTCAGTGGCCGACGGGTCGAGCGGATCGTCGAGATGACGAACCTTGCGAACTCGGACAGCATCCGGTATTTGCACCGCCGACTCCAACGGATGGGAGTGATCGACAAGCTGAGGGAGTTGGGAGCGGAGGATGGAGACGCGGTCAGGATTGGCGACTGGGAGTTCGCCTTTGTGGAGGGATGATGAAGATCGGGATTCTCGGAGGTAGCTTCGACCCACCGCACCAAGGCCACTTGACACTGGCCAGGACGGTTCAGCGGGCACTGGGCTTGGACGAGATCGTCTTTGTGCCTGCCAACCGGAACCCCCTGAAACACCGGCGTGTCTCGCCCGCGCAAGACCGGCTCCGGATGGTCGAACTCATGGTCGATGGTGAGGAAGGCCTTGCCGTCTCGGACATCGAACTTACGCGAGGCGGACCAAGCTACGCCGTGGACACGGTCGAAGAGATGAAGCTTGTGTGTCCAGGCGAGTACTGGTTCATCCTGGGATCTGACTCCCTCAAAGACTTGGCCGATTGGAAGGATCCGGCGAGGCTCCTCCACTTGTGCCGACTCGCGGTCGTCAGTCGTGCCGACACGGCGGCAGAGTCCGTCGTCAGCAGCTTGGACCGAGAGTATTCTCGCCGTATCGACATTGTGCCGATGCCTTCTGTGCCAATGTCTTCGTCTAAGATTCGAGAGGACGTGATTCGGGGAATGCCTGTCGAACACTGGCTGAAACCCGTTGTCTGGGAGTACATCAAGAAAGTTGGCCTCTATAGGAAGTAAGAAACACGCGCCGGCCGCCGAGAAGGCCGAGCTGATCCGGCAGTTCGCGGACGACATCAAGGCCGAGCGCATCGAGGTCATCGATGTCCACAGCAAGACCGCCATGATGGACTATCTCGTCGTTTGTTCAGGAACCAGTGACACACACGTCGGTGCCATTGCGGACAAAGTGTCCGACCGACTGCGTGACCTCGGAATCAAACCATTGCGGACGAATTCCGGACCAAATGCCGGCGGTTGGACGTACTTCGACTTTGGAGACGTCGTCTTTCATGTGATGATCGAGGAGAAGAGGCAGTTTTACGACCTGGAGACTCTATGGAAGACGACGCCGCCCGACCCGACCCTGGTGGACTGAACCCGGCAGAGGGCCAGACCGGCCTTCCCGAGCCTGAGTTGCCGCCCGTCCCGTCTCAATCTGAATTAGAGGCGGCCGAGAACCTGATCCGACAGGCCAACTTGGCCAAGATCCGTGGCGACATGGCAGGATTTGAGCGCCTAGTCCAGCAAGCATCGGAGACTGCGCCCGGTTCTAGCAACGTCCACGAAGCTCTCGGAGATGCGTACGTCGAGCGCAAGCAAGTCAGAAAAGCCAAGGAAGAGTATCAATTGGCCGTGAGGATCAATCCGAAGAACGCGTCTGCCGAGCGTAAATATGGGGAGACCGTTTTGGCCATCCAACTGGCCTTGGATCCGAACTTCGCCACCCCTCCACCCGACGACTCCTTCGCCAGCGGAAAAGGTGCGGTGATCCTTTCGTTCCTTGTTCCGGGCCTTGGGCAGCTGGCGCTGGCCGACTATGTCAAAGGCGGGATTTTGTTCGGCCTGACCGTCCTATCAGTCGGATGGGCGTTGCTCATTCCCGACGGATTCAACGGATTGCTGTATCTGTTCTCGCCTCACGCCAAGGTCAGCCTGAACCCAGTCATCTTCTTGCCGTTGCTGGTCACCCTTGTCTGCTGGGTCGTAGGCGTTGCCGACGCTTCAAGCAAGGCCAAGCGGGTGCCGGCCCTGCGCGTCGACCGGCCCGTTCCTCCCGTGGACAAGGACTTCGAGATCTGACTTAAGCGGCCGCCTTCCTCTCTGTCGATCGGCGGTTTGACAAGGAGTTCAGGTTTTCCGTCGCCTGGCGGATGGACTCGACGGTGCCGACCAACCGCTTGAACGATTCGATTTGCGCTGTTGCCCGCTCATTCACGGACGACGACCTGTCCGCAACGGTCTCTGACGCCTCCGTGAAGACAGCGATCGATTGAGCCAGATCCTCGCAGACCTTGGCTGACTCCTCGCTCATCAATCGGATCTGTGACAGTGATTGGCCAATCGCGGTCAGCGATGACTCGTTGTCTCGCGAGGCATCATGGATCACCTCGAATGCTTCAGCTGCGGCGAGTATCTCGGTGGATGCCGACTGGCTCTTCTCGGCCACGCGGCTCACCTCGCCCTCGGTGGCCTGCATGGACACCACGACGTCCTCCACGCCATCGCGCACGGCGTCGATCAAGGCACTGATCTCAGAAGTCGCCTGAGCCGACCGTTCGGCCAACTTTCGGACTTCGTCTGCCACGACGCCGAACCCACGCCCTGCCTCACCCGCCCTTGCTGCTTCGATCGCGGCATTGAGGGCAAGTAAGTTCGTCTGAGCGGCAATGTCCATGATCGTGGACACGATGCTGCCGATCTCACTACCGAGAGTACCGAGCTTCTTGACCGCGAGTGTGGATTCACCAGCGTGTGCCTGCACCTGACCCATTGTCTCAGAAAGGTCGCGAACCGTGGACTTGAGCGTGACGAACACCTTGTTGGCTCCGTCGACCGCTTCACCCTGGCGAACGCTCGCCCCATGGATCGCGTTCATTTCCCGAACAAGGTCTTCGATCGATGCGAGCGACTCCTGTGCCGCGGCCGCAATTCCGCCGATGCTGTCGGAGACTTGACGTGACGTGTTCAACGAAGCTTGCGCGGCCAGGTCGCAGTCGCAGGCGGCTTTGTGAATCGACTCCGCGTCACCTTCCGACACACGGGTCACCGTCTCGAGTTCGACGCAGGTCTGGACCAAGAGGCTGACGTTCTCACGGACATCCTGGGAGACTCTACTGAGTTCGTCGAGCTTGTCTTGAAGCCGGGAGTTGGTCGCGTCCAGTTCTCGGGTCCGGTCAGCCACGCTCGCCTCAAGCGCTTGGTTCTGAGCGATCACCGTTTCCCGACTCTTCTGGACGAATCGCGTGACAATCACGGACAACACGGTCAAGAGGGCCACAAGGCCAAACCCGCCGTCTCGAATCTGCTTGGCTGCCTTTACGTCGGGACGACCCTCGAACGCGGAGTTCGGCTGCGCCGCGTGAAGCATCCAGTGGCCCGCTGCGTCGACAACGTCGAGGGGCAGGTCTTCTGCATACAGCAAGCTCCGCGGAGGCTGGCCAGTTTGAAGCCATTGAGGATCACCTGCGTCGCCGGCTTCCGGTGGTACAGCCGCATAATGAGACCCCTCGTTCGTCACCGAGTAACCGGTCGTAGGCAACATCTCGGCTACGACCGACGTCAGCATGATCCCCGAAATGCAGCCCTTCAAGTGCCCCTGCGGATCGAAGAACGGAACCGAAAGAACCATGCCAGAACGATCCTTGTCGTTCGGACGGTCCAGTTTGTACCGAGAGTTGTCGCAAGTGATGACTTCAGGACCAGACACGGCCGGGTAGTCGAGTCCATTGATCCTAGACTCCTCAGGAAAGTGCTTCTTCATCCAGGCGAGCTGTCTTTTCATCAACCGGTACTCGTAGATTTCGATTTCCTCGGGCCCAGCTGCTTCGGACTCCTCGGCCCCCTCCGGCTTCTTGGGCCCGATGATCAACTCATCGAACGTAGTGATAGGAATCTGGTCCTTTCCCGTCACCGGATCGATCTTGTCCGGCTCAAGGTCTTTGGGCACGATATAGACCTCGGACATCGAGATGTTCGAGCCCAAGTTGTTGTAGATCTCCTGGACCGCACTGCGGGCGTTTGAGTCAAAGTGCTTCGCGTAACGATCGATCGACCGGACGCCGGGCAGCCGTGCGATGGTTCGGAGTCCCTGGTAAAGCGACCGCATCCGAGAAGAGACCTCGGTCACGACTTCAGCCGACCGCAGGTGCGACGTCTTCTGAAAGGCCGCAAGTGCCGATTGACGGTCGACGCGGTACTTGCTTGCGACAAGACACAGGCTACAGCCGCCAACAGCGGCGATCAAAAGGTACGGCAACCAACGCATGTAGGCTCGTTTTCGGCCCTCTGCACGCATACTGGAAGTTTTCGGCAGGTACAGACTGAATCTGCAGAAATGCTGGGCGATCTTGTCGGGAGCGGCGTGACTTCCCTTCTCCGGTGCCAGAAAGCACGAAGTCCCTGGAACTGTGATCCAGGGACTTCGATGGCCTCTTGAGTCTTGGCTTACTCGTCGGTCTTATCGTCCACTTCAGCCGCAGCCAGATCAGCGAGTGACATCCCCTCGAAAGCGTCGGCACCTGGCATGGTGTCGATCTCTTCCGCCTCGACAAGCGCAGTCAGAGACTGCTGAGCCCATGTCGGGGTCGTCCTGTCGACTTCGATCGCGAGGTCTCGGTAGCTCTTCACGCCGGTTCCGGCCGGGATCAAGCGTCCAATGATCACGTTCTCTTTGAGGCCGACCAGCGTATCGTGCTTGCCTCGAACAGCCGCCTCGGTCAAGACGCGGGTCGTCTTTTGGAAGGACGCCGCTGACAGGAAGGAGTCCGTGGCCAGCGAAGCTTCGGTGATGCCGAGGAGTATCCAGTTGGCTGTCGCTTCCTTCGGATCGCGCTCCTTTTCCTGGCCATCGATTGGATCGACGTACTTGATCTTGACTCCGGACGCAATCCGCTGGCGGACGCGCTCATTCTCTCTCAGGAAGCGGAAGCGGTCTACGATCTGGCCAGGTAGGAACGGTGTGTCGCCCGGTTCCTTGACTTGCCGCTTGCGCAGCATCTGGCGCACGATGACCTCAAGGTGCTTGTCGTTGATGTCGACGCCTTGGTCTTTGTAGACGCTCTGCAGGTTCTCAATGAAGTACTCGTGGACGGAGGTGGCCCCAGCCAGTTCGAGGACTTCGTGGGGATCGAGCGGCCCCTCTGTGAGTGGGTCGCCTTTGATGACCTTGCTTCCCTTCTGGATCGGGAGGTTACCGAGCGGCGGAACCAGGATCGTGTAGAACACCCGGACCTTCTCGATGTTGTTCTTCCTCAAAGTCTGGAGAACCTGAGTCGTCAACTTCTGTCCGACCATTCGGTCAAGACCTCCGTCATAGCCACCGTCTTTGTCCCGGGCCCAGTCCTGTTCGCCTGCGATGTAGGCCTGTTTCTGCGCCGAAATGTCCGTCGTGACCTCAGCCTCGACAACGACCCACCGTCCATAGCTTGAGCGCTGGATATCGGCCACCACTCCGGTGACCGGGCAGATGATCGCCTTGCCTCGTGGCTGACGCCGCGCTTCGAAGATCTCTTCGACGCGGACAATGCCACTGGACTCACCGGTCCAGGAGTAGAAGAAGGTCTTTCTTGACCGCTCCCAGAGTTTGCGGCTTTCGCTGTCCAACTTCTCAGCGGCTTTTTCGGCTGCCTTCGTCGTCCTGGGCGTGGCCTTCTTCTTGCCGGTCTCCTCGTCTGAGGCAGGCACGCTCTTCATCAGACCCTTGACGACGGACTCCTGCGATTCAAGGAGCTTGCCCGGATCGAACGTGGCGAGATCGGTGCTGGTAGCCTGCTGGAAGTCTTCCTGGAACTGCCGCACGAACTTACCGGTCTTATACTGGTTGGTACGGGCGATCGTCTTCGAACCGGCGACACCGCCCGTGTGGAAGGTGCGCATCGTGAGCTGAGTTCCCGGCTCACCGATCGACTGGGCCGCGATGATGCCGACAGCAACTCCTTCCTCAACCACTTTCTGGCTGGCAAGGTCGATGCCGTAGCACTTGGCGCAGATGCCTAGTTCCAACTCACAGGTGATAGCCGACCGCAACTTCGCGCCGAGGCGACCATGCTCGTCGGTCTTGAAGCCGAGCGCTTCGAACTTGTCGACGACCTTCTGTTGGGCCTCGTCGCCTTCGGCCGCTTCGAGTTCCTCGTAGTAGGAGGCCTCGATGCGGTCCAGCTTCTTGACATGGTCAAGAGTCACTACTTCGTCAGCTTCCAAGAAGCTCTCGCCCGTCTCCGGATCTGTGATCGTGGAGAGTGAGACTCGACCGAACGAGCGCTCGCCCATCGTCTCGATGACCTTGCCCTCAAAGGTCAGGCGGCAGGCGTAGATCCCGTCGGTGGTGCCGCAGTCCTTGGCGCGAATGATGACGTCTTGTGAGACGTCAACCAGTCGTCGCGTGAGGTAACCCGCGTCAGCCGTTCGGAGAGCGGTGTCGGCAAGGCCTTTGCGCGCGCCGTGCGTGGTCACGAAGAACTCCAACATTGAAAGTCCTCGTTGGAAGGAGGACTTGACCGGGAGCTCGTAGATGACCTCGTTGAACTGGTTGAACATCAAGCCGCGCATTCCGCTCAGCTGAGCCAACTGCTTGATCGAGCCGCGAGCGCCGGAGACCGTGATGATCGAAAGAGGGTTCTCTTGCGTCATCGCGTCCACGATGGCGTTTCCGATCTCGTCATAGGTTCCAGTCCACAGGCGCACGAGCGACTCCTGCATCTCGCGGAAGGAGATGAGACCGCGTCGGAACTGCTCAAGGACCCGGTTCGCCTTGGCGTCCGCTTCACCGAGCATCTCCTCCCTGCGCTTGGGCGGGTCCATGTCGGTCAGCGCGATACTGATGCCATATCGTGAGGCCCACGTGAAGCCTAGCTGCTTCATGTCGTCGAGCAGCTTGATCGTGCCGTTCTGGCCGACCTGCTTGTGGCAAGTCACGATGGTCTCGGCAATCGCCTTTTTCGTCAACTCGACCTGAAGGAACTTGTCGCTGAACCGCATCGGATACGGCAGCACGTTGTTGAAGATCAACCGTCCTGGGGTCGTGGTCGCAATGAACGACTCGAACTCCTGTTCGAGAGGCCGAAGCTCTTGGACCTCTTCGCCAAACTCGTTCTCGACCGTCTCGTACTTGAACTCCAGGCCGGTGTCGGGGTCTCGGAAGTCCACTTCTGAGTTCGGCCGGAACACGGGCCTCTGGATCCGCACCTTGAGCGGGTCGTTAAGACCGATGCGGTCGGCGTTGGGCGAATCCAGCCTGAACAAGACCTCATCAGTGTTGGAGTACACATAAGGGGCCGGGTTCTTCTCGGAATCAGCCTTGTAGGCGTCTTCGATCTTCGCGAGCCTGGCTGCCGCCTCCTTGTTCGTGTAGGTGAGGGCGTAGCAGCCCAGAACGATGTCTTGGATCGGCGAGACGACGGGTCGTCCGTCGGCCGGCGAGAAGAGGTTCTGAGTCGAGAGCATCAAAACGCGCGCTTCAGACTGCGCCTGCATGCTCAACGGCACATGGACAGCCATCTGGTCGCCGTCAAAGTCTGCGTTGTAAGCGTGGCAGACCAGCGGGTGAAGCTGGATCGCCTTGCCTTCGACCAGAATCGGCTCGAATGCTTGGATTCCAAGGCGGTGCAGTGTTGGAGCGCGGTTCAAGAGCACCGGGTGCTCCTTGATGACGTCTTCCAAACCGTCCCAGACCGCAGGGTGCATCCTCTCGATCATCCGCTTGGCCGTCTTAATGTTCTGAGTGATCTTCCTCTCGACGAGGGTCTTCATCACGAAAGGCTTGAACAGCTCAAGCGCCATCTCCTTGGGCAAGCCACATTGGTGCAGCTTGAGGTTGGGGCCGACGACGATGACGGACCGCCCCGAGTAGTCGACACGTTTGCCGAGAAGGTTCTTTCGGAACCGTCCTTCTTTGCCCTTGAGCATGTCGCTCAGGGACTTGAGGGGCCGTTGGTTGCTGCCCACGACGGGTCGCGCACGGCGACCGTTGTCGATCAAAGCGTCCACGGCTTCCTGCAGCAGCCTTTTTTCGTGGTTGATGATCGACTCTGGTGCCTGAATCTCGATGATCTTCTTCAGACGATTGTTGCGGTTGATGATTCGGCGGTACAGGTCGTTGAGGTCTGAAGTCGCAAAGCGTCCACCGTCCAGCTGCACCATGGGCCGTAGCTCGGGCGAGATCACGGGGACGATGTCCTGGATCATCCATTCGGGCCGGCTCTTCGACTGCTGGAAAGCCTCGACAAGTTCCAGTCGCTTGATCGCCCTGGCACGCCGCTGGCTGGTCGTGACGACGATCTCGTGTCTCAGTTCGCGGGCCATTTTGTCGAGGTCAACGCGTCGGAGGAGCTCCTTGATGGCGTCGGCACCGATGTTGGCGTGGACCAAAGCGCTGAGGTCGACCTTGAGTCGGCGGCTGACCGCGTCCAGCATCTTGCTGATCGCGCGCCATTTGTCTTCCTCGATGAGCTGGTTGACTTCCAGCTTGCCCAGAAGGTCAGCGGCGATGTCGAGATCCCTGACCCGTTCGTCAGCGTCTCGGTACTCGGCGCGGATCCGGTCGAAGTTCGCCTTCATGCGCTCGCGGACGAAACTCTCGTCAAAGTACTCGTCCGGGTTGTCGATCATCTCCTTCGACAGCCGCTGGAGAGACTCGATCTCGAGTTCCCGCATCTGCTCCTGGATGTGGACCTTCTCGCGCTCGACAGAGTCGAGGATGTCGGGAAGGAGCTCCTGGATCTTCTCCATCTCGAGATCGATGATGATAAAGCTCGCGAAGTAGATGACCTTCTCCAGCTGTCTCGGACTGATGTCCAAGATCAACGAGAGGGGCGATGGGACGCCCTTGAGGTACCAGATGTGACAGATCGGCGCTGCGAGTTCAATGTGGCCCATCCGCTCGCGCCGAACCTTGCTCCGGGTGACCTCGACGCCACACCGCTCACAGACGATGCCTTTGTACTTGATCTTCTTGTAGCGGCCACAGGCGCATTCGTAGTCTTTCACCGGGCCAAAGATCCGCTCGCAGAAGAGGCCGTCACGCTCAGGCTTGAACGTTCGGTAGTTGATGGTCTCCGGCTTCTTGACTTCGCCGTGCGACCATCCTTTGACGTCTTCCGGGCTCGCCACGCCGATTCGGATCTTGTCGAAGAGGTTGCTGTCTGCCATTTGTCTTTTTGTCTCAGATATCCAAAAGTGAGTCAGAGAGTGCGCGAACTCGGGACTGTGACAGGCGAGCCTTCACCGGCTCTCCCACGGGCCACAGTCCCGTGTTCACCCTTCGTTTTTCAGCTGAAGAACCCCACGCTCCGGGCCAAGCGGACGTCGTCACCGCCAGTCAGCTCGTCGAGGTCTTTCAAGGTCAGTTCCCTGTTCTGCGCGTCTTCGACCGACACCTTCAGACCGAGTGAACGCAACTCGTTCACCAGAATCTTGAAGGATTCGGGAATGCCAGGTTCAGAGATCGGCTCGCCCTTCACGATCGATTCATAGGCTTTGACGCGGCCCATGACGTCGTCGGACTTGATCGTCAGCAACTCTTGCAGCGTATAAGCAGCTCCGTAGGCCTCGAGCGCCCACACCTCCATTTCACCGAACCTCTGGCCGCCGAACTGCGCCTTGCCACCCAAGGGCTGCTGGGTCACAAGCGAGTAGGGGCCGATCGACCGGGCATGGATTTTCTCGTCTGCCAAGTGCTCAAGCTTCAACATATAGATGACGCCGACTGTCATCGGATTCGGAAGTTGGTCGCCCGTCACACCGTCTCGGAGCACCGACTTGCACGTGTGGGGGTCGAGTCCCGCCCGGGCAAACACGTTCTGCTGGATCGAACTGAGGATTCCGGCGTAGACCGAGTCTGCCGCTTTGTACGGTGGCCCCGACACACTCGGCTCTTCGGGCACCCATTCCTCGACGTCGATGTTCAGGAGATCCTCCATCTTTTTCGTGGAGGGTGCGGACACGATGCGGCTGATCCGCTCCAGGTTGTCTTGATCCAGGCTGCGGAGCTTGTCTTCGACTTGTCCCAGCATGGACTCCAGCGAACTGCCAGGCTTGAACCTCAGGCCCATGGCAAGCTCTGAGTTGACGTAAGCCTGGAGCGACTGCGATCGCAGGTGCTCGGCGAGCCGGTCGACTTCGTGCAAGATCTCTTCTTCGGTCGCGCCTTCGAACGCCGGGCACTCGTACCGCACACCCAGGTGCCTGCCCACGTATCCGAGGTGGGTCTCGAGGATCTGGCCGATGTTCATGCGGCTTGGAACGCCCAAGGGGTTGAGGACCACGTCGACGGGGGTGCCGTCGGCCAACATCGGCATGTCTTCCACCGGCATGATCCGGCTGATGACACCCTTGTTGCCGTGACGTCCCGCCATCTTGTCGCCGACCATGATCTTGCGCTTCTGGGCGACGTGCACCTGCACGCTCATGTTCGTGCCTGCGGGCAGTTCGTCACCGGCGATCTGTAACAGCGGGCTGTCGCACCGGTCGCACACGAGCCGCTCGCGCTTCTTCGACTCCTTGTACATATGTCCGCAACCGGTGCAGTTGTACTTGTACCGACTGAAGACCTTCACGTCCACGACCGTGCCTTTCTCGCCGTGAGGCAGCCTGAGCGAAACGTCCCGCGTCTCCTCCGCCTTCTTACCAAAGATCGCGATGATCAGCCGCTCTTCAGCCGTCATCTCCGTCTGCCCCTTCGGGGCGACCTTACCGACCAAGATGTCTTCCGGCCGCACTTCGGCGCCAACTCGGATGATGCCGTTCTCGTCGAGATCCTTGAGGGCGTCCTCGCCAACATTGGGAATGTCGCGCGTGATTTCTTCTGGACCGAGCTTGGTGTCCACGGCTTCAGTCTCGTAGCGCTCGATATGAATCGAGGTGTAGACGTCGTCCTTCACCAAACGTTCGCTCAGGATGATCGCGTCTTCATAGTTGTAGCCGAGCCACGGCATGAAGGCGACCAAGATGTTCTTCCCGAGCGCGAGCCGTCCGTCGTCGCATGTTGCTCCGTCAGCCAGCGGATCACCCTTGAGCACCTTTTGGCCAGGAACCACGATGGGCCGGTGCGAGAAGCAGGTCGTCTTGTTGGACTGGAACATGTGGAGGAGCTTGTACTTGTCCTCGGTCCCATCCTCTGCCTCAATCCGGATCTCCTTGCTCGTGACATAGGTCACGACTCCGTCCCTTCTGGCGCGCACAGAAGCGCCCGAATCGATGGCCGCCCGGGCTTCATGTCCCGTGCCGACAACTGGGGCGTCGCTGCGCAGGCACGGAACGGCCTGTCGTTGCATGTTCGCGCCCATCAAAGCGCGGTTCGCGTCGTCGTTTTCGAGGAACGGGATCAACGAGGTAGCTACCGAGATGATCTGCACAGGCGACACGTCCATGAGGTCGACGCGGCTGCGCGGAACGGTCGGGTACTGGGCGCCACCAAACTGCTTGTCGCCGCCCGGACAGCGGACGTTGACTTGGTCGGCAACGATGCGGTTGTTTTCATCGACTCTGGTGTCGGCCGGGGCGATGCGCATCGTGTAGTCGTCATTGGCCGTCAGGTAGACGATCTCATCCTGAACGACGCCGTCCACGACCTTCCGATACGGCGTCATGATGAACCCGAACTCGTCGACTCGGGCATGGGTCGTGAGCTGGCTGATGAGGCCGATGTTCGGACCTTCAGGAGTTTCGATCGGGCAGATACGGCCGTAGTGCGACCGGTGGACATCGCGCACTTCGAGCTTGGCGCTCGTTCTCTGCAGTCCACCCGGGCCGAGGCTGGAAAGACGTCGCTTGTTCGTCAACTCGCTCAGCGGGTTCGTCTGATCCATGAACGTGCTGAGCTGGTTGCTGCTGAAGAAGCTCTTGATGCTCGCGCTGACCGGCTTGACGCTGAGAATGATGCTTGGCAGGAGGTTGTCCTGGTCGGCACTGGTCATCCTCTCCCGAGCGACCTTCTCCATGCGGACGAAGCCAAGCCGCAATTGGCTGGCCAAGAGCTCGCCGATGGACCGCACTCGCTTGTTCTTCAAGTCGTCGATGTCGTCGTGCTCGACCTCTTTTCGAAGGTACGGGCCCATGGCCATGATCGTTCCCCACAGGTCCTCGCTCGTCAGGTTTCGGATGTTGAGGGGGACGTTCAGGCCGAGACGCTGGTTCAGGAATCGGCGACCCACCTTGCCGAGATCGTACCGGCGCATGTCGAAGAACAAGCTGAACACCAGTTGCTTGGCGGCGTCTTCGTTGGCAGCCTCGCCGGGTCGCATCTGCTTGTAGATGCCCAAGATCGCCTCGCGGGTGCTGGCGGTCTGGTCGGCGGCCAAAGTCGCCTCGACGAGTTCTTCGAGGGCAAGCACCTTGATCGAGACCAGCCCCAGAGACTGGATCTTGACCGCCGTGTCCTGATCGATGCGGTGCATCGCCTGGACGACCGTCTTCGTGCCGTCTTTAATGTCCTCGAGAGGACGCTTGCCGACCAGGTCGTCTGCGACGGGGCTTTCGAGCGTCTGCTCTTCGCCAAAGGCCCAGTACATCTCTTCGGTCGTTCCGAGAGGTGTCTCGGTCAGTGCCTCGATCTGCTTCTGCTCGTCCGTGAGAGAGTCCAAGATCGCCTTGGTCACGATCGCGCCCTTGTCAATCAGGACTTCGCCAGTGTCCGGGTCAGCAAGAGGCTCGGCGAGTTTCTTGTGATAGGCCTCGCCCAACTTGCGGGTCTGTCGGTCTCGCCCCTTCTCAAAACCGTGCAACGCTTTGATCAGTTGAGTGATCGGCAGCTTCTTCGACTGTGAGATCTGAGTGCGAACGACGCCGTTCGAGTCGTTCTCGATCTCCAACCACGGCCCTTCGCTTGGGATGATGCGGGCGCGGACGATCATCTGCATGGACGTGTCCACGTCTTCTTCAAAGTACAGCCCAGGAGAACGGCTCAGCTGGCTGACAATGACCCGTTCGCGTCCATTGATCACGAAAGTGCCGTTGTCGGTCATCAAAGGCAGGTCGCCCAAATAGACTTCGGACTCGATGACTTCCCTGTCCCGGCCGCCCAACCTGACGATGGCTTTGATCGGCGCCTCGAACGTCAGGTCGCGGTCCCTGCAGTCATCGATCCCATACTTGGGTTCGCCGAGCACGAAGTCCGTGAATTCGATATAGTTGGTCTGGGTGAAGTCCCAGATTGGGCTGAACGTTTCGAAGAGTTCGGGCAGTCCTTCTTCTAGAAACCACTTGTAGCTGTTGAGTTGGAGTTCAATGAGGTTTGGCACCTCGAGCGATCGACCGATACGCTTCGAGGAGGGTTGGATGACTCGCATAAGTAGTCCACCGGGGGGAACGTTCATTCTATCCCTCCCAGCACTCCAGGAACAAGGCTACGCGGGACTTTGAAGCGCGCCTTGTATCAACTTTTCTGTGGACTGGGTCTTAAGTCCTCTCCTGATCTCTGTCACAGACATCGGCGAACGATGCTTCGGCTCGTGCATGGTCTCCAAAGACGGTATTCCGTCACTTCCCGCCGTTAGAGGATTCCTGCTTTCTTGTAGCTGTGTACAACGATCGGCCCAGTGACCGGAACATTGCTTCGCACAAGTGTCGGTCGTTATAGCCCGCCAGTTTCGTCACGTGCAGCGAGAATCGCCCAGCGCACACGAGCGTTTCGAAGAACTCGCGGACGCTTTCGGTCGCGACCTCGGCGATCCAGTCTCGTTTGAACTCGACGCCCCATCCCAGGTGCGCCCTCGCCCGGAGGTCGACCGCGCACATAACGAGGGCGTCGGCCGAAGGCACATGGGCCGATCCGGCACTCGCCACCGGATCGGAATCCTCCAGGGCTGCGGTCAAGGCGATCCCGAGTGCCGTGCCGACGTCCTCCATGACAAGGTGGTCCTGGATGCCGACTTCCGCCTCAACCGAGACGCCGAAGTCGAGACTTCCGTAGGTCGCGACGTCGCGAAGCATCTCGTCGAAGGTGGCAAAGCCCGTGGCCACGTCACACCTGGAACCTCCGTCCAAATCGAGGACGAGATGGACTCTTGAGTTCTCGGTCTCCCGATCCAACTCGGCATACCGGACGTTGCGCGCTCCTTTGCTCATGGGGTCTCACCTAGTTTATCGGTCATGACAGGAATTAGTTTCGTCGCAATGCCCAGGGAATCCCAGGTCACCGCTTGTATCGAAGCCTGTGGTCGCCGCCATGCGTCAATATCCACGTGGTACTGTCGCTTGCCGTTGCCTTGACACTGGCCAACCGAGTTCCGGACCCCTGCCTGCTACTGCACTCGGGACAGAAGGTGCCCGACAGGGTCAAAGACGTGATCGTGGAGGAGAAAGCCAAGCGGATTGTCGAGACGATGTACGGCACGTACGCCTCGTGCAAGTCTTATTCCGATACGGGAACGTCTGACATGGGAAACGCCCATTTGACGTTCGCCACTCGGTACCTGCGGCCGGAGCGACTCTTCTTCGGGTTCACGGCCAAGGGGTTTGCGCGGGACGGCCGGTTTGTGCTGTGGACGACGGGGGAAAGGAAGCGTATCTTCCAGCCGGGAGTGGACGGTCCCGGATGCTGGGAGGACACCGTGCTCACAAACACGTGGTACGGCGACGACAAGTCCATGGAGGCCAACGAATCGTTGGGGCTTTCGATCGCGGGCTTCACTGGGATCTCCATGGGGGTCGCGATGGACGTGACGAACATCATCTTCCCCTCGGAAGTCGGGGGGCTTTCGTTGCGGGACATGAAAGACCTGGTCTTCGAGAAGTCGGCCCAAGACCGAGGTGTCCTGTGCGACGTCTTGTACTCAAGGGAATACTTGACAAGGGCTTGGATCGACAGCTCCCGCCACCTGATGCGACGACTCTCCGAGCAGATTGAGCCTAGTGACCCGAAACAGGTGACCCTTTTTAACCCGGTCTTGAACCAGCCGGTCAGTGATGCCGACCTGACGTTCCGCCCTCCGCAGTCCTAGCGACCTACCGCGCGTAGAGTTGGAACTCCCAGATCGTTGGGCCGACCGAGGCTTCGAGCACGTTGAGCCGCACGCGGCGCGCTGTGACGGGCTTGAATCTGACTCGGAGATCGGGGCCAATCGTCGTGCCATGGTAAAACGTCTTCCACTCCGTCCCCCGAAGAGCCTGAAGGTCGAATCGTCTGACTCGGTTCGGGTACGCCTCGGACAGCATCGCTGAACGGAACGTCTGCTCCGAATCGAGGTCCACTTCCAGCCACGCTTGGTGGGCATCGTCGTCCGTGGCCCACCGCGTCGAGTCGTCGCCGTCCACAGCTGACTTCGGTGACCACTGTTCGTCTTGATGATAGACGTTGGAAGCCCTCGCCTCTTTGCCGAAGGTCAGCGACGGCGGTGTCGACATCGTGTCCGGGTGATCGATGGCCTTCTTTAGTTCCATGAGGCGTTGTACCGACGACTGCGGGATCTTTCCGGTCGTGTCGGGGGGCACATCGAGCAACAGGTTAGCGCCCCTTCCGACCGAGTTCTGATAGATCTTGTAGAGCCGCCGCACGGTTCTTGGCTCGTCACCCTTGACCCAGAACCAGTTCTCCTCCAGGGTGTCGCAGACCTCCAGTGGCATGTAGTACGAATTGCCGTGGATTTCCATGACAGGGTTGTGCCTGGTAGGAGGCGCATTTCGTTCTCCGACGGCAAGGTCGGTCGGCCAGGCGCCTTCTGGCATGGAAGTTCCTGGCTTCGTCCAGATACTGACGTTCATGAGCACCAGGCAGCCGGGGCTCAGTCGATGGATCAAATCATACAGCTCGCGTCGCTGGTTTGGGGTCAGCTTTCCGGGTATGTCCAACCACTGCTCGAATATGCCTGGGTAGCGCGTGTGGAGTTGCGTCAGGTGCTTCTTCACGAGGGAGAAGTACTCGGGCGTGAGCGGCGCATCCCAGGTCACACGGCCCTCGTTGTGCCCATCCATGATGCAGTAGTAGATTCCGGGCTTGATGCCTTCAGCCTTGCAGGCTTTCATGAACTCCCCGACAACGTCGGTCTTGACGGGACTCTGCGTGACGTCGTAGTCGCCACTCGGCCAGAGGCAGAACCCAGCAGTGTGCTTCGCAGTCAGCACCGCGTACTTCATGCCGGCGCGTTTTGCAGTTCTGACCCATTGTCGTACATCGAGGTCGGTCGGGTTGTAAAGGCTCGGAGCCGACTGACCATCGTTGATTTCGGACTGGTCAAACGTGCTCATCCCGTAGTGGATGAACATCCCGTAGTGAAGGTCTTCCCAAGCCGCCAGTTGAGGGGTTCTTGTCACGGCCTGTGCCATCGCGAGCAAGGGTATCCACATGCTGCGAGGTTACCAGCGCCCAAGAGTGGCCCAAACCTTGGTTCCGGCTCGGGCCACCCTGACAGTGTCATCGGCGCCGTCGACCGCGCAGCAACGCGCTGCCCGCACCGATGGCAAAGAGGGCCAGAGTGCACGGCTCTGGCACAATGTTGAACTCGCCGCCCAGAGTGTTGACCGCCGTCATGTCGTTGTAGCTGACGGAACCCAGGAATCCACCGTTGGTGGAGTAGTTGTAGAAGTTGCCTTCAGCTGTCTGCGTCCCCATCCACAGCGTGCCCGTCGAATACTCCATTCCAAGACAGGTGATGTCGCTGAACGTTGTGGCAAAGCTGCTGAGGATGGTGCCGTTCATAGCTCGGTTCTCGATGACACCTGAGTTCCAACCACTCACCCAGAGCGAGTTGTTGGACGGGTCATAGGTGATCCCGAGATATCCGCCGGATCCGCCCGGCAACGTGAAGAGGACACTTCCGTTCGCCCAGTTCCGGTCGAACTGCCACACGTCGCCCGTGTCCCAGTCGACCGAGTAGTTGCTTTTGCCGTCGGTCGTCCCGTCAAAGAAGCCGAGCCAGTTGCCCGGGTAGTTCGTCCCCGTGTACACCCCGTTCAGGTCGTACTGGGCTCCTGGCGTCGATGAACGCTGCGACGTCGTCCGAATGTCGCCGGCGACGGCAATGTTGTACTCGTTGCCCGTGTTCGTAGCGACGTTCTGGTCGTTGTTGCCTTGCAGTCTCCAGAGTTGGGTGCCTGAAGCCAGATAGTAGAAGTCCGTCGGGCCAGAGGCATGGGCCGTCACGGCGGTCAGGGCCATCCCCAAGCACGTGACTGCCGCGGCTGTGTTTCTCATGTTCTTCTCCTCGAAAGTACAGGAGCCCAGGGCATTCACCCTGCCTTCCACTCTTGATGTTACAGCAGATTGAGCCAGAAGCCCGTCAAATCACCAAGATTCCTGACGACAATTTCCATTTTTCGGGGATCTGAACGGCGTGAGCACCGAGTTCCTGGCCCCGAGGCCGTGACGGGGTGCTTGGTATGCTCCAGGCGACATGGCGATCCTCGTCGACAAGAACACACGCGTCGTGGTGGCCGGAATGACCGGTCGAGAAGGCTCTTTCCACACGCAACAGATGATCGAGTACGGAACTCAGGTGGTGGCCGGCGTCACGCCTGGAAAGGGGGGCCAAGAGCACCTAGGCGTACCTGTGTTCAACACGATGCACGAGGCTGCGGAAAAGACAGGGGCCAACGCGGCCCTCATCTTTGTGCCGGCTCCGTTCGCGGCCGATTCCGTGTTAGAGGCTGCGGACGCAGGCATTCCCTTCGTCACCTTGATCACAGAGGGAGTTCCGATCATCGATTCCCTCAACATGGTCAACAGGCTCCACAGCCAGACGGACACCCGGCTCCTGGGCGGCAACTGCGCCGGAATCATCACCCCTGGGGAGTGCAAGATGGGGATCATGCCGGGGCACATCTTTAAGCCGGGCCCGGTGGGCCTTGTCTCGCGCTCGGGCACGTTGACGTACGAGATCGTGTGGGAACTCACCCGCGCCGATCTCGGACAGACCACCTGCATCGGCATCGGGGGCGATCCCCTTCCCGGCACCCGTTTCGTCGAAGTCATGGAGATGTTCGAGGCAGATCCCAAGACGGAAGCGGTCGTCATGATCGGTGAGATCGGAGGAACGGACGAGGAGACTGCGGCAGAGTTCATCAAGACGATGAAGAAGCCGGTCGTTTCCTTCATTTCGGGCCGGACAGCGCCTCCCGGCAAGCGGATGGGTCACGCAGGCGCCATTGTCAGTGGCGGCTTGGGCACAGCGCAGTCCAAGGTGGACGCGCTTCTTGCCGCAGGCGCCAAGATCGCGGACAACTCGAGTGACGTTCCGGCCATGGTGCGTGAGCAGCTCCTGGCCAAGGTGTGACATGCGCTCCCACGTCTCCAGCGGAAGTCCGTTTGAACCTGTCATTGGGTTCTGCCGGGCTGTCCGTGTCGGCGACCGGGTCTTTGTTTCGGGGACGGCTCCTATCGGCAGCGATGGCAAGACGGCCGGTGTCGGTGACCCTGGCGCCCAAGCCCGACGATGTTGGGAGATCGTTGTCGAAGCGCTGTCCAAGCTCGGCGCGAGCCAAGCGGACGTCGTCCGCACGCGGACGTACTTAGTGCGAGCTGAGGACTGGGAGCCGGTCGGGCGGGTTCACGGCGAGTTCTTTGCGAACGTCCGGCCCGCGAGCACAATGGTCGTGGTCGCCGCGCTTCTCGACCCTGACTGGGTCGTCGAAGTGGAAGCGGAAGCCGTCGTAGCCGGCTAGAGGAACGATGTTGATCCAGGTCGTGACCGGTGACCTGCTCGATCAGCCCGTGGATGCAGTCGTCAATCCCTGGAACCGCAACACGATCCCTTGGTGGCTGTTGCTACCGCAAGGCGTATCTGGCGGGATCAAGCAACGGGCCGGTGCCCAAGTCTTCAAGGAACTAGCCCGACATGGCCGGTTGGCACTGGGACAGGCCGTTGCGACTGGGGCCGGAGATCTTCCCTTCAAAGCCATCATCCACGTGGCTGGGATCGACGACCTTTGGACCGCGAGCGACGCATCGGTTCGCGCGTCGGTCTCGAACGCCGTCCAACTGGCTTGTTCTCTCGGCCTCACCAGCTTGGCGATTCCTCTGATAGGAGCCGGATCGGGGAGGATGCCCGCCAAGCGGTCCTTGGAGATCATTCTCGCCGAACTCCAGTCTTCAGACGCGCCTTTGTCGGTGATCGTCGTCCTCTATGGACGTCTGGCGGAGGCCGTCTATGCTTGAGGCGGCGGCCAACTACTTCGACCATGCGGCCACGTCCCCCGTCTTGCCGGAGGTATTCACCGAGATGCTTCCCTACCTCTCAGAGGATTTTGGCAATGCCAATTCGCTCCATAGCTGGGGCCAAAGAGCCCGCGCTGCCGTCGAGTTGGCCCGGTCCCGCGTGGCTAGCCTTTTGGGATGCTTCCCGGAAGAGGTGTTCTTCACGTCCGGAGCTACGGAGGCGAACAACTGGGTCATGCGTCAGTTCGAAGGACCGAAGATCGCCTACAGCCCCTTTGAACACTCGTCGGTGCTGGAAACGGGACGAGCCCTTGGCGCCCGAGTCTTGCCCAACGTTGGCTATGTCGTTTCCGCCCCGGGCGGTTCCACGACGGCCCTGGTCTCGGTCATGACGGTGAACAACGAAACCGGAGCTGAGCTGGAGGCGCCCAAGATTCCAGGTGCCCTTTGCCACCGGGACGTGACCCAGCAACTGGGCAAGCTTCCGCTTGATCTGACCGACACCGACTTCGCATCCATGTCGGCCCACAAGCTGGGTGGTCCCAAAGGGGTGGGTGCCCTGTACGCCCGGGGAGGAGGGCCACTCGAGCCACTCCTCTTCGGAGGCGAACATGAGGGTGGGTACAGGGCCGGAACACTGAATGTGGCTGGAATCGTCGGCTTCGGTGCTGCCTGCGCCCTCGCAAGCGACGAGATGGTAGAAAGGCTCGAGCGAGCCAAAAGACTCAGGGGAATTCTCCTACAAGCCCTGCACAAAGTCCCAGATTGGCTCGAAAACTGCCACAATGCGAACTCGCCTTATGTCCTCAGCGTCAGTTTCCTTGGCATCCAGGGCGAGTCTCTTGTCGTGGAAGTTGACGCTAAGGGCTTTGCCGTCAGTTCAGGCGCTGCCTGCAGTTCCCGATCGACCGAACCCAGCCACGTCCTCACGGCTCTGGGGTATTCCCCGGAACGTGTGCGAGGAACCGTGCGCATCAGTCTCGGGCCCGGGAACACTGCTGAGAGCACCTGGGCTCTCGGAAAGGCTCTGGAGTCGGCGGCGGCAAAACTGCGAGCGCTTGCCAAATGACCTTCGGCCTGAAACCGTGGGACCGTTGCTGGCGTCCCTACATATGGCACGCAATGTGACAAACGAGGTTAGAGCGGCGTCCAAATATTAGAGACCGCAAATATACACGTTCGTCTGGGTCATTTCGGCCAATGTCCTATATCCTAGATGTCCATCCTTGTTATGAGTGATAGAACGATAGATCGAAGCAGTGGCCTTACAGTGGGGGCCGCGAACCTGGCGACACGGAGGCCGCTGTAAGAACAATGCCTGTGGAAACCACCGGACCGACAACACAAGTGAGACGCGGAAAAGCGATTACAGTGCGGACGCACAGCCGGACGGCTTTTGTGGACGCCAATAAGCACATGCTCTTGGACGAGCAAGAGCCTGCCGCCGAGGAACTCCTGGAACTCGAGGAAGTCGAGGAAGAGGAGGAGATCGAGCAGCAGGCGGTTGCCGATGATTCTGAAGAGCTCGAGATGTGGATGCGGCAAACGCGCCGTGCCCACTTGCTGACCCCTGCCCAAGAGGAGCACCTGGCCAAGAAGGTGCAGGCGAAGGACTTGGCGGAGGCTGGCAAGTGGTCAAAGGTCGCCGAACTGCTCAATCTGCCGCGCGACCACCAGTTCACAGATTTTGAGCAAGTGTTGGTCTTCAAGGACGGCGCGGCGTCGAAGCAGCAGCTCATTGAAAGCAACCTGCGGCTCGTTGTCTCCATCGCCAAGAAGTACAACGCGCGTGGCATTCCCCTCGCTGACCTGATCCAGGAAGGAAACTTGGGATTGATCCGCGCTGTCGAGAAGTTCGACTGGCGCAAGGGCTTCCGGTTCTCGACCTATGCGACCTGGTGGATCCGCCGGGCCATCGCTCGTGCGATCATCAACCAGGGCCGCACGATCCGCATTCCGGTCTACGTGGCTGAGTTGATCAACAAGGTCATGAAGACTGCCAACGCGCTGCAGCAAGAGCTTCACCGCGAACCGACTCCTGAAGAGGTCGCCGAGAAGGTCGGGATGTCGCCCGACCGTGTGCAAGAGATGCTCCGCGTGGCGATCGAGCCTCTTTCACTTGAGACTCCGGTCGGTGAGAAGGACAACTCTTCCATCGGTGACTTCGTCCCTTCGACGAACATGCCGACGCCCACCGACGTGACGTGGTCGCTGATTCGGCGCGAGGAGATCGACTCGATCTTGGGTCGGCTCACAAGTCGCGAGCGAGACGTGGTCCGGCTCCGGTTTGGTCTCGACGATGGTCGGGCCCGGACTTTGGAGGAGGTCGGCACGGCGCTGAACGTCACTCGAGAGCGGGTGCGGCAGATTGAGTTACGCGCGATGAAGAAGCTACGCCACATCGGCCAAGAGCTGGCTGCGCAGGGCTTCACGATCACACCGAGCCCGAACTAACAGAGTCCTCGGACATCCCGAGGCGAAGCCCGGTGCCTTAGGGCACCGGGCTTTCCTTTCGCTGCGGATCCGGGCGCGGTCTACTTAGTCCGCTTCACCGTCACCGACTGCTTCTGCGTGGTCTTGCCCATACCGTAGTCGATGTCGGTGGTGTTCTGGAAAGTGATCAACTTAGGCAATCCGGTCCGGATCTCGACCGTTGCCGTTCCCGAGCCCTTGACGATGAAACTCACCTTCATCTCCTTGGGAGCGTCGGTCGGCATCTTCTGACCGGACTTCGAGCCCAAGTCGGGCATCTTCATCGACATCGATGGGTTGCCGGACAACGACATCGAGATCGTGGCGGTCCCAGCCGATGGCTGGATCGATTGAAGTGTGAACGTCGTTGTCAAGTTGGAGTTCTTCCAGGTGGCTCCAGTCATCGGCATCATGGCCCCGATCACGTCCTTGAAGTCGAGTGAGTGCGTCCACGTGTCGCCAGGCTTGAGCTTCTTGTCGGGGTAGGAGATGCTGAAGAACCCCGTGTCGAAGTCGAAGCCAGCAATCTTCCCGGTGCCTTTGTCACCCTTGGTGTACTTGAGGTTGGACGGTTTGCCAAACGGATCAATTGTCATCGTGGCGACGGTTCCCTCGGCTTTTTTCGCCATTTCGGCTTCAGCCTTCTGCACTTGGCCGTCGCCACCGCTGACGGTGATCTTGCTCGACGTGAGTTGGATGTTCGCTTTGCCGCTCGTCACATCGAGGACTTTGATGTCCGTCACGGTCGCCATCTTGCTTTGCATGCTCCCGCCTTTGGAGCCTGGCATGCTGGCTTCCTGCGAGATGTCCGAGGCGTACGTCATCGCCGCGCCTTTGTCAAACGCGAACCGCAAGGACATCGGCCCGTTCGCTGAGGCTGTGGACGGAGGAGTGGCTGGAGCCGTATCGGACGAAGGAGACGTGGCGTCCGTCGGTGCGGGCGCAGTCGATGGATCACTGGTCGGCGCTTGAGGGGCCCCGGCGGTTGGCGAAGCCTTCGACGCGTCTGACGTGTCAGCCGTCCCGTTACCAGGCAGTTGTGAAATCGGTTCTGGAGAGTCGTTGGGAGGAGGTGCGACCGCTTCCTGCACTTTGGGCTGGCAGCCTGCCACGACCAAGATCGCGGCAAGCGAAAGGACGACTGAGACTTGTGGTAGACGCATCACGTTCTCGCTATATTACGAGACAGGAACGCCAGAGGGTGCGGTCCTCCTCAGAAGTTCCTCAAGCGCGCCAGCGAACTGGGCCGCCTCCAATGCGACCCACGACACAGGCGCAGGCGTGTTGAAGACAGTCGCTGGGTCAACGAGCGGTCGACCAGCTGGGATGCTTGCTTGAACGAGCACAGCAGTCTGCGACATCCGGAGTGCGCAACCGCAGACCTTCTGCCCCGTGTCAGGTCTGACGACATCGTTCGGCGCCACGTGCGCGAAGCAGTCGGCGGTCGGGCCATGGTCAGCCACGAACCGAGTTTCCTCACCCAAGGCAACAGCCACCCCACAGTCCTGCAAAGCGCTCACGATCAGTTTGACCACGGGCCGGTAAACCTCAGCCACCGAACGTCGTCCGGGTTCTAGGCCGAGTGCGGTGAGCGGCAGTGCCAAGCCGAGCGTCACGTCGTGTCCGTGCAGGACCGCCTTCCCTCCGGTTGGACGGGAGACCCACGGAACCGGGCACTGATCGACGAGGGCTCGTTGGGGCTGCTGCGACTTCCCTAGGCTCACCCAAGGTCCGTCCCACGAGTAGACCCGCGCCCCGACCACCCCAGACTCTGCAGCTTCGAACAACTCCCTGTCGCGCGCCATGTTCGTCGTGCCATCGTTGGCACCTTCTCGGTGGACGCTGGTCACAGCACTCGTTGATACAGATTGATCCGGTACAGCGTCTTCTTGGGAAGCGATGCCTCAAAGGCCTGCTTGTTCTCCCAGAACACGAGCCCAAGAACCTCTTCGGCGATGTCGGTGTGCTGGCCTGTCAGGCTGCCCAGGTAGCCAGGAATCAGCCTCAGCTCTTCGAAGATGTCGTTGATCTCCTTGAGCAGATTGGACTCGTAGCCGAGACCCGAGATCCGGGTGCTGAGAGACACGAAATGCCCGACTTTCGTATCCTCAAGGCTTAGTCCGGTCTTCTTCCTCACGAAGAAGCGCATGGTGTTCGGGGCCTCGCTCATCAAGTTGGCGAGGATTTCCATCACGGGCGAGCGGACCATCGTGTCCCACGCCTTGAGCGAATCCTCTTCCGTTGCAAATTGGACGAGGTTCAGGAATGAAAAGGGGTCGTCGTGCATTTCCCACATGCTTGACGACACGAAGCCGGGCACGGCAGAGACGACCTTGACGACCCTGGCCCGCAGGCTCGCCATCCGCTCAAGGTCGATCGTCGCGAAGCGTGCCCGCGTCACGACGATCACTTCGGTGCTCTGTTCGCTCATGCCGCCCCTGCCGGTTCCGGCGTCGGGGGTTTCCATGTCACGTCTAGGTTCTTCACGGCTGCTGCTTCGTCAAGCCTACCCACGATCTGCGTGGAAGGCGCATCATGCAGTTTATCAGGATCGCTCTTCGCTTCTTCACAGATCGCGATCAACGCGTCACAGAAGGCGTCGAGGGTCTCCTTGCACTCCGTCTCAGTCGGCTCAATCATCAGGGCCTCGGGAACGATGAGTGGGAAGTAGTTGGTCGGCGGGTGGAACCCGTAGTCGATCAGGCGCTTGCTAATGTCGAGAGCGCGGACACCGTTCGCCTTGTAGGGCGTCGCCGTGAGGACGCACTCGTGCATGCACGGTCGGTCATAAGCGGCAGGCAGGTGATCTTTCAACCGGGCTTTCACGTAGTTCGCGTTGAGGACCGAGCACCGGCTGATTTCAGGCAGACCTTCCCGACCGTGGGCCAGAAGGAACGTGAGCGCTCTTACTGCCATAAGGAACTGGCCGTAAAAGCCGCTGACGCGCCCGATACTGAGGGGCCGCGACTGGTCGAGTTCGTACTGGCTTCCGACCTTCTTGATGACCGGCCCGGGCATGAAAGGTTCCAGGTGCTTCTTGAGTCCGATCGCGCCGCATCCAGGGCCTCCTCCGCCATGAGGAGTGCTGAACGTCTTGTGGAGGTTCAGGTGCATGCAGTCGAACCCATGGTCGCCTGGCCGGGTCGTGCCGACCATCGCGTTCATGTTCGCACCGTCGCAGAAGACTTGACCACCGCAGGCATGGACGATCTCGCAGATGCGCCGGATGTTTGGTTCGAACAGCCCGAGCGTGGAGGGATTGGTGACCATGAACGCGGCCACGTTGTCTTTCGCTTGTCGCTCGAGGTCGGCCAGGTCTGTATTGCCATCGGCATCGGTCGCCACGTGGGCGACTTCGAAACCGCACCGGGCTGCGCTGGCTGGGTTGGTGCCATGAGCCGAGTCGGGAACCAGCACGATTCGTCGCTGGGCGCCTTCTCCTCGACTCTCGTGATACGCCTTGATCAGCATTAAGCACGTTAGCTCACCATGGGCGCCAGCGACCGGCTGCATCGTCATCTCCTCGAAGCCAGTGACCTCCTTGAGGATGTCTTGGACGGTCGCGATGACTTCGAACGCCCCCTGTGCCGAAGACACGGGTTGGAGGGGGTGGAGCCGGACAAATCCAGTCATTCCTGCCGTCCGTTCATTGACCTTCGGGTTGTACTTCATAGTACATGAGCCGAGGGGATAGAAACCGGTGTCGATGCCGTAGTTGATATGGCTCAAGTTGGTGAAGTGCCGGATAAGGTCTAGTTCGGCAATCTCCGGCCATTTCACTTCATTCCGCGTCTTGCCGAGAGCGGTGTCCCAATCGACTGGTGGAGTGTCGGCCACGGGCAGGTTGCATCCGATGCGACCGGGCGAGGACTTCTCAAAAATCGTCGTTGGGTCAGGGACAGTCTTGGTCCTCATGGCTTTTTCGTCTTTCTCTTCGCTGTTTTCTTCCGGTTTTCATTCGATGCGCGTCGATCGTCGTTGTGGGGACTACCGGACAGTCCTCACAACGACGAATCTCATCTCAACGCGGCTTTGAGTCGCTCCGCGAACCGGTCGATCTCGGCTTTGGTCCGCACCTCGGTCACCGCCACGAGCAGGTCGTTCTCCATGTTCGGGAAGTACTCGCTTAGCGGCAGACCCGCCAAGATGCCCTCTTCCAAGAGCCGGTCACGGACGCTTGCCGCGTTCTTGGGCAACGTGAGGGTGAACTCACCGAAGACTTTGCCCTCGTACTTAAGCTTGGCGCCGGCAGCGGTGAGCTGTTTGATCGCGTACTGGGTGTTCCGAACCGTGGACTCAGCCACACTTCGAATGCCGTTCTTGCCCATCGCTGACATGTAGACGGTCGCAGCCAACGCCATGAGAGCTTCGTTGGTGCAAATGTTGGACGTGGCCTTCTCGCGCCGGATGTCCTGCTCGCGCGTTCGCAGGGTCATCACGTACCCAACGTTGCCATCGTGGTCGGTGGTACGACCAACGATCCTCCCTGGCAACTGGCGGACATATTCCTTCTTGCACGTGAACAACCCTAGGAGCGGCCCTCCAAACCCCATCGCGATGCCGAGTTGCTGGCCCTCTCCGGTCACCACATCAGCGTC
>JAKOXK010000072.1 GCA_029781035.1 Armatimonadota bacterium
CCATTCGGCCGATCTCTCGCTGACTTACGAAACGACCGTTCTCGTCGACAACCATCCACCTGCGATCGCCCGCTAGACCGCGTCGCTCGACCAGACTGGCTTCCAGTTCGATCCCTCTCATCGACTTCACGGGGTACTTGAACAGTCGGGTGACGCGAGCCATCCGGCGATGCTACCAGCGGGACCAGGAGCGACCGGAGCTTTGGGTGCGTTACAACTGGGCGGTGGCAAAGAAAGCACGACACTGGAAGTTGAGGTCAGCTGTCATCTTCGCGCTGGCCGCCTGCTTCAGTGCGTGGATCCTCGCCCTATGCGGTGACGACCGAGTCTGGTTTGTTGCCATTGCCGACGCCGCCGTGTCCGGCCTTATCGTTCCAGTTGCGGTCGGACTGGCCCTGGTGGCCGGGTTCATGAGGCGATGGCTAGACCTCGCCGTCGTCGTTGTCGGGGCGTTTGGCTTCATAGCCGTGTCTGGCCAACTCAGGCTCTCCCCAACCTTGGCCTCTGCAGCGACCGGCCGACCGCTGAGGATCATGAGCTTCAACGTCGAGCACGGTTGGCAAGGCGTTGACCGAGTTGCCGCGACAATCAAGCAGGAGAAGCCGGACTCCTTCTGCCTTCAAGAGTTCGGCATGGGTACGGACCGAAAGAACGTTGAGACCTTACGGTCGCTGTTGCCCGAGTACCACCTGTTCTCGGACGACTGTCGCACGATCGGCACGAGACTGCGGGTTGTGAGCGAGCACTCCATCATGTTGACGGCCAATCGCTACTCGTGGACGATGGTCGAGCAGGTCGTTCTCGTCCACGGGCGTCAGGTCCGCGTGCTCAACGTCCACTCTCCGAGCTACCTTCCGTCGGCGACCTTGAAGCGTCCGATGCTCGACTGGCTGAGACGGTTTGCCGAGGTGGGAAAGCAGCAACGCGACCTGATCGACAGTGAATTGTCTTACGTGTCGCGAGACCCCAGGCCGACCGTGCTGTGCGGGGACTTCAACATGACTCCCGTCGGACAGAAGTACGCGAAGCTCGCCCAGTTCGGCAAGGACGCATTCGCGTATGCCGGTTCGGGCGTCGGTTGGACGGCTCCGGCGCTCCTGCCGATCCGTCGAATCGACTACATTTGGGGTTTTCATGGGGCCGAGCCAACAAGCTCCCACGTCACCAACCTTCTGGCTTCCGACCATGCGGCAACGGTGGCGACCCTCGCCATTCCCTGACCCAGGACTATTTCCTCGGGCTCTCGGTAGCGCTCTTGATGAGGTCGACTTCCACGACAAGCGTCGGCTTTTCGAGCACACCAAAGGCGGCGGGATAGGAAGGGTCTGGATGCGGCTGGCTCTTGGCCGCCTCCGCTAATTCAGTTCCGGAAGGGCTTGTCCAGTATTGTCGATCCTTGATCGCTAGAACTTCACCAGGTTGGCCACCCATGATCCAGTTGATTGCGCTGGTCCCTTGCTTCATCATTAGCGTCAGTTCGAGTCTCCCCATCAACCCCGTTTGGGCGCGTACGCTGCATTGGAGGCCCGAGGTGGGATCGTCGATCTCTACAGGATCACCGTTGTAGGTCGTTGAATCCAGGCTGTATTCGCGAGACAACGAGGGCACGAGGAGAAGAACGCGGTACCGGAATCTGACTGGCTCAATGTCCAGTTGCGATGCCGCATCCCTGGCACGTACCTGGCCCTCTTTGGGCCCCGTGTAAGTGATCGTGTTCTTCCCATCATTGACAGTGGCTACGACGTTCGACGGAATCATGGAGTGGCGGTCTTCAGACTTTGTCAAGAGCCCCAGGACATAGCGGGCCGCGACATGTTCTACTCGATACGTCGTCACAGATGTCTGGAGAGTCGCCACGGGGAGATAAGGCGCAAAGATCGGCATGATGAACCTCTCGAGAGAGGACGATACCGGATCCGCAATTGGTTCTGTCGTTCTCAGTGTCAACCCGACGGGCCACGTCTGGGCCGGTACACTTCGAGTTCTGGGCATCCGTCTTTCAGACTTTGCGCGGTGGTTCGCAACCCTCGACAACCTCCGCGAGACGCTCGCCGACCTCGGACAAGGCACGCGATGGACTTCGCTGACCCCCGAGGCGCGGTCTCTTTTTGCCTCGGCACTCTGGCACCAGAAGTCTTCCGTGGGTGAGGGAGTCTTCAAAGCTCTGGTCGTCACGCCCAATTACGACCGAGCTCTCCAGTGGCAAGCGCGGCTAGGGCTTTGCGGCGTGCCGCCCGAGTCAATTCGCCTGCTCCCAAGTGGCCAAAGCGCCTTGTTCGAGGACGCTTCGCCAGAGACCGTGGCACTTTCAGACCGGATCGGGGCCCTGAGGTTCCTTCTCAGCGACGAACCTGGGTTTGTCATTGCGACTGGCCCGGCTGCTCTTGAGCGGACCCTGCCGCCCGATCAGCTCGCCGGATCTTTCCTGGAGGTTCAGGCTGGGGAGTCTCTGGATCCAAACGTCGTTGCGGTCACGCTGAAGAAGTTGGGCTACGACATTGCGGACCCGGTCCGTGTTCCAGGGCAGTACTCCCGGCGAGGCGGGATCCTCGACGTGTTCCCAATGGGCTTCGAGAGACCGGTCAGGATCGAGCTCTTTGGCGACGAGGTCGAGAGTCTACGGGAGTTCGACCCGATGACGCAGAGGTCGCTGGGCCCCGTCGAAGGCCTGACGGTGGCCCCCAGTCGAGAGACGATGTTGCCGGACGAAAGCGCACACATCGTCGACCTCATCGAGAGGTCCCTGGAGGTCGAGGCAGCGCGTCTTCCCATCGAGGTCGGACAGCGGCTGCGTGAGTTTGTCGAAGGTGATATCAAGGCGCTCCAGAACCGGGTCTTTTTCGATCGCCTCGACCTATATCGCCCCTTGCTGCATCCCGATTCCGGATGTGCCCTAGACTTGTTGCCAGAGTCAGGACTACTGATCTTGGACGATCCGTCGGAGATCGAGGCTGTTGCCGCACGCTCCGAAGAGGAACTCGGCCAAGCTCTCGGACACCGCGTGGAACGTGGGGAGATCCTCGACTCGACCGCAAACGACTACGTTCTTCCACCGGAGCACTTCTCGTACGCGGAAAGGAGCCTGGCATTGGTCAACGATGGCGTCCCCTCTTGGTTTCCTTCGGGCACAGAAAGCGAGTTCGGCGCCGTTTCCCTGGCTGGATTCCGGGGGCAGCCGACACTTCTGACCGCTTCGATCAAGAGCTGGCTCGCCGGTGGGCTGAGCGTGGCTGTTTCGACTGATCAACCGACCCGGGCGAAAGCCATCTTGTCGCAGGTCGAGCTGTTCCCAGGTGACGAAGACGGTGGCATCTCGGAGGGAGGACTCACGCTCGTCGAGGGCAATCTGGCCGGTGGGTTCGTTTGCGAAGGTCTCAAGGTCGCCGTCATCACAGACCAGGAGCTGTTCGGCGTCGCCAGGCTCAAGTTGGCCCAACGGAAGTTCAGCGAAGGCATTCCGATCACGACAGTCCTTGACCTCAAACCTGGCGACTTCGTGGTTCACATCCACTTTGGAATCGGGATGTACCAAGGGCTTGTCCGACGAATTCAAGAGGGAGTCGAAAAGGAGTTCCTTCAGATCGACTACAAGGCTCCGGACCGGCTCTTCGTGCCGACAGACCAACTAGACCGGGTCCAGAAGTACTTGGCTCCTGAAGACACGCCGCCAAAAGTCAATCGGCTGACAGGAGGTGAGTGGCAGCGGACCGTGGGAAAAGCCCGCGAGGAAGCACGTGAGTTCGCGCGCGGGCTGATCCAGCTCTATGCGGAGCGAAAACGCGTCCAAAGGCTCAGCTACGGTGGCGATTCGCCTTGGCAGGCGGAGATGGAGCACACTTTTCCTTGGGTGGAGACACCCAGCCAGCTTGCGGCCATTCAGGACGTGAAGGACGATCTCCGTACCGACTATCCGATGGACCGACTTGTGTGCGGTGACGTCGGGTTCGGTAAGACCGAGGTCGCGATCCGGGCCGCGTTCAAGGTTGCCCAGGCAGGTAAGCAAGTTGCAGTGCTGTGCCCGACAACGATCCTGAGCGAACAGCACTTTCGGAACTTCCAGGAGCGGTTGGCCGGCTTCCCCTTGGAGGTCGAGCTGATGAACCGGTTTCGGACTACGGCCGACCGGACGGACGTCAAGCGCAGGCTCGAGGACGGCTCTGTCGACATCGTGATCGGCACCCACGCTTTGCTGAACAAATCGCTGAAGTTCAAAGACCTCGGACTCATCGTCATCGATGAGGAGCAGAAATTCGGCGTCAAGCACAAGGAGACCCTCAAGGAACTTCGCGTCAACGTCGACGTGCTGACCCTGTCGGCGACGCCGATCCCTCGGACGTTGAGCATGGCATTGATGAACATCCGGCACATGTCCCTCATCAATGACCCTCCGCCGGGCCGCCTTCCCATCCGTTCCTTCGTACGGCCTTTCAGCACTGAAGTCGTTCGTGAGGCCCTGCTTCGTGAGCTCGCGCGCGGAGGCCAGGTCTACTACGTCTACAACCGGGTCGAGGGCATCTACCACGTGGCCGAGAAGATCCGAAAGCTCGTGCCGACGGCTCGGGTCGCGGTCGGCCACGGTCAGATGGGTGAAGCGGAACTAGAACCCGTCATGTTGGGGTTCATCAAAGGCGAAATCGACATTCTGGTCAGCACGACCATCGTCGAGAACGGCCTGGACATCCCGAACGCCAACACACTTGTCGTGGAAAACGCGGACAAGTTCGGGCTTGCGCAGTTGTACCAGTTGAGGGGACGCGTCGGTCGGAGTGACCGACAAGCCTACGCATATTTTCTTTACGCAGGCAGCAAGTCGTTGACCGAAGCGGCAATGTCCAGGCTCCAGGCACTTCAGGAGTTCAGCCATTTGGGCAGCGGGTACTCGCTCGCGTTCCGGGACCTCCAGATCCGAGGAGCTGGTGAACTCCTGGGTGCTAAGCAGAGCGGCCAAATGAATGCGGTTGGCTTCGACCTCTACACTCAGCTCATCGAAAGTGAAGTCGAGTTCTTGAAAGATGTGGCAGACGGCAGTGACCGAAGCAACCTGCGCGATCCGCTTGAAGGGCTAGCCCCGCTCCCCGCCTTCGACTTACCGGTCAAGGCGCTCATTCCAAGTGACTATGTAGAGGATGAGGGCCAAAGGCTTTACTATTACAAGTCAATCATGACCTGTCGCAGCCATGGGGATTTGGCTGCTGTCGCGGGCGAAGTCGAGGACCGCTACGGCCGGCTTCCGACGCCGGTCAAGCTCGCTATCGAAGTCATGCACTGTCGCCTTCGCGCTCAGGCCCTACAGATTGACCGGGTTGATGGGAAGGGTGGCCGGCTGGTGGTCGCGTTCCGTCAGGACAACGACTTGTCGCCGAGGGTCTTCTCGATCCTGACCCAACGGCATCGTGACGCTTATCTGAGCCAGGACAGATTCGTTTGGCCGTTCACGGGTAGTCCCGTCGCCGCCTGTCAGACGATGTTGGATGGATTGGAGCGAGCAATCCAAGATGTAGAAGACCAAAGGGCAGCGATTCGCGCCCCTGGCCCTGTAACCCCCTAGACCTCTCAGAGGCTGAAAACGCAGACTCCAGCAAAAAGACCAGAGAACCTCCCATATAAACCCGAACGTCCCCATAATAGAGAAAGAGTGGGACGTAACTGGGGAAGAGCTTTTACGCTTGTAGAGTTGCTGGTCGTGATCGCCATCATTGCGATCTTGGCTGCTATGTTGGCGCCGGTCGCAGTCGCCGCGCGCAAGGCTGTCGACAACTCCATCGCCAGTCGAACTGGCAAGCAGCTCTTTACGGCCGTGGCGATCTACATGACCGACTCGGACGACACGTATCCAGTGGCCATGTACACGGGCCCCGATCGTTTCCTGGTCCTGTGGTTTGGCCATCAGACGGCCCCGCACGAGTTTGACCGTCAGGCTGGCATCATCAGCCCGTACATCAAAGGGTTCCTGCAAGCCGACCCGACCCACCATGCCCGACCGTATCTAGGGGACGGCACCGGATTTGGATACAACTACGGATTCCTGGGAAGTGACTTTTCGATGACGGGGGATTATTCCCACTGGCCTGACTGTTGGAACCCGGCGTCGAACAGCATGCTCGCCTTCCCGAGCCAGGTCGTCACGTTCGCGACCTCCGGATATTTTAACGCTCCATGGATTCCCAACGGTGACGGACAGATGTACGACTTTGGCTTCATCGACCCTCCATCCGGATGGAACGGCAATCCCAACGTCGATTTCAGACACTGGGACCAGCGGAAGATCGACACCGTGAACCACAAGGTCACTACCACGGGTCGGGCCGTCACTGTCTTTGCCGACGGCCACCTCAAGTCCCTGCACGAGACTGAGATTCAGGACGCGAATTTCCGTCGCGACGGCGAAGAGATTCGATAAGCCCCGATCGTCCGTCCCTAATACTGAGGGACATGTCGGAGAGCGGACAAGGCGACGCGCCACGCGAACCAGTCAACGTACACGAGTTTTTGGCCGTAATGGCCGAGCAGCTATCGTCGCTGGCTTGGCAGAAGATGGGCCTGCAACCTGACTTCGTGACGGGCAAGATCGAAACAGACATTGCTCAGTGCAAAGCAGCGATCGACGCCGTAGCGTCCATCGCCCGGATCATCGAACCCCAGCTAGACGACGAGGATCGCAGACGGATGCAGAACCTCGTGCGTGATCTCCAGATCAACTTCGTGGAGCACTCCCAGTGAACCTGGCCGAATTCCGCCAGGCGCAAGAGGCGTTCGCACAAGTTGTCGTCGAAGCCATGAACTACGGCCCGGATCCCGGCCTAAGCGAGCAGTACCGCAAAGCCCGTGCTTGGATGCAGGCGCACTATCGGGAGCATCGATCCGAGTTCGGAAGACTGTGGACAACATCCTCCGATCCGCGCCGGTTTCCAGGGCAGCACACGGATCCCTTTGAGAACCTGTTGGCCCATGCCACGCTCGATGGTCTCTTGAAACGGGACGCCCGTCACATCCAACGAGACCTTGAGGACATAGAAACCGCGTTCGAACTCTGCAAGTGCGAAGAGGTTCCGTTCGCTTGATCGTCCCGTTCGAGGAACCTGAGTTCGCCGACTTGGTCAGTTTGTGGAACCGGCTGGCGCCGCCACGGTATAAGATCACCTCCGACACGCTGGCTCGTGCGACCGTCAACTGTCCGTTGTTCTGGCCCGAAGGTTCCGGCGTCGTCGTCGACTCGTCTGGTGACCCGGTCGCCATGTTGGTTCTCAAAGAGTCTGCCAGCCCGAAGCTGTTCGCTGGCCAAAACCCGAGCCTCGCACACGTATCGCTCTTGGTGACCAGCGGACTTTCGAGAGAACTCCTCGAACGTGCCCGTGACGCGGCGTTGGAGCGAGGCGTCAATTCTCTCGTCTTCGGCATGGACGTCGACCATCTCTTCCCGGGCTGTCCTGAGGGGGCCCAAGGAGTCCGGTCTGCCCTTCTGGAGTTTGGATTCACCGAGAAGGGCCGATGCTGTGACCTGGAGCGGGACTTGAGCGACTTCGTGCTACCGAGCCGGTGCTTCGACGTGACCCGTGCCAACAGCGCGATCATCGCGCGCGGTACCGAGGCTCAGATCGACGAACTCGATGCCTTCATCGCACGGGAATTCTCGCCTCGATGGCGTTTTGAGGTCATGCGAAAGTGCCGACTGGACAAGGAGCCAAACGACGTTTTCATTCTGACCGTGGAAGGCAGGATCGAAGGGTTTGCGATGACGCAGCACGAAGGAGTCGTACGGCCCGTCAACGGCGCGACATGGAAGCAAAGTTTAGGGCCCGATTGGGGTGCTCTCGGCCCTATCGGCGTCTCTCAAGCCGTCAGAGGGAAGGGGCTCGGCCACTCCCTCTTGTGCTTTGCCCTGGAAGGACTCCATCGAGCAGGTGCCCGACAAACCATTATCGACTGGACGACCCTGCAGGGGTTCTATGGCTCCGTTGGCTTTGTACCGACTCGATGGTACACCGGCATGGAGCTAAGCCTCTGACGCGGGAGCTGATCGGCGGCCCGCCTTCCACATTTCGTGCAAGAGAACAGCTTGGCCACCGTGGTAGGAGTCGTGATGGACGACATGGGCGACGACCCACCTCAGTGTGGCCACGAACTCCTTTCGTTCCGTTCGGTGCATAGGTTCGATGTGCCGGATCGCTTCCCAAGTCCGAGCCCTTAGTGTGTCCTGCAAGTCGTAGTACCAAGTCAAGGGCTGTTCCGGTGGTTTGGGCCATCGTCCACCGTACTGGTGGATCTCGTCTGACATCAGGAGAGCCGTCTCTTTGGGGTTCGGGCGTTTCCGGGCGACGAAAGTTTCGAGCCAATAGACCTCGCACTCAACCATGTGGAGGATCAAGGCACCGATGCTGTGCGACCCAGGCCACGGTTGCCATTCGACAGCTTCGATCTTGGGCTGACCCAGGTTGTCACGCCATTGACGAGTGCTCTCCTGGAGCGCCGCAAGGAGAAGACCCGTCTGCTCGGGAAACCCGGCCACCGGTTCGATATCCAGGAACCTCTGCATCGACCGATGCTACCAGGCCTGACCAAACTGGTAACCCACGGGCGCGTCCAGTCTTCGACTGGCCATTCACTGTGGCAACTGTCGTGGGCCAGGCTCCTGCGATGGGTTCCGCCATCCTTAGGAGCGTCTCGTGCCACAGAGAGGTCCTAGACTCTGACTTTGTCGTTCTGGGCGACTGCGATCGTTGAGGCCCTGGCCCATTCGGACGGAGTCAACCGGTTGGGGGTCCGGTATTCTGAACTCATTCATGAAGCTCCACGAGTACCAGTCCAAAGAACTCCTTGAGAAGTTCGGCGTTGCCGTTCCCCGCGGAAAAGTGGCTACCGACGGAGCCACCGCCAAGGAGATAGCCAAAGAGTTCGGCGGCAGATGCGTCGTGAAAGCTCAGGTGCTGATGGGTGGCCGGGGAAAGGCTGGCGGCGTCAAGCTATTTGAAAACGCAGACAAAGCTGGCCAGTTCGCGGGAGAACTCATAGGCAAGCGGCTTGTGTCGATCCAGAACCCGCAGGGCATGATCGTGGAGAAAGTCCTCGTGGGCGAATTGATCGACATTGCCGAGGAGTATTACCTTTCGGTGCTCTTGGACCGTGCCGAGCAGAAGCTCGTTGTCATGCTGAGCAAGGAAGGCGGCATGGAGATCGAAGAAGTGGCGAGGACCAAGCCCGAAGCAATCGTTCGACTTCACGTCGATCCTGCGTGGGGTTTGGCCGACTTCGAGGTGCGCCAGGCGGTCGAGGCCGCGAAGATCCCTGCTCCTGCCCAACGTCAGATGGTCGCGATGATCAAAGCGCTGGTCAAGGTCTACCTCGAGTCCGACGCTGACCTGGTCGAGATCAACCCCGTTGCGTGGACTTCTTCAGGCAAGCTGTTGGCCGCCGACGCCAAGGTCAGTATCGACGATAACGCCGTCTTCAGGCACCGTGAGTATGAAGCGACAAAGGACGACTCGGCCGAGGATCCTCTCGAGGCTGAAGCGGCCCGTAGAGGCATCGCGTACGTGAAGCTTGACGGCGACATCGGCATCATTGGAAACGGCGCCGGGCTCGTCATGTGTTCAATGGACGAAGTGAAGGCGGCAGGGGGAAGTCCCGCCAATTTCCTTGATGTGGGCGGTGGTGCTCAGGCCGAACGGGTGAAGTCCTGCGTCGAGCTGGTGCTAATGGACAAAGGCATCAAGGGTCTCTTGATCAACATCTTTGGGGGCATCACCCGAGGCGACGAGGTGGCCAAGGGAATCCTGGAAGCGTTCTCCACTCTCGAAGTCGGCGTGCCCCTTGTCGCACGGGTCGAGGGCACAGGTGCCGCCGAGGCATTGAAAATGCTCGAGGGCACTCAGATCGTTGGCGCAGCCACGATGCAAGAGGCGGCCAAGAAGATCGTCGCCCTGGCTTACGCCTGAGGCTTGTCAGCATTGCGGGCGGTTTGCATCTTGATGTACGGGTAGGCGCCCGCCATCATGACGATGCCGAGAAGAAAGAGAATCACGACCTTCACCACGATGTCCAGGTAGGCCAAATCGTACACGACCACCTTGACCACGGTCGCGGCAAAGATTGTCAGTGCCCAGTAACGAAAGACAGGAACCTTGCGCACGAACCCAATGGTGAGCAGGATGGCTGCGTAGACAATCCAGGACACGGACATGGAGGCGTCGAACTTGAGGCGCAAGGGCGGCAAGTCGAGAACCAACATGAGGAATCCTGCCGTCAGTCCCCAATCGACGACCGAAGCGATATGCAAGACCGGGCGACGCTGCAAACCCGATGCCAACACGACCCGGAACAGGAAGAGCGAGAAAAGAAGCGCGCCCCCCAAGACCAGCAAGTCTTGCCCTCTTGTCACCACGCGGACCGCGGGCATCACGAAACCTAGTTCGGGCAGCTTCATGGTGGGGTAAAGGGCGAGGGCAAGAAACAAGTTGACAGCGCTCGCTCGAGCCAGTAGGGGCCATCGACGACCATGAGCGACGCCGGCGGACACCAGACCCAATGAGAGAACCGCCACTTCCATGACGAACATGTTTTGTAGCCTGAACGGAGGCCAGACGAAAACGAGGTAGGCCAAGCGCGTGATCACCGCTCCGAGGACAGCCGCAGCCAAGCAGACAGTGTGCTCCAGGTACACGCGCTTCCGAAGGGAGACCGACGCGGCAGCCACGATCACGCAGCCGGCCAACAAGACGTCTGCTCTGAGTTCGCTCGCTCGAATCCAAAGCTTGCCTGCGAATTCAGGATCGAGCAGGAACGAAAACGCCGCCGCCGGGGCCAGAACGGTCGTCGCTGAGACGGCTGCCAGGCTGGTGGATTTCCTGACGATCGATACGCCTCCCACGGCGGCCGAGGCGAGGGCCATTGAGGCGACGCCAGCAGAGATACCGTCGAACCCGTACTGGACCAGAAAGATCCATAGCAGCCGGGCCAGGGCCGCCCACAGTACCGATGCGGTCAGCCACCAAACGGTTTCCACATCATCGGGCCATGTGAAGGATTGCGCCCTAGCAATCAGCACTCCGCCCGCCATGAACGCCAGGAGGTAGCTCGTCTCGGTGGACACGGGCTTCGCGTCGTGGACCGCAATGGAGAGTCCCATGACAGTCGAACCCAAGAGGGAAACCAGAACCGCAGTCAGCCCGAGGTTCCTCCAGCGCCGATGCCCGGCCAGCATCGCCGTTGCGACGCCGAAGATCATGACCGCCCAACAAAACGGCAAGGCTCCGAGAAGCCCTCTGGCTGGCAACACGAGATATGCCGCTCGGATCATCAGCATCAAGATGGTCAAGGCGGCCGGGATCGACCACGCTTCCTCTTTGGAGGACGGTGCCGATAGGGCACCAACACAGGCGACGGCGATGGCCAGTAAGCCCAAGATGCCCAGATGCAGGCCGAGCTCGACCTGCGTGTTACTCAGCGACCAGAAGAGGTACGCCACGAATCCAAGGCAGACTTCAATGATGGAGAGCGCGGCGAGCGCCGTCGACCGCGATTGTCGGACTATGAGCGACAGGACGACGGACGCCACCGCGTACGTGACGGTCGCAGGCAGAACGGAAAGGCCCGCAGGGCAGACCACGATGCAGGCGCCTATCGCTGCTTGGGCCAGGTTCGACTTGACTTCGGATGCAAGCCACAGTCGAGAACTCAGCCAAACCGCTCCGCAGAACAGAAATATGGCCGCTGCACACCATCCCGGTTCCAGGATCCGACCACCCGCCAGCCACGGCATGGCCAGCGGTGTTGCCGCCAGCACAAGAACGAGGGTGGCCAGGGCGCCGGTTTTGGGCACCTTTTCCTGGATCGCTTGCAGGGTGGCGTGTCCGCCGACGAGCGCGTAGGTCCAGAAGAGCGCGAGGATGGGAAGGGCTTGCGCTGGGGCCGCAACCGGAGCCCAAAGCAGTGCCGGCAACGTGGCGACCGTGACCGTGCTCCAGACGAAGGCTCCCTCCCGGGCCCACTGCTTACGTGAGATCAGTAACCAAGCAGGAAACGCAGCCAAACCGATCAGACCGACATGCGCGACGCCTGAGGAATCGCGCCAAGCCATAAAGGCCGCAGCCAGCGAACCCACGAGGCCAAGGAACAAGAAGGGCTTCGATGAGCGCCACCCCGAAAAGATGTGGCTACCCAAGCTGATCACAAAGAAGGCGAGGACCAGGGCGGCGCCCGAAATGATCTCTTTGTAAGCATACGCACCGGCAAAGCTGAGATAGAAGCCTGAGAGCCCCACCCCGACGAGTATCTGGCCGAAACTGTCCTTTTCATTGACCTTCCAAACGCCAATCCCGACAAACGCGGTACAAAGCACCAATTCACCGGCGAACTGCGTATTCGCCGAAATCCAACCGCGGCTGATCCCGAGTGCCACGAGGAACACGAATCCGAGGATCGTCACAACGGCACCCGCGATGGGGAGGAGACGCCGACCGATCAAGAACTCAGTGTCAACACCGAGTGAACTAGGTTCCTTCTTGGCCGCGGGCGTCTCAGTGGGGGGAGGGGCAACTTGACTCTGCTGGGGCGCCTTGGGCTCAACGGGGGGCACGACTCTCTCGACGGTTGGAGTCGACGGAGATGTCGCGCCCATGGGTACGGGAGCGACAACGACAGGTGGCCGGTCAGGGAACCCCGCTGGAACGCTTGTTGGTTGTTCGTGTGGCGCAGCTGGCGAGCTGCCGGGAACTGCCTCGATCGCCAACTTGGCCGCGATCTGTTCGGACAGCTTCTCAAGACGCTCGACGGCCCGCTCGAGTCGCTCAATCCTCGCTTCGGTGCTCTCGTGCTCGCCCATGGAAGGGCTCCACCTAGGCCACGAGACTCCTTCCGAAATCCCTTGGCCCAGGTGCGTTTTACCTGATCGCCGTTAAGGCGACTCTTGATGTTACGCTTGCGCGATAGTTCTGGCTTTAGGCGGCTTTCAAGTGCGAGTGATCGGCATCCTCGGGGGCGAACCGCTGCACGAGCATTCTGAGATCGCTGGCCATAGAACCCAGTTCGGTCGCGACGCGGCTGACTTCGGCTGCGGTCGCCGTCAGTTCCTGGGCCGCTGCGGCCGCGTTTTGGCTGATCTCCGAGACACTTTCGAGCGATGAGCCAACGGTGTGCGATTCTGCAGTCATTGTCTGTGAAGCAGCGACGCCGCTCTCGGCAAGCTCCCGCGATTGGCCCATGATGTCCACGAGGCTGCTCGCTCCACTATTGACCTCGGACAGTCGCTCGGCGACTTGGCTGGTCTTGCTGATGATCGATTGGAGTGCTGTACTCGTTTGGTGTGTCTGCTCAGTGCCGATAGCCACTTCGGAGTTGGTCGACTCCATTCCCGATACGACTTCGGCCACCGTTTCCCGAACACTGTCGATCAACTGACTGATCTCGACGGTCGCGCTGCGGGACTGCTCGGCGAGGTTTCGGACTTCCTCAGCGACCACGGCAAAGCCACGACCGTGTTCACCGGCCCGTGCGGCTTCGATGGCAGCGTTGAGCGCGAGCAGGTTCGTCTGTTCGGCGATCGTGTTGATCGTCCCCACGATCTGCCCAACCTGCTCTCCCTTGGCGTCTAGAACTCTGACCTGTTCGTTGGAGGACTTGACCTGGGCGCTGATCTTGTCGATCGCGACCACGGTAGAACGGACGGTGCTGTTCGCTGCCGCCGCGAGTTCGGCCACGCCATTGGCCAAGGTCGACGCATCGTCAAGAGCCGTCGCGGTGTCGCGCAACAACTCGTCTGCCCTTGCAGCTGATTGAGCCTGCTCGTTAGCGCCGTCAGCTACGCGGGAGACGGCTGACGTGAGTCCCAACATGGCGTGTGAAGCGTTTTGAGTCTCATACGCCAACTTCTCGCTGCCTTGGGCCACGTCTTCAGAAGAGCGTTCCGTTTCAGCGGTCGAGCGTTGAAGCATGTGACTTGTCTCTTCGAGCCGTCGGGACGAGACGATGATGTCCTGAACCATCGACTTGAGAACCGAACGTGTTCGGGTGAAGGACTGTACGGCGTCGCATGTGCATCCAATCATCCGATCGTACAAAGCCGCGATCTGACCAAACTCGTCGTTTGACCGAACCTTCAGGGTCTCAGTCGTGACTTCGACCGGAAAGTCGAAGTTCCCTTTCTCGAGTTCCCGAAGGCCCGAAGCCAGTCCTTCCAGGTCTGACATGATCTTGGCTCCGATCCTCTTGGTCATTCCGTTGAGCGACCGGCTCAGGTTGGAACCAACGAACCACGACGCCGCTGCCGATGCGATCAGGACAGGGAACAACAGGAGGATCGCCATGCCCCGTGCCCGGGCCGACAGAGCCAGCGTGGTCGATTCCATCTTCGCAGCCGACTGCGTGACAGCGTCGACGAAGGCCGTTATGGCGCGCTCGAGCTTCTCTCGGGTCGGGACGTACTTTTCGCTCACAAGCGTCATGGCTTCCTGGCTTTTGCCGAGCCGTGTCAGCTCAATCGCCTGATTCTCAAGCGGATTGCATTCCTCTGAGTCGATACGGTTTGCTTTGTCGGCCAGGGACTTGAGTTCTGCGCTGTTGGGAAAGATCCCGAGCTTCTCGACTGCCTTCTGGAAGCACGCTCCGGCCAGGTCGTCCATCTCCTTCTTGTGTTTGGAGTAGTTCTCGTCTGCCGAGTACGAATAGGCCATGACGTCGGCGTACATCCCCAGGGAAGCCCGGCTCCCGTCCTTGGCAAGAAGGACAACCTCCTGTGCGCTCTTCAACTGATGTTTGATCTGACCTTCCAATCTCAGGATCTGGAGGTACAGCAGGAGGAATGAACCCAAACCGAGCGAGATCACGACTCCAAAGGCCAATCCGATCTTTGCCCCCATTTTCAGGTCGCGCATGAACCCAAACAGCTTCCTCGGCGGGCGGCCCTCTCGTTCCATCAAGCATTAATCATTGGAATCTATGGAGGAATCAAGAGCAAAGCAGAAGCCAGGGAATCTGTCAATTCTTCGGTTGATTCCCGGAGACTGTCCACTGGGGCCGATGAATCAAGTGAGGCGTATACGGAAGTGCCCAGCACCGACCCGGAACGACCCGTCCGCTTGCTTTCCGCCTTCGGGCTGGCCATCGACGAACGTCACTTGACCCTTACCAACGGCCGGCGGTCTCACGATGGCTCTCGTGTTGGCCGGTACCGTGAACTCAAGGTCCACGGTCTCTCCTGACTTCTTCCAAGAAACAGAGACCTTCCCACGCGGCGTCCGGAAGGTCGCTTTGGCCCAGTCGATACCCGGACCTGGAACCGGTGCTATCGTGAACTCAGACCAGCCGGGCTTGCCGGGCCGCACCCCGCCCAGTGTCTCCATGACCCACTCTCCGACCGAGCCAAGGGCCCAATGGTTGAAGGAGTTCATGCCGGGGTCTTGGAAGCCCCGACCCTTGACATAGCCGTCCCATCTCTCCCAGATCGTTGTCGCGCCGTTCTCGATCGTGTATCCCCAACTCGGGAAATCGGTGTTGAGCAGGAGCTTGTAGGCGAGATCGTTCCGTCCTCGCTGAGTGAGCACCTCCATCATGGGAAGGGTGCTATGAAACCCAGTCGTCAAGACTCCCTTGCGACGTTCAATGGCCTCCACCAGTTTATTGAAAGCCTGATCTTCGAGCCCGGGTGGCAAGATCCCCATGTGGAGGGCCAATGCGTATCCGGCCTGTGTGTCACCCAAAATGCTCCCGTCGTCCTTCACGAAGCGTCTGTTGAAGGCATCTTTGATCCTGGCGGCTTCATCGCGGTATCGGGCTGCGTCCTTTCCCGCTCCCACGACCTCAGCGATGTGAGCCACCATGCGGACCGACTGGTACCACATGAGGGTGGCGAAGACCTCTTTGGGCACTTCCCCGCCGGTGCTGTCCCAGCCTTGTCGAACCAGCGTGTTACCGTTCAGCCAGTCTCCGTAGTCGTTGTGACGGTCTTTCGCCCAGACCCAGTCTGGATTCCTGCTCGCGATCCAGTCGACCCACCTTTTGGTCGAATCGAAGTGATCCGCCAGCAGGCGGACGTCGCCCGAGTTCAGATAGTCGACCCAGGCGCACACCACACCGGCGTCGCCCCAGCCGGGGACACCAGTAAACCGGTCGTTCTTGCCATAAGGGTGCGGAGAAAAGTCCGGATAACGTCCGTCATCGGCTTGAGCATCGCGGACGTCCTGCAACCACTTGGTGAAAAAGCCCTCCATGTCCATGTTGAAGCAGGCCGTTTGGCAAAAAGCCAGGATGTCTCCCATCCAGCCGAGCCTCTCGTCGCGCTGAGGACAGTCGGTTGGGACGCTCATCAAGTTGGCCCGCTGCGTCCAAAAGATGTTCGCCCAAAGCCGGTTGACCATCGGGCTCGAACACTCAAACGTCGACGATTCAGGGGAGGAAGAGCAGAAGACCTCACCGACGAAGTCACGAGCCTCGGGTTTGCCTGCAAGCCCTTCAATCTGCACATACCGGAATCCATGGTATGTAAAGTGGGGCCGCCAGCCCCGTACCGACCCTGTCGACGGCAAGGTGACATGATCTCGCTGCGGCGCCCCGCGCAGGTTGGCCGTATAGACCGTCCCGTCCTCGTTCAGCATTTCCGCATACTGCAAGGTGACGGTGGCACCAGGTGCGGCCCTCAAGTCAGCTTTGAGCCATCCCACCATGTTCTGCCCCATGTCGAGGACGAACACGCCCGGGCGAGGCTCGGACACGGACACGGGCTTCAGTTCGTCCACGACCCGGATGGCTTCGTTGGGCTGGGCCACTACGGCGACTGACTGCTGCGTCGCCGCCACCCCTTTCCAGCCGTCCGCTTGAAAACCCGGTTTGTCCCAGTCGGACATTGTTTTGGACAGGTCCACGGATTCACCGTCGTAAATGTCAGAACTCCGGATTGGCCCAGCCGTCGTAGAGGACCACGTCTTGTCTGAGGGAATCGTCAGAGTCGAACCGTCCTGATAGTCGACCACAAGCTGTGACCGGAACCAGGCTCGTCGACCATAGACGGCCCTTGGAAAACCGCGCGGATCAAGGGCCTGGGCCATTCCGATCCGGCCCGCATACCACCCGTCTCCCAACAAGGCGCCCATGGCGTTCCTGCCAGACTTCAACAAGCGGGTCACGTCATACGCCTGATATTGCACGCGCGTCGTGTAGTCGGTCCACTCGGGCGCCAAGATGTGGTCACCGACCCTCTGGCCGTTGATCGAAGCTTCATAGGCCCCGAGCGCGGTCGCGTAGAGAGTCGCGCGTTTGATCTTGTGCTCTATCGTGAACTCCTTCCTGAGTTGGGTGACGGGGAGCGAATCCAGTCCAAGGAGCCCGTGTGACGTCAAGTCACCATCCACGAGCCGGTCAGGGGACCAGCTGTGGTCCCGTAAGCCGTCGCTCGCCGTGACCTGGGCTTTCAATGCCAAGTCGGTCGTCCCCTTGAGGATCTGGAACTCGGCGAGGGCAAAGCCGAAGTGACCAGGGTCGCGTTCAGCGAGCTTCGACACTATGAGCCGAACATAGCGGCCGCGGGCGCCTGGCGTGGCGAACGACACCTCTCGTTCCCCCGGGTTGGTGAAATCCAAGTCTTCGCGTGTGACGACGCGGCGCGGCGCTGAGAAGCCCGGGTCGTCGGACACTTCGATACGAAAGCGAACGGGGAACAAGAACCCAGGAGTGTCGGGCTGCCAGTCAAACGGTCTCGCTGGCCATAGGGCGACCGAATCGAACTCGCGGGACGCTCCCAGATCGATCATGACCCACTTCGGTTGATCTGCCGAAGCCGCCAGTTCGGAGTGGTAGCCGTTGTCAGCTGGCCGAATAGGTGGCACAAGCTCAGGTGTCGTGATCCAGTCCCCCTGCCAGGCCCCAGGCTGAAGGAGTCCGACGCGGAAGGTAGCCGATCTCCAATCCCCTGCCTTACCGTCTGCTCCCCAGAGCCGCACTTTCCAGGTGCAAGCTTCACCGCTGGTGAGGGCCTGGCCTGAGTATTCGACCTGCCCTTGATCCGTGGAAGCGACTTTCCCTGTGTCCCACAGGGTCTTTGAGTCCGACTGCACGACCACTTGATAGGCTGTTTGCCTGGCCCCAAAGCTGCTGTCCGCACACTCCCACGAAAAACGGGGCTTGGTCGTCTGAATGGCGAGGGGATCAACGAGGTACTCGGTGCGGAGCCGGTCAGCGTGCATAGGGGTAGCCAAGGTTAGCAGAGCCGCGAAGGCGGAGAGCATAATCACAGTTTCACTCATCGCAGCATGACGGCGCAAGGAGGGCAGGTTGCGGCGCTTGGCAAGGGCGGAACATTGGCTGTCAGCGAGCTATCTGCTCTTCTGCCGCGGCCCGTGGCATGCGGCACAGGGCCGCTCACGAGACGAGTCGCGACATCCGCCTTAACAGACACGAAGCCATCCGCAACAATACTATGACGGACGTCATAGTCGCCCCCTTGCCCCGCCGTTTTGTTAGGAAACGCTGATACTCTGGATTCGTGCCCGACCGCGGGCGGACCTCAGACCGGCGAAGTGAACTTGCTCCCCCTCGTCCGAAGTCGACCGCCAACGGCCCGGCAGGGAGGCAGCAAGTGAGACCGACAGTCTTTTACAGAACCTTCGTCGTCTGCCCGGCGGTCTTTGGGACCAGCTTGGCTTTGGCCACCTCGACGCCGCCGCAACAAGTGCAGACGGTGAACACGTTTTACTACTCGACGCTCGCGGGCTACCAGCTTGACCAGACGTTCCGGATGGCGAACAACGGGACGAGCGACATTCACCGCCTGACGGCCCGCTACGTCGCCGATGGCGAGAACAGCAGGCCCGAGGTCGCAGTTTACTTCGACCGAGACTACTTTGACGGAGTTGGGCACGGGCGTGTCGTCCGGCTCAACGACGACAACACCCAGAACCATGCCGCCGCGATGTGCGGCAACTATGGCGGGTATGTCGGCGGCCACCTCGACAGCTCGACCTACCCGGATGTGCCCACCTGGTGGCTCAATACGGGGTCTGCCAACAAGATAAGACGTGGGTCGACAAATGACACAGGTCTGTTTTGGGACGTCAACAAGGACGGTGACTTCGTCGGATACTACAAAGACGGCTCTGACATCTGGAGTGCCGTATGCTATGACGGCGTTAATGGCAACACGCTCTTTGGTCCCTCAGGTCTCTACCTAGGCTTTGAGGCCAAGGGAGTGAGCAACCGGCGCACCGAGAACGGAAGTAGTAACGTCAAAGACATGGTTGGAAGAGGCTGGACCGATTCAGGCGATGTGCCGGCCTTGTGGCGGTACGACGGGGCGAATTGGTCGTTCACCGACGTCTCAACGGTGACTGGCTGGCCCACCGGCCGGAACGGCTTTTTTGTCGGCATAACCGACAAGGTGTCGGGAGACTCCAACTCCCCATACGCGGTGGGCTACATAGAGGACGACGGTGTCAACGGCGGCCAACCGTTCATTTACGCGGTTGGCAGCGGGACCTTCAAGCTCCTGGGCACGGAGTACGGCGCGCCGCTGCAAGTGAGCAACGCTCCCTATGACGACACTTCCGACCCGGTTGTGTCTTTCGTCGGCACGTCCGCCGGCCAGCCCTACGTCTGGGTCGGTTCCCCCGACCCGAACGCGACCTATAATGGGACTGGCGTGGACGTCAACGCGTTCCTGGACCCGGACACTCCCACCTCTTCTGAGGCGGCGACCGCCACGGGGGTCGACCGGGACTTCGTCTTCGGCGGCAGCAACTATGGTGGCGCCGACGAACGGAAGCCTTGGATGACCAACGACTCCGACTGGTACCACTTCAGCGCCAGTTCGTACAGCGCCACCGTGACGACGGGGTCGGTCGTAGGCGGCTCGACCAACGACCTGCTCTATGCCGACGGCAAGTGGGCAAAAGTGCAGAGAGGCACGGGGCTGCCGCAGATAGTCCTTACTGTCGAGGAGGTCTCGAACGGCATGCCCCCGAGCGGCCTCGCCGTGCGCGTGACGGCCCGGATCGAGCAGAACTACGCGGTGGACATGAAGCTCTACCTTTACAACGCTTACACGAGCAGTTGGGAAGGGCCGCTCTCCACCACGAGGCTCGCCCAGACGATGAAGACGGCCTTCGGCGTGGCGCAGGACGCCAACCTCTTGCACTACGCGGACGGCAACGGGCATGTCAAGGCCAAGGTCACCGTGACCTCGGTCGGCCTGCTCGGGCTTTGGGACGTCGACTTTGAACAAGCGGAGCTGATCGGTGCGAACCACCACTAGACCCGTCCGGGCCACCATGTTGGCCCTCTGCCTCGCCGCCCTCGGGGCGGCCAGGCCCGGCGCGCTCGCGCAGACGCTCTACCATGTCACCGACCTCGGTCGGATCACGACCGTTGGGGTCGGCAACGGCGGCATGGTCGCCGGGCACAACGGGGAGACGAGCTGCGCGTGGGACGTCGGACATGGTTTCACGCTCATACCGGGCATCGACGGGCCAGCCTACACGGTGGCACAAGACGTGAACGGCTCCGGCCAGGTCGTGGGCTATGACGACTCGACGCCGACGAGGCAGGCTTTCATCTGGGACAGGGTGAGGGGGACGAGGGCGGTCGCCGACTTCGGGACTGTCGTCGGTAAGAAAGCACGGAGCGAGGCTTACGGAGTGAACGGCCTTGGCCATGTCGTTGGGAGGTACTTGAGTCCAGATGGGATATTCGACTCCTTCCTGTGGAGTCCCGGGGCAGGCTGGCACAAGCTTCAGAGACCGGAGCCTGGTTATGGAACGGAAGCCTTCAGAGTCAACGACCAGGACGAAGCCGTCGGAACAACCCACGGACAACTTCAAGGAGTGTATTGGCGGTCCGACGGCACATCACTCGAGATGGGCAACTTACTCAGCCAGTACGAGAACAACCCGTACGACATCAATGGCCTCAGCCATGTCTGCGGCTGGACCTGGGGCCCCCTGGGGGACGTGGCCTACTTCTGGGCCGACGGCGTCTACACGCCCATCTTCAACCCCATCCGCCGCGACTTCTACATGAGCGGCAACGCGATCAACGACTCCGACCTCATGGTCGGCTCGATGTACCGCGACTACTACACCCCGTCCGCCTTCCAATGGACGGCTGACGGCGGCGTGGTCCAGCTCAACTCCCTGCTCAACGAGTCAGGCCAGGGATGGGACTTGCAGGAGGCCATAGGAGTTAACAACCCGGGCCAGATCACGGGCTATGGAAGGCACAACGGCCAGTACGCGGCGTTCTTGTTGACGCCGGTCGTCCCAGAGCCGCCCGCGATTCTAGTTCTTGCGCCCCTGGCCGCACTCATCGTTCTACGGAGGCGTGGAAAAGGAAACTAGCGTCTGGGCTGGAGCGCGGACTTCAGCCCGCATCTGGCGCCGGACTTCAGTCTGGAGAGAGGACTTTCGCCCCCGGGGTCAATGGGGAAACCACCTGGCCGTGGCCCGTTCCACGGCTCCTCTGTTGGGCCGCCCGCCATGAGGCAGGGCGCCCGTGTATCAGCCTCAGCCAGACACGGCACCAAGGGGCACGGACGACAACGAGCCCCAACGGCCACTCCGCAGGCGAACTCGCCGCTCCCGACCTGCAACGGATGGTTGGCATCAAGCTCGGTCAGCCGAACGTTTTGCTGGGACACAAGGGCGGCGGTCCATGAACCCAGCTTGGCTGGGAAACGCCAAAGCAAGGAGCATGAGCAAGACCAAAGAGCACACACCGATCATCGTCGTCCGGTTTCAAGCCCTCATTCGGAACGTACGGTGCGATTAGGGGGACGCTCCATGCGTCGCACTCGACCGGCTTTGAGGCTCATTCAGGGGCTTGTCTCTGCAGAACCTTGAGCTCTGAGAGCAACCGCTTGATCTCTTCGACCTCTTGCTCCGCCTTGACGTTGACCTCATAGTCAAGTTGGGCCCGAAGGTCGGCCTGCTTGCTCTGACGGTTCTGCGAGAGCATGACAAACGTCGACAGGAAGATGGCCTCCAGACTGACGATGAGCGTAAGAAGCCCGAACGGGAACGGGTCGAACCCGGTCTTGGGCAAGCTCAGGTTGTAGATTATCCAGACGGCGAAAATGAGAGCGTGGATGTAGACGAAGGACATACTTCCGGAAAAGGCCGTGATCTTGTCGGCCCAGATGTCCTGGAAGGTCTGGATCTTCTTGAACTCTTCGGTCAAGTGTTTTGGCATGGTCGCTCCGCCTGCCATTGTGAGTCCTGGCTGGCGCTGCTGACGCCGCTCAGAGTCAAACCGAAGCTTAGAATTGACTGATGCTTTGTCCCTTCGACTCGATGAGCACGTGCCCGAACGTGTGGGCAAAGAGGTCGAGAGGCATCGAGAAGACACCACCCTTGAGCGTAAACCCGTTTTCGGCGCCTTCGGGTCCCTTGGGTTGGGAGTCGTTGCCGTGGGGGTTCCACAGCGTGATCACATCAGACTTGGTGTCGAACGCCAGAATGGCATACGCATGGTTGGGGCTGATGCTCTTCGGCATCTCACGTTTCGGCGTGCCAGCAAGCACGAGGCGGTTTTCGGCGATGGCCGAAGGCAGGCTCTGGCGCAACTGTTCGAGGATCTCCTGCATCTTGTCGCTCGGGACATCCTTCTTGTAGTCGCCGATCAGCGCGATTGAGCGAAACGGGTGCCCGGTGAAGGCGCGCCCAGCCACTCCTGTGCTGCCCCCGTTCATGGTGTCGCGCGAAATGTGCGGCCCGTCATCGTCGAACTTCCGGCTGCCGTAGGCCTTCTCGATGACCCTCACCCAGAGCCCTTCTCTCAAGGACGAACCACCGAGCGCGAGTTCGGTGTCTGTGAGTTGCGCGACGTGGACCACTTTGCCATCTCCAAACGTGACGGTATAGCCGGCAGGATCCTGATGGATCATGGCTTCCACGGACTTCGCGTCTCGGTGGACGACCGCGCCCAAAGGCGCGAGCATATAGCAGTCACCCAGCGCGCCCTGCCTGATGTCGGAGAGGGTGGGTGTGCCTTCTTCGTAGAGATCCGGCCTCTGGAGTTTGGACAGGCGCTTCAGGCTCCGTGCATAGCTTCCCTGGAGCGAGCCAGGCGTAGCAGCGTATTCCTTTCGTCTTTCCTTGGCCTCCGCGGTGGGGGTTCCCTTGGGTATCCGCAACGGCACGGACCGATAGCTTTGGAACCATGCTTTGTCGAGTACGGGAGCTTCGTCTTTCTCGAGTGCGATCCACGTGTGGAGGGCAGCGAGGGCTGCAGCCTGCGCACCGTGGAACTGAGGATTCAGGACGGCCGAGTCCACCTCCACCTGGGTGAGCCGTCCGTTGTGGTCGGAGTCCCACGTGTCGAACGAGCCCAGGACGGTCTGTGCGAACGCAGGCGTCGCCAATTGAGCTTGGGCGCAAGCGAAAGCGAAGATCAGTCCGGTAAGCACGAGAAGCTTGAACGCGCGGGTTGTGGAGAAGTTCAGTTCGCAGACGCGTTTCATGGATCTGGCCAGGCTTAGGACCGAGGAAACCCAGGAGGCGGTTCCTCCGTCCAACTCCTCCCACGCCGACAGACTGGCGCCTTCTTCCATCGGTGCCAGACTGTCCTGTCGCGCGGACAAGAGGCCCTATGCGCGTGATCGAAAACATCCCTGTTTGGGGCGAGCCCGTCGATTGGGACGCCCTGAAGCAGATCGAGACCTGTGCCGCTGACCCCAGCGCCGCAGGTGCTGCCCTCATGGCCGATCACCACGTCGGCTACAGCATGCCCATCGGCGGCGTGGTCGCGTATCGAGACAAGGTCAGCCCGAGCGGCGTCGGCTATGACATCGCCTGCGGAAACAAGGCGGTGCTGACCGATATGCCAGCCAAGGAGGCGCGTCGGAAGATCGCGAAGGTCATGGACGACGTCTTCCGCATCATCAGCTTTGGAATCGGCATGCGGAACGATGAACGAGTCGACCACGAACTCTTCAACGACCTGACTTGGAAGGACCACCCTTTCAGCCCCCTGAAGGAGCTCGCCCACCAACAGCTCGGTACCGTCGGCAGCGGCAACCACTATGTAGACGTCTTCGTAGATGAACTCGACCGCGTCTGGGTCGGCGTGCACTTCGGGTCGCGCGGGTTCGGCCACAAGATCGCCACCCACTTCATGGAGGCGGGAGGCGGCAAGAACGGGATGTTCGTCGACCCAGTCGTCTTCCACGATCGCAGCACGATTGGCGAGGACTACTTGCGAGGGATGGCTCTGGCCGGGCGTTACGCCTACGCCGGTCGCGACTGGGTCTGTGCGCGCGTCGTCAAGATCCTCGGCGCCCGTGTCCTCGAAGAGGTGCACAATCACCATAACTTCGCTTGGCGTGAGTCACACAGCGGCGAGGATCTGTGGGTCGTCCGCAAGGGCGCCACGCCCGCCTTTCCTGGCCAGCGCGGCTTCGTCGGCGGTTCCATGGGCGACATCAGCGTCATCCTCGAGGGGGTCGAGTCGCCCGAGTCGGCGTCGAGTTTCTACTCGACCGTCCATGGCGCGGGACGGGTCATGTCGCGCACCCAGGCTGCTGGTAAGCGCCGCAAGGGGGGCCGGGTTGGCGGGCTTGTCAGCCACGAGATGATGGAGGAGTGGGTGCGAGAGAAGGGGGTCGTTCTGCGCGGTGCAGGCACCGACGAGTCTCCCCACTGCTACAAGCGGCTGCCCAAGGTGCTGGAGTTCCACGCGCCGACGGTGAGGATCCTGCACACCCTCACGCCCATCGGCGTTGCCATGGCAGGCGAGGACGTGTTCGACCCGTACAAGGACTGAAACGACTTGGCTTGGAGCGGAACCGTGGCATCTTGCTCAAAGGCCAGTCCTCTGACCCACCGGTCTCTTGTACCGACGCAACGCGCCCTCGTCCACCAACGTCAACTAGAGTAAATGCGTACGAGGGCGTTGACTTGGTTGATCCTCCTTGTGATGGTGGTGCAGGCAGCGGTCTACCTGCCGCAGATGCCGCCAAAGATGGCCTCGAGCTTCGGGGGCGATGGCTCTGCTAAAGGTTTCATGACACCGAGAGACTTCCTGTTCTTTGAAGTCTTCATCGTGGCTATCATGCTCCTGGCCTTCAATGTGCTTCCCCGATTGTCGATCAGGAACCCGGCCAGTGTCAATCTGCCGAACAAGGCTTACTGGTTGGCACCTGAGCGGGCGGCGGCAACGATGAGAGAAGTCCTTGCGCGCCTTCGCGGGCTCGGAAACCTGATCCTCGCGTTCATGGCGCTTCTCTTTCAGGCGACTTACTTGGCCAACCTGACTTCAAACCCGGCGCTTGACATGAAGTGGTTCGGCATCGGAATGGCCTGTTGGATTGCGTTCTTTCTCGGCTGGATCGTGTCGTTCTATCGCAAGTTTCAGCGGATCTGAGTCGGCCAGAATGCTTCCATGGACGTCCTCGTTCTGGGTGGCACAGGGTTTGTTGGCCGCCACGTTGTCCAGGCTCTAGGGTCTGCCGGCGGGCGGCCGACTGTGTTCGCTCGAGGAGTCACGCTCGACGAGTTGCCTGCAGCCGTCGAGCGCGTCTGGGGGGACAGGAACAGCGGGGCCGGGGCTCTGGATGGCCGCAGTTGGGACGCTTGCGTGGACGTCAGCGGTTGGACGCCGCGCCAAGTGCGGCCCTTCGCCGAAGCGCTGGCGGGACGCGTGGCGCGGTATGTGTACATCAGCGCGGTGAGCGTCTACGGCGACCCGACCGAGCGGCCTGTGCGAGAGACGCACCGGCTGTTGCCGCCACAGCACCACGGCGAGCCGGTCGACCAAGGGTCCTATGGTCGGCTGAAGGTCGCATGCGAGAACGTGGTCACTTCGGTGTTTGGCGACCGGTGCGCGGTGCTTCGACCGCAGACAGTGGTTGGCCCGTATGATTCGACGAACCGCTATACCAACTGGTTGGACCGGGCTGCGTCGGGCGAACAAATGCTGGCACCCGGCGACGGGAGCGACCACGTGCAGGTGGTGGACGTGCGCGACCTCGCGCGGTTCGTGGGGACAGTGCTCGAGAAGGGCCTGAGCGGGCCGTACAACATCGCGGGGCCCCGGCTGACGTGGCGGGAGTTCCTGGACGCGCTCGGGGCGAAGAAGCTGGTTTGGGTGCTGAAGGAACAACTGGAGGGGATGGACTTCAACGAGCTTCCTCTCTACCGTCCCGAGCTCGGCCCACGGGCAGCCTTGATGGACGTCTGCGTCGACCGCGCCCTCGCCGCTGGCCTCACCCTCACCGATCCCGCCACCACCGCCCGCGACACCCGCGCCTGGAGCGCGACGGCTGGTGTGCCGCTGGCCCTGTCGCGGGAAAGGGAGGCGGAATTGATGGGTCGGGTATCGGGTGGCGTCTAGGGACTGGAAAGCACGCCAACAGCTGAAAGCAAGGGGACGCGCGATTATAAAGTTCCTCACCAACCTCACCCCCTTGCTCCCGGGAGGGCGCTGGCGTACGCCTCGTCGCTTTCGCTTCCCAATCTCCCGGATTCGGCAATTCTATGATGGACGTCATACGAGGGGAATCACTAACGATTCAATAAAGAAATTCTGATGTAACCTGAATTCAGTTTTTCCGATTCCTAACTATCTGTAGTTTGGAGATGTAGCTTGGCCCTTTTCTGAATGCCTGTTGAAGGCAAGTCGGCCCACGTAAAGGTGAACAGAATGAAACGTACCATTAAGAAAAGGACTCTGGTAGCCAGCCTGGCCGTCCTTGTGGCAAGCCAAGCCGTTGCCCAGTCGCCCCCCCCCTCCGCAAGTGAACTCCTTGGCGGCGACCCATAGTTGGCCAGCCGGATATTCCGATGTCTTGGAGACCTACCGGATCTCGAACAACGGTGTGACAAACCCGCACCGAATCAACACGAGCCTCCTGTGGTTCGAGTCGCAGGATCTGTCCAAGTACCGGGCGTTCTACTGGGATCGTGACAACTCCACCCACTTCGTGCCGCTTCCCGTTCCAAGCGACTACACACTTTCTGCCTCGACGTGCGGCAATTACGGCGGCTCGTTCGCTGGGTACAGCGACGGTAACGGCCACCAGAGCACGTACCCCGGATACTGGGCCAGCTCCAGCTCCTTTCAGCAGTACTTCTCGTCTTCGTACACCACAGGGGCCTGCGAGGACATCAACGCGTCGGGACTCGCGGTCGGGTGGTTGATCGCTACCAATAGTGGTAGCCCTGTGCCCTTCGCCACAAGCGATGGTTCAAACGCAACCTTCCTAACGGTGCCAACTGAGTATAGTGCTGGCGGCAAGGCGCTAGGGATCAACTCTGACGGCTATATCGGAGGCCAACTGTTCGGAGGCTCGGGCCAGAACCCCGACCCTCCCGTGATATGGAAGCCAAACCAGCAACAAGGCTACGACATCGTTGACGTCTCCGCTTCTTCCGACTGGCCGAGCGGACGAGCTGGCTACATAATGGGGATCACGGACGTGAACAGCTCGGACAACAACGGCCCCTATGCCGTAGGGTACATGATGGAGGGCTCCGACCCGGCGTGCCCGTTCATCTACTCAATGGGCACGCAGAGGATCCGGTTGCTTAGCACGAACCTCGGCATCCCGACCCAAGTCTCGAACCAGTCCTATGATACGTCAGACGCGGTCGTTTCTTTCACCGGCAACGGCATGGGCGGGACGGCCCTTCCCTACGTCTGGGTGGGCAGTCCGGCATGGGACGCCCAGAACAACGGTTGCGCAATCGACGCCTGGGCGTTCTTCGACCCGGACGTGAGCCGCCACAGTTCGACGATCCAGCCGGTAGTGACGGGGATTGACAGGGACTTTGACTTCGGCGGTTACAACTTCAACACTGAGTCTCGCGATATCTGGATGTCCTTGGCTTCGGACTGGGGCCTGCTGTCTACCAACCCCGACATCTACCGTACCGCTGGGAACGTTGTCGGCGGGCAGTTCACCTACGATGCTAAGTACGCTGACGGGAGGTACGTCACGTTGCAGAGGGTTCCTAACGCGACCCAGGGTCCTCCGATCGTCGTCGTCTGCGATGAGCAGATGGACGGGGCGCTGCTCGAACACAACGACCTTCAGGTTTCAGTGCGTGGAACCTGCCGATACGAAAATGCTGGATCCTACTCAGCGAGCCTGTATCTCTACAACTGGGGATCCGGCACTTGGGACGCCGTCGGGTCTGCGCAGGCCCTCAACGGCTACATGTGGACAAGCTGCGGCAAAGTGTCCGGCCATGACAACGTCCTGCCCTACGTGGACACGGACAATGGAAACATGGTTCGAGCGAGGCTGGCGGTGAGCCAGACCGGTCCAGTCTCGGTCGTGACGTGGAGGGTCTCGGTCGAGTCCCTGAGGATCTTGGCCAAGCCATAGGTGCCTACGATGGTTGTGAGACTTGTCGCCAGTTGTCTCTTCGCAGCATTGGTGCCAGCGTGGTGCGTGGGCCAGTGGCGGTTCAGCGTCAGCGACATTGGGAACTGGCAGCCGAACGACATTGGGAACGACGGTATGGCTGAAGGGTGGGGTTCAACACAGTCCAGATCGTTAGCCTGGGACTCCGTGCATGGCACTATCAGCATTCCCCCATTGAACGGCGACTACAGCTGCACCGTCTGGGGGCTCAACGACGGTGGTGTCGTAGCTGGCTACAGCGACGGACCAGGCACCCGAGAGGCGATTACCTGGGATCGGGTGAACGGCACAAGGAAGGTTCCCGGCTTCGACGGGTACGGCAGCAACGCCTTCGACGTCAACGACTCGGGCGAGGTGGTCGGCCAATATTGGAGGGACGTGCAGGGAACCTACAACTCCTACATCCACCGGCCGGGCCAGGGATGGTCCACACTCGACCCCCTCTACCCTGAGGGGAGCACGCAGGTGCTCTTCGTCAACAACTCGGGCGTCTCGACCGGGCATGCCGACCCCGCCCCTCACCTCGGCCGCGGCGTCTATTGGACAGCCGACGGCCGCGTCCACGACCTGGGGCTCATGCTAAACCAGACGCAGAGCGACCCGACCGACATCAACGACGCGGGAGTCATCACGGGCAGCACCTACGGCCCGCTGGGGAACGCGGGGTTCGTGCGCTCTACGGACGGCGCCTTCACGCGGATCGTCAACCCCGTGCGGTCTGACTACGCCACCTTCGGTATAGGCGTGAACAACGCTGGGCTCGTGCTGGCGCGCTACATCGACACCGACCTCGTCGTCCGGGGCTGCCTGTGGACACCGGCGACTGGCTCGGTGCCCCTCAACGGCCTGTTGGACGGTTCCGGCGCAGGCTGGGACATCCAGTATGTGATGGGGATCAACGACTCCAACCAGATCGTCGGAGTCGGAAAGTACCTCGGGCACAACGAGGCGTTCGTGTTGAACCTGGTTCCCGAACCGCCCCCTTGGCTGGCCTTCGCGGCACTGGCCCTGCTCCTAGGAAGAAGGCGGGATCGCAAGACGATCTACAGCTAGCAGTCTCAAATTGACAGTGGGCGTTCGGGAGGCTTTGGATCCGCAAGCGATGCTCCAGCCAGTCAGCCTAACTGATACCCCTTTGTCGGCCCGAGCATGGCCCCGGGCTGCGCTGATGGACGTCTGCGTCGACCGCGCCCTCGCAGCTGGCCTCACCCTCACCGATCCCGCCACCACCGCCCGCGACACCCGCGCCTGGAGCGCGACGGCTCGTGTGCCGCTGGCACTTTTGAGGGAGAGGGAGGCGGAATTGATGGGTCGCTTCGGAACAAAGGACTAGGCGCTGGGAGATCCTTTCATGGGGGTTGAATGCAGACGTCACTCGCCATCCCTGCGGTCTGGGAAGAGGAGTCGGCCAGGCGGACGTGTTGGTCCGTTCGCCCCTTGGTTCTGGGCCACGGCGCACAGCTGGAGCAGAACTCTCGGAAGGGTCAGCCATGCCGCGCGGCATTCCCCGGGCTGTAGAATCGGGGCCATGGATCCCTCGTTTCCCGAAGCTCTCAAGTGCCTCCTGCTCGAGTGCTTCCAGAGTGCCGCCAATACTCCTCGGTTCGCGGGGGGTGACCCCAATCATACTCTTTTGAAAGAACTCGAGCAATTGACAGCGGACGAGGCTTCCACCGTGCTAAGTGGCAATCTGAACTCAGTGGCAGCCCACGCACGGCACCTCGTCGTCGCGTTGCGTGGGTCGAACCGGTGGGCGATGCAGGGCGAGTTCCAAGGCGACTTTGCAGCGGCATGGAAGCAGCAAGCTGTCGACCCACTGTCCTGGGAGCTGCTTCAAGCGGAACTCCAAAAGGAGGTCGCAAACGTGCTGAGCTGGGTTGCTGATGAGTCGCGCCTATGCGATCAGGAAACCGTGCTCTGGACTCTGTCGATCCTTCCTCACTGCGCCTACCATCTAGGTGCCATCCGACAATTGGCGGCGCTGGTCAAGGCGTAAGGGAGGCTCGCATCATGCCCCGATGTGCGCGTGTGGAAACCAAGGACACAGGGCTCGAAGACGTCGCGAGCCCCCCGCCATCCCTGCTGCATCGGAGGGAGAGGGAGATCCCTACCAACCCAGCCCCCACTCCCCAGACCCCAATCCCCTACCGCCCCGGCACCGGATCGAGCTCCGCGATCGACGTCCACGGGCCACCGTTCTGCTCGCTCAGTGCGACGAACCGTAGATAGCGACCGCTGGCGGGGTGAGCGAACTCGATGAAAGTCGGCTGGGCGGAATCGGGAAGCGTGCCCTTAGCGACCGGCTCGCCCCATGAGGTCGGGCTGTCGCTCATGTACACCTCATAGCCCTTGACCCGGCCGTTGACGCCACCGTCCTGGCGCGGGGTCTCGCGGAGAGCGCTGAGGGTCGTCTCCTTGCCCATGTCGATCACGAGTTCGTGCGGGTAACGGTCGGTTTTTGGGTCGTACTGCGTGTGCCAGTACGTATCGGGGTCGCCATCGATGGCGTCCTTGGCCGGCCCTTCCCCTGCCTGCTCGCTGTCGGCTTTGACCACCTTCCAGCCCGCCTTCAGACCGCTTGTGTCGCCGAGAGCGAAGTAGGCGGTGAGCGCCATCTTGTAAGCGCCCTCGACATTGGGGTGGAGCTGGTCGGGGAAAAGCGATGCTTGCCCTTCCAGCGCGTGGTGGAAGTCGATGAGCGGCGCCCCGCACTCGCGCGCGGCTTGGCGGACGAGGCTGGCGGTCTCCTCTTCGAAGTTCTGGTGCCGCTCCTCGTTGAAGACAGGCGGCGCCACCGCGACGTAGACCTTGGGGTGGCTCTTGAGGGCACGGAAGACACCCACCATGTCCTTCAGGTCGGGCACAAAGTCGTCGCGCACGGCGGGCCAGAAGCGGGGCATGGCGTCGTTGGTTCCGAGAGTGATGATGACGATGTCCGGCTGGAAGTCCTTGGCGGATTGGAACTCCGGCACCTTCCAATATGTCCAGGGGTGGGCCTTGGTGACCGCCTTGCCGCTGTTGCCGAAGTTACCGACTTGGTACTTCGGACCGAGGAGCTGCTGCAGTTGGGCGGGGTAGCTGTCGTGGTCGCGGTCCTGCACGCCGATGCCAAAGGTGATGCTGTCGCCGACGCAGGCGACCTTTTGGACGTGGGCTTGGGCGAGGACAAGGAGGAGGGCAAAGGTCACGGAGTGGTTTTACCCAGGGGCGCTGTCGGGGAGCCGGTCACACCTGCACGACCGACCAGTCGTCGTAGAACTGCAGTTCCTCTTGCTGTGGTGGTTCATACCGCGGCCAGGCGTCGTCGAGCTCTTGGCGGGTCATGACGAACGTCTTGTTCGTGAGCTCTTCGTTGCGTCGTGAGATCCTTCTCCAGAGCTCCTCGAGGGGCGCTTCGCAGGAGTGCAGTTCGATACCGGCACCGAGCGCGAGGGCGCCCATCGCGTAGAGCGACCTTTCCTCTTCCGACCAGAACCCATACCCGAGAATAACGGTGAACCCCTTCGCGAGCCAGGTCAGCGCAAGCTCGTACTGCAGGTCTTCGACGGGGTCGCGTAGCCGGTCGCGCTCGACAGTGTCGTGCGGATCGGCGATGATCTGCTCGATCCACTCATCGGGGGAGAGGCGGATCGCCCCGCGTTCTGCTTCCAACCTTCTGGCGAGCGTCGTCTTCCCTGCCCCTGGCAGGCCGCAAACGAGGATCAACGTGCCGGCTGCCACGGGCGCCATCTTACCGGTGCGCATCAAGCTCAGTACATCCGGCTGGGCTTGCCGCCGAGGCGACGGACGGTCGCCGCGTGGTGCCCGCGGCCGGTCTCTTGAAGGCGTTGCACGTACTTGGCCCAGTGGTCGGCCCGCTCGTTCGCATGGTACGGCCCGCCCTCCTCTTGCACGACCTCGAACGGATCGCCGAGTGGGCACTGCAGGGCATGCTCGGCGAACCAAGTTTCCATCTCGCGCTCCTTGTCGGCGACAAGCTTCTGGTTGTCGCTAGCGATGTTGGTCGTCTCATGGGGGTCGGCGGCAAGATCGAACAGCATGTGTTCAGGAAAGTCCTTGAGCCCGGTGTGGTAAGTCTTGATGTAGATCATCTCATCCCACCGGACAGCGCGCTGCAGGCTCCAGGCGCCTTGGCTGAGATAGAGTTGGTCGCGGCCCCTATCATCGAAAGTCGCAAACGGCTCGCCCATCCATCCGTCGGTCTTTGCGCCGGCAAGTTCCAGGATCGTTGCCGCGAGGTCGATGTGAGTGTGCAGTCCCTGATCGGTGCTGCCTGGCCGAGTGACGCCGGGCCAACGCACGACGCAGGGAATGTGGCACGTGAACTCGTCGGCAGTTTGGTGGTCGCCCCACACGTTCAGCTCTCCCAGATTCTCGCCATGGTCGGCGGCGAGGACGACGGCGGTGCCTTCGGGAATCATCTCCAGCAGCCGTCCGATGTAACCGTCGACATAGCGCACACCGGTGTCGTACCCATCGATGTGGACCCTAGCGTCGTCCAAGTTCTTGATCTCACTGACCCCCCATCGCCAGGATGGTGGTAGGTTGGGCCAGTAGTCGGGCACTTCGCGCGCGGAATGGGCGCCATAGCTTTCACGCTGGCGATCGATGATCTCTTGGTTCAGCCAGGGCTCCAGGGGCAGGCCTCTGAACGGATTGCCGAACGACTCGGGTGTGTCATAGGGCGTGTGCGGATCCCAAAAGTTGACATGCAGGAACCAGTCTTCCTTCTTGGCGTTCCGCCGCAGCCAGTCCGCTGCCGGCTCGAAGATCTCCTCCGCGTTCTCCAGCCCACCCTTGCCCGGGTCGTACGTCTCGTTGAACCCCCAGGTCATCTGGTACCCCGAGTGCCGCCTCGGGAACGACGACACGCTGGCCGTGTGCAACCCCGCATTGAAGAGCCGCGCCGCAAGCGACCCCTCCGCCCACTTGTTGCGAAAGTCGCGCCCGTGGCCTTCGGGCGGCAAATCGGCGCAGAGCCCGCCGTGGTTCACCAGCCCCGACACCACCCCCGGCCGCCCTGTGAAGAACGCCGTCCGGCTTGGCAAGCACGGCACGTCGGTGGCGTAGACGTTCCGCACGACGCACCCATGCGCGGCGAGAGCGTCGATGTTCGGGCTCGTCGGCCGGGTGTAGCCATAGCAGCCGAGGTGGCGCGGGCGCAGGGAGTCGACGTCGATGTAGAGGATGCGCATCGCGCGAGGAGGCTACCTTTTGGACTGCTGGATCACGACTAGCTGGGTCAGCAACTCCCGCCTTGCGGCTCGGAACGCCCTGATGTCCAGGTCGTACCTGTCCATCGCAAGCACGATCTCGTCCGCGATTCGGTGCGCCGCCACCGGATCTTTGTCCGCCAACATCCACAGGATTTCGTTGTCGGCGAGGCCGTCCCGCATGGACTCGTTCCGCCGCGAATCGAGCAACGCTCCCTTGCCCGGGTAGGTGATCCATCCGTCACCGCCTGGCGAATAGTCGTGTGTGAACTGGTCTTTCTTGCTGCCGTTCGCTTCGTTTAACGCCCAGTAGTCGTAGCCCCAATGTAAGTAGCCGGTCACGCCGTACTTGAAAGAGATCCAAGTCAGCAGTCGTGTCTTGATCAGCGGTTCCTCGATCAAGCGGTTGGCATAGGTGCCCTGCGGTTTCCAACACGTGTAGAACCATAGCTCCTTGCCCGACTTCTGGAAACTCTTGAAGAGGTCGTAGTTCTCGTTCAGAAAATCGAGCTCCGGCGAGTAGACGTCCATCAGACCGGCGAACTTGACCCCGCAACACGTGTCGAGCAGGCGGATTCCAGGCAGGTACTTGCGCGCGACTTCGACCAAAGCCCGGTACGTGTCGACGTTGTCGTCGCACGGCTCGTCCACCACGTGCTGTAGGTAGATCTTGTCCCAGTGCTTCGCCTTCAGGTGCGCCAGCAACGCCGGGAAAAAGAACGAATAGAACTTGTCCACGGCAGGATCGGTGGCCGGCACCACCTTCGCCACGACCTTGCCGTCCTCGATCACCCGCACCATGCCCAGATTCGGCTGCGCCCAGCCGTTGCGCGTGCCCATTCCGCCGCCTTCGATCGTGCCGATCAGACCGGCCTTCATCAACATCTTCACGCGGCGGTCGAACTCCGAAAAGTCCACTGTCATTTGGCCGCTCTTGTCGATACCAAACTTCGACAGACCGAGCGCGTCGGCCCCTCCCACGTTCTGCCGGTGAGCGGCGAGGCTCTTCGCGAGCACGTCGATCTGGGCGTCGACTTCGTTTTGGCCCTTCTTGGTCGGCACATGCCAGTATTGAGGCCACGCGAAGAACCAGTTCGTCGATTTCATCCGATTCTTGCTGACGAACACACCGTAGACCTTGGCCTCGATCGGTACCTTGCTCGCAACCTTGGTGTCGCCTAGAGTCGTTGTGACGGTCACCGTACTCTTGTAGAGGCCGGGCTTTGCGTCTTTCGAGATCGGGAGGTCGATCCAGACCGCCTGGCTCTGATCCTTGTCCACGCGCACAGACGCATCCGCGAGCAACGGATCGGGAAACGAAGCGGGGGGTGCTTTGAGTTGGGTCGGCGAGGGCCAGGTCGGCGGCTTGTTGCAGTCGACATAGCCGATGAACCTGCACCGCGGTAGGCCCAGCCCCTTCATCTCGCTGGCGCTGACCGACACCGTCGCGGAATCGGGCACGCGGACGACGACTTGCCACTCCGCGACCTCGCCTTTCGCGACGTCATAAGGCGCGACCTGCCTCTCGACAGGCGCCGTCTCGCGGAAGACTGCCTCGAGCGGATCCAACTGCCAAACCTGGACGGCCGGCACTGACGCCACCAACAACCCGGGTCCCATACTCCGAGCATCTCCCATCTGCGGAACCGGAAGTGGGCCACTCCCGGAGTGCGAGTCCTCAGGTGCCGAATCACAGGGCCGTCACGGGACTCTGCTGAAGAGCCACGTCAAGTGATCGTTGTCCCAGTCGAACACGAACGACAGAATGAAAGTCGACGACCATCCGTACGCCTTCGCCCCTGCCCCTTCCCCGTTCTTGGAATCGTAGTACTCGTAGATCGTGTCCTTGTTCTTTTCCACCCAGCCCAGCAAGGTCGAGCGCATCTTCGAAGCGAGGTCCGTGAACCCGTAGTCCTTCAACCCCTTGATCGCAAAGAAGGAGGTGTTCAGCCACGCCGAGCCGCGCCAATAACCGT
>JAKOXK010000077.1 GCA_029781035.1 Armatimonadota bacterium
ACGAGCTGGCCGATCGCGTCTTGATCACCGAACAACGTTTCCTTGGCGATTTGTCCGAGCACGACGACGTCCTGCGCCGATTCATCGTCCCTGAATGCGCGGCCACTCCGGAACCCGACGGGCCTGATCGAGAACCAATCTGGCGTGCACGCGATCACAAACGGGTAAGCGTCTGTCGTTCCCCGACGGACCCCGCCACCTGCAAAAGTGAGCATCGCTACCTCATCAATTCCTGGCACCTTGGCGAGGGCCTGTGCCTGCTCTTCCTGGAGCCAACTTTGACCGCCCAGGTTCGGATTGAAGCCGCTGGCCATGTTCACATGGCCAGGTACGACGATCAATACGTTGACACCCAACCCCTCGACTTGGCCCCGAATGTCCTTTTGAACACCGAGCCCAATGCTGACTAGCAGGATGATGGCGATGGACGCGACAGCGACTCCCAACGAGCTCAAAACCGCTCTTTGCCAGTGTTCGGCAATGCTCCGGAAGGCGGCCTGAAGGTTCGAGACCATCAAAGAGAGTGATACTGGACAGGCGATGGACGGGTCTGGGCCGTTCAGGCCAACTTGGCCCGGGCCTCGAACTCGGCAACCCTCGGGTTGACGACTATGTCTTCGGCGTGGATCGGCCGGACAAGTGAAAGCCCCTCAATGGTTCGACAGCGGCTCAAGGCGACGTACACCTGCCCATGTGCGAACGCACGCCGATCCAGGTCGACGACCGCACTGTCGAGAGTCAAGCCTTGCGACTTGTGGATCGTCACGGCCCAGGCGAGCCGTAGCGGGATCTGGCGGTACTCCCCAACGACCTCCTTGCCGATCCTCTGGGTCATGGAGTCCCATTTGTAACGGGTCTTCTCCCAGTTCTCTGGTTCAACCGACACGACTTCCCCGTCTCCAAGCCGAACCTCGACCCCAGATTCTCCAGTTGATGCGACGACACCGATGGTGCCGTTGGACCACTGACGGCCGTTTTTGACGAACATGACCTGTGCCCCAGGCTTGAGCTGCAACAAGGGGTCAGCAGGGAAGTCACGCTCGAAACTACCTGTCTTTTCGGCTCTGTAGAACCGGGCAGTGGTGGACAGCTTCGCCAGCGTCGCCGCATTGATAGCGTCTGCCTTTCCGTTGGTCGCGGTCAAGGTCACGGTGTTGGGACGTTCAAGCCGGGCGGCGACGCGTTCGTTGAAATACGACAGCTCCGAGGGGTCTCCGATGCGGATCTTCTCAAGCGCCCAGAGGAACTCGGGATCCTGCTGTCGATAAACGGTTTCCAGGTTCCAGATGTCGATCCCCGTCTCTCGGAGGGCGGGGGCGTCAAAGAAGAAAGGGCTCGCGAACCGGTCGGCGATCATTTCCAGGTCCGCTCCAGCCTGAACGACCGGTTCGAGTTGCCTCACATCGCCAAAGGCGACCAGCGTCTTGCCTCCGAACGGCAGGTTCCTGCCTGTGTTCGTCCTCAAGGAGAAGTCGACGGCTTCGAGGACATCTGCCCGGACCATGGACACCTCGTCGAGGACCAGGCACTGCACCCGATCCAGGAGTCGCTGTTTTGGGTGCCCCTTGCGGAACACAGTGACGCACTCAGGGTCGTTCGTCAGTGGGCCGAGACTGAGCCCAAAGAAGCTGTGTAGCGTTTGACCACCCACTTGGATCGCGGCAAGGCCGGTCGGTGCCAGAACGACCGTTTCAAGCCGTGTACCACTGACGAACTCCCGGAGCAGCGTGGATTTGCCCGTACCCGCTCGACCGGTGACGAAGACAAACCGGCCTTCAGGGCCCTGTTCCAAGTCTCTCAGCACGGCGGCCTGCTCTGGACCCAAGTTCACAGCCGAATGCGACGGCGTAAGAGAATTCATACCGGTAGAAGCGTCAGTTTACTGCCCACATTGCTGGCCCGAAGATAAACTTGGGTGTTCGCTATGAGGACGATTAAACTGTTTGCGCTCGGAGCACTGGTCAGCACAATGGCCATGGCACCGGCATCGTTGGGAAGGCCAGCCCGATCCATCGGGCCGCTGATTATGCCAGTCGGCGACTCGATCACGCTGGGCGCAGGCTATGACGGTGGCTATCGGGGAATCCTCGAACACATGTTGAGGGCACACGGTTACACCTTCAAGTTCATTGGTGGCGTGATCGAGAATTCGAAAGCCCTGCTTTACAAGCGCCATGAAGGGCACGGAGGATGGTCGACGAACGACCTGCTGAACGGTCGCGACGGTCAACCACAAGCAGGGAAGTTGGCGCTCTGGTTGCACAAGTGGAAGCCGGACACGCTGATCGTTATGACTGGGACAAACGACGACTGGTGGATCGGCCGTGATGCATGGGCCCAGAAGTACGATAAGGTTCTCCGGACGATCTTTGCCTACAACGCCAACACGAAGGTCGTCATGGTGAGCATCCCGAAGTCCAATGACGCCGTCACGGGGAAAGAGGGGGCTGAAGCTATGTGCTACGACATCGTGAAGTCTGCAGTCACCGCTTGGGCTAGGAAAGGGTACAAGGTCGCGTTCGCAGACTGCTACACAAGCTTCAATCCGCAAACCGACTTGTCAGACAACTACCATCCGAACGAAGCTGGCTACCAGAAGATCGCCAACGCGGTCTACACCGCTCTGATCCACATGTGACCCTACTGGATGCTCTTGGGGAACTTGGCGCTCGCTGCAGCCAGGAGCAAGACGGAAAGCGCGAACAGGGCAGTGAAGCTGGGCCAAAGCTCACCATATCCTGCGCCACGCACGATGACGCCGCGCAAGATGTTCACTTCGTGGGTGAGAGGGATGACACTGGACAAGAGTTGCAGGAACCCTGGCATCGTCTCTCTCGGGAAGATGAATCCCGAGATCAGCATGGCGGGCATGAAGGTGACGATGGAAAGTTGCAGTGCCTGTGCTTGATTTTGGGCTACGGCCGATATGAACAGCCCGAGCGATAGAGATCCTACTATGAACGGGAACGAGAGCAGGAACAGCAGAGCAAAGTTCCCAGCCACCCTGACATCGAAAAGGAAGTAGCCCAAGCAGAGAATGAGGAGCATCTCGCCAGCTGCGAGAACCAGGAACGGCAACAGCTTCCCGAGTATCAGCCCGAACTTGCCGACCGGAGACACCATCAGTTGCTCGAGCGATCCTTGTTCTCGCTCGCGAACGATGCTGCTCGATGTCAACGCGGTCAGTACGATCTGAAGCACGAGACCGATCAGGCCGGGAATCATGAAGACCGCAGTCCGCGAGTTCGGGTTGAACAAGACTGTGATCCGTGGATCGACCATGCTGGTCGTCGTCACCCGAACGTCACTGCCAGCTTGGACGCCCAGAAATGCAGTCCGCGCCCTGAGCGACACTTGGCTATCGCTCCCGTCGACGAAGACCCCGATTTGGGCCCGCCGACCGGCAGCGACGTTTCTTGCGAAGTCTGGTGGCACCACCACGGCGACACGGGCTCGCCCAGAACGGAGCATGTCCACCGCCTCACCCTCAGTGTCGGCTCTGGTGTCAAAGTCGATGTACTCTGTCGCGTGAAGCCGCTGAATGTACTCACGGCTCTCCCTGGTTCGGTCAAAGTCTACAACAACTGCAGGGATGTGCCGGACGTCAAAGTCAATTGCATAGCCATAGAGGCAGACTTGAATCACGGGCATCAACACAGCCATGAACAGACTGGCCCGATCGCGCAAGAGATGCTTGACCTCCTTGCGGGCGACTGCCGACAGCCCACGGAACGGATTGGCTCTCATGGCGAATTGAGGCTCCTGGTGAGGGAGACGAAGACGTCTTCCAACGACGGGGTCGTTGGCCGTATCGACACGTCGTCGAGCCCGGCGGCTCGGACGGCTTGTAGGATCTCTTCATCGGTCGTGTTGGCGTGTACCAACAAGTGGACCTCGGATTCGACCAGTGTGGCGTCCAGGCTAAACGGTTGATCGCGCAATGCAGCGAGCCCAAGGGCTGGCGACGGGCATTCAACGGCCAAGCGACGTGTGCCCTCGGGTGAGACTTCAGGTAGAGACTTGAGGTCGATAGGGGTCCCTCGAACCATCAGCCTCGACATATGAATGTAGGCGATGTCGTCACAGCGCTCGGCCTCGTCCATGTAGTGGGTCGTCACGAAGAGGGTCTTCCCTTCTGCGGCGAGTTGGAAGAGCAGGTTCCACAGGTCTCGGCGCGCCACGGGGTCGATGCCCGCGGTCGGTTCGTCAAGAAAGACGAGGTCCGGTTCATGGAGCAAGGCCGAAGCCAAAGCAAGGCGCTGACGCCAGCCGCCCGAGAGAATGCCCGCGCGTCGATCCACGTATGGTTGCATGGCCAGGAGTTCGATGACGTCGTCCTTACGCTTCCGCAGCCGTTCGTTCTTGAGCCCGTACACTTCGCCGAAGAAGTCCAGGTTCTCCGACACGGACAGGTCCTTATAGAGTGCAAAAGATTGGCTCATGTATCCGATCGTCGATTTGACGCTCTCTGGATCTTTGGCGACGTTGAACCCATTGACGAACGCTGTCCCCGAAGTGGGCAAGAGCAAGCCGGCAAGCATCCGGATGCAGGTGCTCTTTCCGCTTCCATTAGGTCCCAGGAACCCGAAAATCGACCCACGTCTGACGCTGATATCCAAGCTGTCTACGGCGGTGAACTCTCCAAACCTCTTTGTCAGCCCGGTCGTGCGGATTGCTAACGTTTCCTCGTTCATGGCCAGTCGCCAATGCGCCGGACGGTTGCCGCCATGCCAGCTTTGACGCGGGTGTCCTTCTCTTGGAGACGAATCCGCACCGCGAAGACCTGTCTGCCCCTCTCTTCAGGCGTCTGGAGATTGGCAGGTGTGAACTCACCTTGAGTCGCGATGCTCTCGACGACTCCATCGACGTCTCGCGCCAAACCGTCGATAGCGATCTGCACAAAGGCGCCGACTTTTATTCTGGCAAGTGCCATCTCCGGTACATAGACGCGTAGCCATATGTCCATCGGGTCGCTCATCCGCAGCACCGGCGCGCCCGGACTGAGTAACTCGCCTTGTCCTACAAGCAGTCGCTCGACAACTCCGTCGAGGGGGGCCACGATGACCCTGTCGGCAACCGTGGCGTTCGCACTCTCAGCCTGTGAGGCCGCCGCAGCCGCCGCCTCGTTCGCAGCACGCCGCTCTTCGGCGCGACTTCCATTCCTCATGGCTTCTAGGCTCGCTTGGGCTTGCGCCACCCTGGATCTGGCGGCGGCAATGTCTTCGGGCCGGGGGCCCTCGAGCACAAGTCGCAAGTTCTCCTGAGCCACTTTGAGGCTCGCTTCGGCTTCACGGATCTCCTCGGGCCGGGAGCCGTTGTGCAGGGATTCGTACTGCGCCCTCGCCCGCTGGTAGGCCTGTCTAGACTGATCGAGTTCGGCTTGGGGAGTGCCCTCCCGGGCCCGTTTCCAGGCCTCTCCCGCTTCACGAGCCTGCTGGGCGAGCGCCCCAGCCTTCGCCTGTGCCGACTCGAACTCGGAGCGGCTCAAGGCACCTTGCTCGAACAAGGATCGCGAACGATCCGCGTCCTTTTGGGCTTGGTTGGCTTGGATCGCAGCACTCTTGAACCGCGCTTCAGCCTGAGCCCGCTCTTCCGGAGTCGGTCCCCTTTCCGCTTGCCTCAACCGGGCATCGGCTTCGTCCATTGCCGCTTTGGCAGCGGCAATATCCTCTTTCCGCGGTCCGTGCACGAGAAGGTCGAGCCGAGCCTTGGCCTCACTAACTTGGGCTCGGGCGATGGCAGCCTCTTCGGGCCGTGATCCATGGATCAGTTTGGCAAGGTTGGCCTGTAGTTCGGCTACAACGGCCACCTGTCGGGCCATGTCCTCCTTGCGAGGGCCGGCAACGACCTCTTGGGCCTGGGCTTGCGCCTGCTTCGCAAGGGCCTCGGTGGCTGCCGCCTGTGCTTGGGTCGGGTTGGCCTCGAGTTCCACTAAGACCGTTCCTTTCTTGACGAACTGCCCTTCGGTCACCAGGATTCGAGAGACACGTCCTGTCACGCGGCTCGCGAGGTCGCTTGGTTGGGACTCAAAGACTCCCGAAAGACTCGATCGCTTGGCGGCCCTGGACCGGTCTACCCAAATCCCTCCCGCGGTCAGAGCGAGGACGACAACGACGGGAATGGCGAGTCGGCGTTCAACGGGCACCACCGTCCTCCTCGCCGAAGCATACCGAGAAGAGGACTCTGAGAAAGGCCTCTTCCGCTTCCTCGCCCACTAGGTTGGTGCCGAACACGGTGCCGTAGAGGTGGCGGAACCGGAACCACCCGTCGATGGCCGACATGACGAGCGCCAGGAACATCTCTGGATCCACACCCTCCGGGATTCCCAGCGTCTGTCCGTCTCGAATGACGCGCTCACGGATCTTTCTGGCCCTTTCGTTGAACTCGGGCGCCACCTGACGGTGCTCTAGAGACATCCACGCCATCAGCCGCGTCAAATCGGAGTCTTTTCGATTGGCTTCGAATTTGGCCCGCATCATGTCGGAGATGTGCACCACGCCACCGTCCACAAGCCCTTGGGTCACTTCGAAAAAGGGCCGTGTTTTGGCTTGCATCACGGCTCGCCAAAGCTCGTCCTTAGTCGCAAAGTGATAGAGGATCAGGCTTTTCGTGACGCCAGCTTCCTTGGCAATGTCCGCCATCGACGTGGCCGCAAATCCGTGTGCGGCAAAGAGCTTCGTGGCCGCGGAAAGAATGGCCCTTCGGTTTGCAGACGGGTCGGCAGAACTGTCTTGTTCAGTCATCGACCGCATGACACCAGTTTGACTGACCGGTCAGTCAGGGCCTAGGCACACGTCGACATGGTGGATTACTTACGAAGGGAAATGGCCCGGACGAGAGGATTCGAACCTCCGACTTCCACCTCCGGAGGGTGGCGCTCTATCCACTGAGCTACGTCCGGAACCTGACACCCATGCTACCCGGAAAGTCGCGAGGATCAGGACGAGACTTTCGGAAAGACCACGACCATGTCCACGTCGTTGTCTGGCAGGGGGCCAAAAACGCGCGAATCGATGGAGACAGGGCTGTTGTCCCCAAGGAGGTAAACGTGGCGGTACGGCAGATGAATTCCCTTGGGCCAACCGGGCAGCGTCGTGTCCCCGCCAAGCCCAGCTACTCGCTTGATCAGAGTCTCGTGGTCCCATCGGGCGACAACGACATCGCCGCGAGTGGGTTCGTGGTCGAGCCGCTTTGCCAACACCAACTGGAAGTTCTTCAAGGTTGGGAGCATGGACTCTCCAACGATGACGACGGGTCGATACGGTTGGATCAGAAAGAGAAATGCCAAGTCGACCGCGACCGCATAGGACACGGCCTTTCTCACCTTGTTGGCTGTGTTGTCACGGCGGCGCCGGTCTACCCTTTCGTGAAATTGCATGAGCCGATATGTGCGGGACGTGCCGCTCTCACCCAATAGTTCGGCGACGAACGGCTGACCCGTTATGGATTGATTACGCCAGTTTTTGTCCGGTAACCCGAGGGTCCTAGGAATAGGCCGGTTGGGCCCACTTGGGCGCCATCGCCCGAGACTCGGCCGAGTCGACCATGGAGCGGCCGTTCTTGATGAAGTACTCGAACTCCTCCGGGAACACGCGTATGGCTCCCGCAACGGGCCACGCGGCCGCATCGCCAAGACCGCAGAAGGACCGCCCGTCGATCTGCTTGGTGATGTCCACCAGAAGCTCCGCGTCGCCGGGTTGTCCCTTTCCCCTCACAATGCGGTCGAGGATCTGGAACATCCACTTGGTCCCTTCTCGACATGGAGTGCATTTGCCACAGCTTTCGTTGGCGTAGAACTGGGCCGTGCGCCAGATGAAACTGACGATACATGTGTGTTCATTAAGGAACATGCAGCCTCCCGATCCGACCATCGACTTCACTTCGGCCATCTCTTCGTAGCCGATGATCGCCCGTTCGCAGTCGGCCGCGTTGATGATGGGCACGCTGCTTCCACCAGGGACGCATGCTTTGAGCATGCCGCCCTTCATGCCACCTGCCAGGTCAAGGAGCTCCATGAGGGTGGTACCGAACTCGACCTCGTAGTTTCCCGGTTTGTTGACATGCCCACTCACGGAGAAGATCTTGGTCCCACGTGAGTTCTTTGTCGAGGCGCCCAGAGTCGCGTACCATTCGCCGCCTCGGTCCAAGATGAAGGGAACGCAGGAGTAGGTCTCAACGTTATTGATGATCGTCGGGCAGTCCCAGAGTCCGGCAACGGTCGGTAGTGGGGCGTGAGGGAACTTCAGTCGCGGCATTCCGCGTTCACCCATCAGGCTGGACATGAGAGCGCTTTCCTCGCCGCACTCATAGCTGCCCGCCCCGGTGTGAATGTAGAGGTCGAAATCAACGCCGCTGCCCAGGATGTTCTTGCCGAGGTATCCGTTGGCATACGCTTCGTCTATCGCCTTCCGCATCGCACGGCACGCGTCGACGAATTCACCTCGAATATAGATATATCCAACCTTGGACTGGGTCGCGTACCCGCCGATTGTCATGCCCTCGATGACAAGGAATGGCGTGTTCTCCATCAGTTCCTTGTCCTTGAACGTGCCAGGCTCGCCTTCGTCGGCGTTACAGATCATGTAGTGCGGCTTCGTGATCTCCTTTTCAATGCCGTTCCACTTGATCCACGCTGGGAACCCTGCTCCGCCGCGACCCCTGAGACCGCTCGCCTTCACGGAATCGATCACGGCCTGGCGCTCCATCTTAAGGGCTTTGCCGAGGCCCGTGTACCCGCCCTTGGCCAAATATCCCTTGAGCGTCGCGTACTCGGGGTCGTTCGAGTGTTCGAGAAGGAGCTTCATCTCGGCCATGGTGTTTTTGATTCTACTTAGAGGTCATGTCGTCCATTCGGACTTGGTCAGGGCAGGCAGATGAGCCCGCGGAAAAGTCACTTGTCGCCGTCTCGGAGGTGGACTTTGACGACAGCGTCGGAAAGCTGGACTGCGCTAGGAGTCTCAACTTTTCGCAGGTCATCAAGGATCTTGTCCACCATCTCGGACGTGACGGGGCCGACGTACTGGTCTCCAATCTGGAGCACGGGCGCACGGTCACAGGCGTCTAGGCATTCCACTTCATGGATCGTGAACATCCCGTCGGGCGTCGTCTCCCCCAACTTGACGCCGAGCTTCTCTTCGAGATAATCGACGATCCGATAGGCGCCGCACACGTGGCAGCTCAGGCACGTGCACACTTCGATCATGTGCCGTCCGGGCTTGTGGGCGGTGTTGTACATTGTGTAGAAGGTCGCCACTCCTTCGACTTCGGCAAAACTTCGGTTGAGTCGGAAGGCGACTTCGGCGATCGCTTCCGGGGGCAGCCAACCTCCGTACTCACGCTGAGCGATCCATAGGCCAGGCAGAATGCAGCTCTTGAGATCGGGATAGTGGGTCTTGAGCGCATCCAACTCCGCGACGGCACTCTCGCTGAACTTTAGGTCAAGTTCCTCGGGGCGCGGTGCCCGGGGCCGAGGGGTGCCGATGGCGACGGTTTCGCTCATGAGGCGATTCTACACGCCGACGATTTTTGGGAGTATGACCAACGTTAGCGGTCGATCTCGCCGAGCACAATATCGATCGAACCGATGATCGCGATCAGGTCTGCGATGAGCCGACCCGTGGCCAGAACCTCGAGCGCCTTGAGGTTCATGAACGAAGAGGGACGCTCATGCCATCGATAGGGTCGGTTCGTGCCGTCTGCGACGATATAGAAGCCGAGTTCGCCCTTGGAGCCTTCGACGCCGGCATAAGCTTCTCCTGGGGGCACGCGGTAACCCTCTGTCCAAAGTTTGAAGTGATGGATGACGGCTTCCATCGAGTTGTCCAAGTCGGCGCGCTTGGGAGGGACGATCTTTCTGTCGCTGCAGTTCCAGGGGCCCTCGGGCAGACCGTCAATGGCCTGTCGACAAATCTTGTACGACTCTTTCATCTCCGCGATCCGGACAAGGAAGCGGTCATAAACGTCGCCCTCCTCACCGACCGGTATTTGAAAGTCGAACTCCTCGTAGTTGCAGTAGGGGTTGCTCTTGCGCAGGTCGAAGGCGACGCCGGACGCACGGGCAATCGGGCCGGAGCAACCGAGTTCAAGGCACTCTTTTCCAGTCAGCGCACCGACGCCTTGAGTCCGCTCCTTCCAAATCGGGTTCTCAACCAGGAGGTTCTCGACGACCTCAAGCTCTTCCAGGAACCCATCGAGAAAGGCCCTTAAGCGCTTCTCAAAACCTTCTGGCATGTCGCCACGCAGCCCGCCGGGAACGATCCACGAAGGCATCATTCGAACGCCGCTGAACATCTCGAAAAGGTCGAGGATGAGTTCCCGTTGCTGGAAGAGGTAGAAGAACGGCGTCATGGCGCCCAGATCAAGGGCGTGGGTGCCCAGCCACACGAGGTGGCTGGCGATGCGGCTCAGTTCGGCGAGAATGACACGAAGGTAGTTGCCTCGCCGGGGAACTTCAAGGCCCAAAAGCTTCTCGACCGCGAGCGCGTGCGCGAGGTTGTTGCCGTTGGCGTTCAGATAGTCCATGCGGTCGGTCATGACCACACACTTCTGGTAGGTCTGGCTCTCGGCCTCCTTTTCCATTCCCGTGTGGAGATAGCCGATCACACACTTGGCTTGAACGATCGTCTCGCCTTCCAACTCGAGGATCACGCGGAGCACGCCGTGAGTGCTGGGGTGCTGGGGCCCCATGTTCACGATCATCGTGTTTTCGCCGGTCTTTTGGAAGACCGTCTCGGTGCTGGGGATGAAAGTGTGCGTGCTCATGGCTTCCAGAAGCCATCGTACCACGGGGCCAACGGGCTGCTAGGCGAGTTTGCCGCTACTGGAGCCCGCCCTTGGACGGAACCGTTTTGGGGCTGTTCCCGTAGACGACGAGGCGGACCGGTTTAGACGGCACGATGAACGCCGTATTGGCGGCCATCGGGTCTCGGACTTCGGCCACGGCCAGCGCCTGACCGCCTTTGTCGAGGGTGATCTTGCCCGACATGGACGCTACGTCCATGGGCTCGCTCAGGCCGCTTGCTGCCACCTTCACGCTGTGTCCACGGTCGTCCTTGACTACCGCGTCACCGAACGTACCACTAGGGTCAAAAACGACAAGCTGGGTCGACCCTTTAGGCAGGATTCTGGGTTCGCCTTCGACGTTGACGATCTTCAACTTGCCGGCGTCTTTGAGGACGACAATCGTCGATCCGAGTTCCGACTTGGCCGAGATGTTGCCCGTGTACGCGTCGTTGCCGTTGTTCTTGAGGACGATCTTGTGATCTTTGGGAGCGACTCCACAATAACCGCTGGCGTTGTCGGGCTGAACGTCACCGGTGGAGGACCGTCCGTCGATCCAGAGCTGGAGCGCTTCGTCGGAGAAGTTGACGACCCTCACCCAACCGGGTTTGGGACGGGCCCTGTTCTTAGCGATGATCTGATCTTGCAGGGATGGCCCGCACCCTGAGAGGGCCAGGAGGCCGACCACTGTAACAGTGGCGGCCTCCAAGCATCGATGTTTTGTCGTCACTTGGCCTCTACGGTCTTGCCCCCGCCTGCGCCTTCGACAACTCCGGGCGCGTTCGGGGTCTTGGCTTGATACTCGGCTTTGGAGGCGCCCGACTTGGAGGCGTCTTCCGCGGTCTTTTGTTCGCAACCAGCGACGAATGCTAACGCTACGATGCCGACGATTGCCAGCAGGATTGTTCTCTTCATGAGTCTTCCTTCTTTGAAATTCCTTTGTTTTAGAGTCGTGCGAGAAGCAAGTTTAGCCCGGCCATCCGTAGAATGACCGGGCCTATTGCCGACCTTAGCCTACTGGCTGAAGTCGTAGTCGGGGCGGAACAGCCAAGCGTGGCAGCCGTCCCACCAGTAGTAACCGGGGAAGCCATTGGCGTCGTAACCGGTGTACGGGTCGGTCTTGTAGTCGGTGTCGCCGGGGGTCAAGGTCGAACCGAGGGCTCGATACTTGGCGTGACCGTCGGTGAAGGCCATGTTGGCGCCCTTGCTGTAGGACCAGATCGATCCGCTCAGGACGAACATGACGCTCTGCTGACCGTTCTTGCTGGCCGAACAGCCAGATGCAGACGGAACGTAGGTGCAAGGAATGTTCGCTTGCGGGCACTCAAGGGCCGGGTTCGCAAGGACAGCACCATCGACGTTGGCTTTGCCGCGGCCGCCCCAAACCATGGGGAGCTGCGCCGGGGCAGCGATTCCGCTCGAACCGTAACCCATCAACAGGCCGTTGTAGGTCATGTTCGAGTTGCCTTTCGGCTTCGTACCGAGCAGCGCGTTGGACGCACCGGTCGTAACGAGCGGGAGGCCGGGACCGGAAGCCACTTGGATGTTCTTGCAGTAGGGCTGGATCGTGTTGGCCCATGCCACACGAGAGGAGTAGATCCTCACGGAGTAGCCGCCATCACCGCCAGCGCCGGCTGGCCAGTCCGCCGGGAAGTACTGGTTGTAGTTCCAAGCGAATCCTTGGTTGTCGCCCAGCAGGCCAAAGGCGAGCGGGAAGACGTCGTCCGAGTCGGGCAAGTACTGCATGAACGCAAGCGCGATCTGCTTGTGGTTGGAAAGGTCCGCGGACTTCTTAGCGGCGTCTTTCGCCTGGGCGAAGACCGGGAACAGAATGGCTGCCAGGATCGCGATGATCGCGATGACAACCAAGAGCTCGATGAGCGTGAACGCTCGCTTTACCATATGTATTTCTCCTCAGAAGAGTGCGCTCGGCACCGGCGGCTCACAGCTGCCGCGCCGCTTCTTATATTTACCTCAGAAACCGTGCCACGCGTCAATTTTCTTGAAGAAAAAGCAAGAGGCCCGCATATTTCCCAGCCCCCCGCTCTCCAGTGAGTTGGATCCGGCTTCTGTCTCTGGTTACCGCGGCCAGAGTCCGCTTTTCATCCCTTCTGAGGTCAGCTGCCCCGCCGAGGCCCGGGGGCTGGTTCGTGGCCCGGTTTGAGACCGGGCCACGATGGCTTCAACTAGTAGCTGAAGTCATAGTCGGGGCGGAACAGCCATGCATGGCATCCGTCCCACCAATAGCTCGCCGGGAACCCGTTCACGTCGTAGCCGGTGTACGGGTCGTTCTTATAGTCGGTGTCGCCAGGAGTCAGCGTCGCGCCGAGTGGACGATACTTGGCGTGGCCGTCGACGAACGCCATGTTGACGCCCTTGCTATAGGCCCATGCCGTTCCGCTCAGAACGAACATGACGCTCGTCTGACCGTTGATGCCTGCCGAGCATCCACTGACGGACGGGACGTACGTGCAGGGGACTTTGGCTTGAGGGCACTGCATTGCCGGGTTCGCTAGGACCGCGCCGTCCATGTTGGCCTTACCGCGACCGCCCCACACCATCGGGAGCTGGGCAGGAGCAGCCACGCCAGCGGACGAGTAGCCCATCAGCAAGCCGTTGTAGGTCATGTTTGAGTTGCCCTTTGGAGCTCCGCCAGGAGCCGCGTTGGAGGCGCCTGTCGTTACGAGGGGCAGACCGGGGCCGGAAGCGACCTGGATGTTCTTGCAATAGGGCTGAATCGTGTTGGCCCATGCCACGCGGGAGGAGTAGATCCTCGACGCATAGCCGCCGTCACTGCCGGCGCCGGACGGCCAGTTCTGCGGGAAGTACTGGTTGTAGTTCCATGCGTAAGCCTGGTTGTCACCGAGGAGTCCGAACGCCAGCGGGAACATGTCGTCGGAGTCGGGCAGGTACTGCATGAAGGCCAGGTCGATCTGCTTATGGTTGGACAGGTCCGCGGACTTCTTTGCGGCGTCTTTCGCCTGGGCAAAGACCGGGAACAAGATAGCGGCGAGGATCGCAATAATGGCGATAACGACCAAGAGCTCGATGAGCGTGAACGCTCGTTTAACCATAGAGTTTCTCCGTTGAAGAGTGCGTGGGCAAAGAGTCGTCAGACCCTTTGTCTACCAACTTATCGACGCCCATGGCCGCAGGATCGTTCGGAGAATCGGAAGAATAGCCTTAAGACCCAAAGAAAGGTGCTGTCAACGGCCGCTGATGTCCTCAGAGCCGGTCTTCCCTTCCCAACTCTCTCCGGCATGGGGCATCGGAATGTCCTCGATCGCCGGGCCGCGAGTGCCGTGCGGAAACAGGACGTCCTCGCCTCCCAAAGGGTATTCCTTGCGCAGAGGATATCCGACCCAGTCGTCGGGCAAGAGGAACCTCTGATTGGGCTTGGCTTCGTTCCCCTTGAAGACGACGCCGAACAGATCGTTGACCTCGCGCTCGGGATACTCGGCTCCTAGGAACAGGTTGACCAGCGAGGGGACCGTCTGGCCGTCGTCGACGGCGACCTTGACGAAGAGCCTCGAGCTGTGGCGGAGCGAATAGAGGTTGTAGACGACCTCGAAGCGCCCTGTGAGGTCTCGCTCGTGCTCCCACTGTCCGTAGTCCACGCCGACGCATTCAACGAAATAGTCGTACTGGAGGTCAGGGTCGTCTTTCAGGAAAGCCACGACATCCGCAAGGCTCTCCCGTTCCACACACAAGTAGGTCTCGCCTCGGTACTCCTTGACCTTAAGGAGCGAGTCGCCGAACTTCTCCCGTACTTTGACGGCCTCCAGCCGCTCGTCACCGACCATGGGATAAGCCATCAGGCCAGGGCCTCCTGGTTCGAGGCCTGGGCGGGCACCGCCACCGTTGCCGACGCCTCCAATTTCTCAGGCGCCAGACTCGTCGCTTCGTCCCAGTCAAGGGCCCCTATCTTAATGATGTATAGGTAACCCACGATCCAAAGGCCGAGGTAGACGGCGACGTCCACACCGCTGAACACCTGGAAATCGGTGGGGGCGTCCTTGAAGATGGTCAACCAGCTCCAGAGGAAGACGACTTCGATGTCGAACAGGACGAACAGGATCGCGACCAAGTAGAACTTGATGGGGAACCGCTCCGTCGCAGTGCCGAGAGGCATCACGCCGCACTCGTAAGGCGAGGACTTGTATGGCGTCACTTTCTTGGGTCCAAGAACGTAACTGCCAACAACCATGACGCCACAGATCAAGGCGGCCAGACAAACCAGCACCAAGATCGGCATGAAGTCGCCGAGCATGGGTTCAGGATACCTTTCACTGAGAGGGGCCAGGGGGTGTCCGAGGCCCCATGTACAACGGAAAAGTGGGTCAGTGCCCGGAGCGGTCAGTAGGAGGCATCGGGACGGAACAACCAGGGGTGGCACCCGTCCTGCCAGTAAGTGCTCGGTAAGCCGTTCGCGTCGTAACCCGTGTACGGGTCGACGTTGAAATCGGTGCCGTCTGGCGTGATCTTGGCTCCAAGTGGGCGGAATGTGGCAGAACCATCGACGGTCAGCCAGTCGGCGGTCTTGTCATAGATCCAGGCTGTGGCGATGAGGGTCCTTCCGAAGCTCGTGCCACCGTTACCGGGTGCGCAGGAGGCTCCCGAAGGTTGATAGGTGCAGGGCAGAGACGGCTGGTCGCATTTGAGCGCCGGGTTTGTATATCCCGCCCCATCGGCTGCCCCTCGCCCAACACCTTGCCAAAGAAGCGGGAATTTGCCGGGACTTACGACGGCGGAGACAGGATATTGGGTGAGCGTGCCGGGAAACGTGTACGAGACCGGGGCCGGCTCGTGGGGGCCACCCCTCTGGGCAGAGCTGGCTGCGACTTCGATCACGGGGACTCCGGACGACCTGTAGATAGGGGTGCCACCGAGGTAGGGCAAGATCGAGTTGGCCCAGCAAGAGGGCGACGACACGATCCTGTGGGCGTATTGGGAGTCGCCGCCAGGTCCGACCGGCCAATCCGCAGGGACGTATTGGAACAGTTGATACTGCCAAGCGCCTACACTGTCCTGGCCCGATTGAAGTGGCAGCAAGCCATCGTGGTCGGAAGCGTAGTTGAGCATGCCGTTTGCCGCTCGGCCGAGTTGGGCCAGGTCGTCGGCCCTGAGTTTCCTGCCAATGGAATCGAAGTACTGCGCGAAGGCCGTCGCGCAGACGAGAACAACGAGAACGGCTCCGGCAAACGAACGAAGCCTAGTTCGGTCAGTCATTAGATCCTCCCCGGTGAAAGCATTGGCTCTCCACCTTGGATGATAAGACGGGCCTCGGGGCCAGGGAGTTCGCGCCGTTTCACGTGCCCTAGCCGGGCTGAGCCGGAACCGCCATCCAGTACAATCGGAAGGGTGCCGCTCACGACAGTCTTGAAGAAGCTGATGGCAGGGCTGGACCTGTCGCGGGCAGAGGCGCGCTCGCTGATGTCGGTCCTCTCCGAAGGAACCGGCGACCCAATCCAAGTCGGAGCCGTGCTCGTGGCGCTCCAAGTCAAAGGAGTTCGGCCCTCAGAACTGGCGGGTTTGGCTGAAGGCCTGCGTGAGAGGGCACTGACACTAGCCCACGACCATCCAGCCTTGGTCGATACCTGCGGAACCGGGGGCGGTCGGACGACCTTCAACCTGTCCACCGGCGCCGCCCTGATCGCCGCAGCCGCAGGAGCCAAGGTGGCCAAACATGGAAACAGGTCCGTCACGAGCCATTGCGGAAGCGTTGATGTTCTCGAGGAATTGGGCGTGACGATCCTGGCCGATCCCGAGCGGCTGAGGCACTTGCTCGACCAAGTCGGCATCGTCTTCCTCTTCGCCCAACACCACCATGGTTCGATGAAAGTCCTTGGGCCAGTCCGAAAATCTCTGGGAGTTCGGACGGTGTTCAACCAACTCGGGCCCCTAGCGAATCCAGCCGGAGCCCGCATGCAGCTAGTGGGAGTCTACGATCTAGGCCTCGTGCGCCCCATGGCGGAGGCGCTGGCACTGTTGGGGGCCGAGCGGGCCTTCGTCGTACACGGCGAGGACGGCCTTGACGAGGTCTCGCCTTGCGCGCCAACCGCCTATGCAGAAGTGTCGGAGGGACGAGTCAAGGAGGGCCGCTTCGAGCCGCGAGACTTCGGGTTTGACCCAATACCGGAGTCCGTCCTTTTCCCAGGATCTACGGTGGCAGAAAGTGCTGAGGTGCTGCATGCCGGGTTGACCGGCACAAGCGTGGACCGAAGCCGAGCCATGGTTCCAAACGCTGCGGTGACGGTCATGCTCGCCGGACTGGCCTCAAGTCCAAGCCAAGCGGCGTCGCTCGCTTGGCAGACGATTGAGTCTGGGGCTGCGGCAAGGCTCCTCGACAAGGTAGTGGAGGCAACATCCGGTTGAACGTGCTCCAACGGATATTCGAACACAAACGCGCCGAATTGGAGGGTCGGATGAGCCTCGTCCCTTTGAACGACCTGAAGGCGAGGGCGGCCGGTGCCTCTCCTCCCCGGGGATTTCACCAGTCGCTGGCCTCGTCGGCAAGGCCCGTATCACTCATTGCAGAAGTCAAAAAGGCGTCTCCGACCAAAGGGGTTATTCGCCCGGACTTCGACCCCGAGTCGATCGCGCGGTCCTACGAAAGAGCGGGCGCCCAGTGCCTCAGCGTGCTGACAGACGAGGATTTCTTCCAAGGTTCGGAGGAGTTTCTTGTACGTTGCCGCGCCGCGACGTCCCTTCCCGTCATCAGGAAGGACTTCACGACGTCGGACTATCACGTCTGGGAGGCCAGAGCCATGGCCGCCGACGCCGTGCTTCTAATTGTTAATGGTCTGTCAAGGTCAGAAATTGTCGATTTTCGCGGACTTGCAGAATCGCTGGGAATGGACGCGCTGGTCGAGGCGGCGAACTTGGAGGAGGCTGAGCTGGCGCTCGAAACGGGCGCGAGCCTGATCGGTGTGAACAACCGCGACCTCGAAAGCTTTAACGAATCGATCTCAACGTCCTTGGAGGTGCTGCCTCAATTGGTGGGTCGGGCTACATTGGTCAGTGAAAGCGCTCTCAGGACAAAGGCAGACATCGATGCTGTTGCTGATGCTGGGGCGAGGGCGGTCTTGATCGGTACAACTTTCTGTGCGGCACCGGATCCAGGCTCCAAGGTGCGTGAGGTGATGGGCTGGTGACCCGGATCAAGTTCTGTGGGTTCACGCGAACTGAGGACGTTTCTGAAGCCGTGGCCCTTGGCGTCGATGCCATTGGCTTTGTCAGGGCTGCCGAGAGCCCCCGGTGCGTCACGCTTGAGAGCGCAGCGCTCATGGGCTGGACGGCCGGCCCTTATGTGGCGAAGTTTCTCGTCTATCGGCACTGTGACGAAGAGCCTCTGAGTGGATTTGGCATTCAGGCAGCAACGTTCTCAAGTTCTGCCGGACTTCACGAGTGTGTCTATGTCCCCGTCATTCCTGTCGGCAGTCAGACTGAGGTCGACCGACACTTGGCGGCGTCTGAGGGCTCATGGCCGCCAATTGCCGCTTTCCTGTTGGACAGTGTCAAGGACCGGAGGATCGGCGGGTCAGGAACGACGTGCGATTGGGAGGTGGCAGGGGATCTTGTGCGGCAGACGAGTGTGCCCGTTATCCTTGCCGGCGGTTTGACGCCAGACAACGTGGGTGAAGCTATCCGGCGCGTCAGACCTTATGCCGTCGACGTCAGCAGTGGCATTGAATCGAGCCCCGGCGTCAAAGACCACGGCAAGATGAAGGCTTTTGTGGAGGCGGTCCGCGCCGCTGACCGTGAGCTTTGAACCGCAGACGGGAACGGTTCTCACCCCGAGATTGTCTAGACTCTCAGCATGGGTCTACCTGCTGGCTCGGCCGGCGCTCCCTCCCGCAAATTGACTAGGTCGACCGCCTGTCTCGGCGCGGCGGGCACGATGCCCGACATCACCGAGGTGCCAAGGGTAGACTCCGCGCCGCACTCATACCGGAGGCCCATCGTTCCTTGAGCCTTGCCATCGAAACTCGAGACCTTGTGAAGACCTATAAGTCGCGGAGCGGTCCGATCAACGTCGTCAGCAATCTGAACCTGCAGGTAGAACCTGGGGAGATTTTTGGCTTTCTCGGCCCGAACGGGGCCGGGAAGACGACGACGATCAAGATCCTGCTCGGCGTCATCTATCAGACGACTGGCGACGCGTACGTGCTCGGCAAGGAGGCGGGCGACATCGCCATTCACAAGCAGATCAGCTATCTGCCGGAAAAGCCGTACTACTACGAGCACATGACCGGCTTGGAGATCATGCAGTTCTACGCGAGCTTGTTCGGGATCCACGATCTTAAGAAGTGTAAAGACCTCTTGGAGCGCGTGAACCTCGGCAACGACATGAACCGACCGATCAGCCAGTACTCAAAGGGCATGCAACAGCGCGTCGGGTTGGCACAAAGCCTGCTCAACGACCCCAAACTGCTGTTCCTCGACGAACCGACAGGTGGCCTCGACCCGATCGCGCACATCGAGATCCGGGACTTGATCTTGCAGTTCCGTGACGAGGGCAAGACCGTCTTCATTTCGTCCCACGAGTTGAGCGACGTCGAGCGCATCTGTGACCGGGTCGCGATCATCAACAAGGGCGAGGTAGTCGCCCAGGGTCGTTTGGAAGAACTGCTGATTGGTGGCCGGATCGAACTCACTGCCAACGGCTGTCCAGATGATCTTGCCACGAGACTGCGGGACGAGGACACGTTGGTCTCGATCAACCACGGACGTATGATCGTCGACGTGCCGGACACTCACAACCCTGACCAGATTGCGAAGATGGTCCAGGCTGCCGGCGGCGAGATCGTCAGTATCATCCCAAGGCGCAAGCGGCTGGAAGACCTCTTCCTTGAAGCGGTGACCGGGGACAACATCGCCAAGGGCCGTCGGCTCGACCGGATTGTGGAGAAGCAGGGCGAGGAGAAGAACTAATGGGAGTCATCCTTGCCATCGCCAAGACGACGCTCGGCGAAGCCGTGAGGCGACGCGTGTTGCTCGTCATCCTGCTTGTCGGAGTCCTGTTCCTGGCCATCGCGCCAGCGCTTGAGGCACTGTCTCCCAGGCAGGAACTGACGGTTCTCCGCGCCCTCACATTAGGCATCATCCAACTCACCAGCGCTGTCATCGCCGTAGTCTTAACGGTGTATTTGATCCCCAACGAGATCGAGCGGAGGACGATTTACACGATCCTCTCGAAACCCGTCCGACGGTGGCAGTTCCTGATCGGCAAGTACCTGGGCGCAGTGGGCGCGCTTGGTCTGATGATGCTGCTCATGACCACGATCATGCTCCTCGTCTTCCTCATCATGAGGAAGGTGGAAGGCACGGCAGAGATCGCGAGCCTTGCAAAAGTTCCTTTCGCGTTCTTCATCCAGATGTCCCTCTTGGCTGCGGTTTCGGTTTTCTTCTCGACCTTTGCGTCTCCGATCGTGAACTTTTTCCTGAGCGGAGGTGTTTACCTGGTCGGGACAGTGTTTGACTCGTTCTTCGATGTACTCAGTAAGAACAGTCAACTGAACCCAGCGGTGAAGGGCATGGCCAGCATCGTGCACGTCATCGTCCCGAACTTCCAGTCCTTCAACGTCCAGAACCCGGCGATCAACCAACTGCAGTTCATTCAGAGCGAAGGGATGTTCTATCTAGGTCTAGGTGTCTACGCTTTCACCTACATCTCGATCCTTCTGATCGCGGGAATCGTCGTGTTCGAGTATCGCGAGGTATGAGAAGATGCGCCTGAAGACAGCCCAGTTGTGGGGTTTGGTGGCTGGGCTCGCCATCGTGCAGGGCCTCGTTCACGAGGCCGTGGTCTTCCCACTGTGGAAGAAGAACTATGCCGTCCGTACGGACTTGGGCAACGGCGGCCTTTCTCCCGACCAGTTGTTGCTGGCCTTTGCTGGATTCCGCGAACTGATCGCTGGCATCCTCTGGGTCAGGGCCGACTCGTTCTTCGACGATGGCAACTTCGACGCGATCTTGCCGATCATCCGCCTTGTGACGATCCTGGACCCGCACCAGATCGACGTGTACTCGACGGGCATGTGGCACATCGCCTACAACTTTACGGACGAGGGTTCACGTTCGGACCGACGGTACGTGCCCAGCGCAGTCGCGCTTGGTATCGAAGGCGCTAACAACAATCCGAACACCTACGAGCTGTTCTACGAGACCGGTTGGCTGTACTTCCACAAGATTGAGGACGACTATCCTGAGGCCGTGAAGTGGTTCGAGGAAGCCATGAAGCGTCCGGACGTCATCACCGCCCGTCGGAACATCCTCAATGCGGCGTACCAGCACAACGGGCAGATCGACAAGGCCGCCGACTATCTGTATAATCTGCTACAAGAGTCTGAGAAACGCGTGAAGTCAGGAAGAGACTTCATGGCGAGCACCAACCGAGACACGATCGAGAACAATTACGACAATTTGCTCGTGCGGATGGCTCAGCGAGGCTATTTCGCCAAGAAGGGTGGTTACTACCAAGACTGGGACTATGACACTAAACCCCCGTTCGACGTTGGCTTCAGTGCGGAGGTCTCTGTAGTCGAACCCAAAGTCATCCGCGTTGAAGGAACTTGGAACGTGTTGCCGGTCGGCACGCGCATCCGCATTGTTCTGCGCGATGAGAACTTCCCCCACGCGGTACCGGCCGGGATGCAGTGGTATCAAGGGCCGGCGATCAACCTCGATCCGCCGAAAGACGAAACGTTCATGCAGGAGCAGCTTTTCGTAAAGAACCAGCGGTTCGACCGAAAGATCGACATGTCGCGCGACCCTCTGATGTACCCGTTCGCACAAGACAAGTACATCGTCGAGTTCTATTACAATCCCCGTCAAGCACCTGCCTACATCCAAGACAAGTTCGGCTGGAGTGGGGAAGGGATGACAGACAGGAACTTCCTGAACAACGATGTCCGGCCCGGAATGAACGTGATCTACACCACGATGGAGTTCACGCGTGACCAGCTACTGCGTCAGGGAGCCTGGGAGAACAAGGTTCCCGTCGTCAGGACCAAGAACTACGTTGGGTTTGGAGCTAGGCAGCTGCAAGATCAAGTGTTCAAGGTACCGGGCATCGAGCCCGAACCAGACAAGAAATAAGCACCGAGGGCGCCGGAACTGGCGGAGCGCCATGTCAAGTCGCTCCGCCGGGAACTGCGCGGCAGTCGGGCGGCGAACTCCGCCAGGGCCGGAAGGCAGCAACGGTAAGTCGTTTCACTGTGCGACGCACCCTTCCCGGCGCCCTCTGAATATCTGTCATGGGGAGAAACAGCCAAGACTGGCGGGCAGAACTCCATGACGACGGTCCAGAATGACGGGTGAGGAGTCCGCGACCGCTCAACCTCGTCTAACATTCCTGAAGCTCTCGTCCGACCTATGTCTCACCTAGCCCTCTACCGCAAGTACCGGAGCCAGACCTTTTCCGACCTGGTGGGGCAAGACCACGTCGTCCGGATCCTGCAGAACGCCATTTCACGGGGCACGATCGGACATGCCTATCTGTTCACAGGTCCCCGTGGAACGGGAAAAACGTCGACTGCGCGCCTTCTTGCCAAGGCCCTCAACTGCGAAAAGGGGCCCTTGCCTGAGCCGTGCAACGAATGCCAAGCCTGCCGCGAGATCACGATTGGGAACTGCATGGATGTGCTCGAGATGGACGCGGCGAGCGAGAGCGGCGTTGACGACGTGCGTGGGTCCATCGTCGAGGTTGCGGACTATCGCCCGGCCTATTGCCGCTACAAGGTCTTCATTATCGACGAAGTCCACGACCTGTCGCGACAAGCGTTCGACGCCCTCCTCAAAACGATCGAGGAACCCCCTGACCACCTTGTCTTCGTTCTCGCGACGACCGAGTTCAACAAGGTGCCACCGACCATCCGGTCACGTTGCCAGCGGTTCGAGTTCCACCGCGGTACCGTCCAAGACCTCGTGGCTCGGCTCAAGTACGTCGTCGACGCTGAAGGTGTGGACGCAGAGCCAGCCGCACTGACCGCCATCGCCCGCATGTCAGACGGAGGGTTTCGAGATTCCCTCACTTTGCTCGAACAGGCTGTCTTGACCACCGAGGGCCAGGTCACCCTTCAGCACATTTACGATCAGTTGGGGCTGGTTGCCGATGAAACTGTGGACCAGATCCTCAACGCGATGGCATTGCGCGACGTGCCTCAACTCATGGCCTCGCTCGAAGATGTCTACCGGCTCGGGCGTGATCCACGCGCGCTCCTTGAGTCCGTCCTCTACCGAATGAGCGACCTTACCCGTGCCGCCTATGGCGTCGACATCGGCGGATTGGGTGACTCCGCCCAAGAAGCGGCGCTGAAGGCGACGGCCGGTTCGATCGGTCTCGAGAAGGTGCTGGCGTTTCGGGCTGCGATGGCGGAGGCGCACCGGGACATACGGGACGTCAGCATTCCGCGCGTCTGGCTTGAGGCTGAACTGATCCGGATCGCACATGGTCGTGAAGAGGTCAGAGCGACCCATCGTCAAGAGTCGAAAGAGCCCGATCGTACGACGACCACGCGCCAAGCGGCGCCTCCTCCGGTGAACATCAAGGCAGAGCCGTCCGCTGTAGCTCGGCCCGCAGACGAGGTTCTGAAGTCCGAACAGGCGCCCGTGCCCGTGAACAGCGGCGATCCCGAACTTGACCGTATGCGCCAGATTTGGCGGGAGACTTACCGAGAGCTGGCGGGTACAGCGAAAGTCGTCGAAGCTCGGCTTGCGAACTGCGACGTTTCCTCGTTCGATGGAAAGGTGGCGACGATCCGCTTCGCTCGTCAAGTCGATCTCGACTACGTGATGGACCGGGTCAAAGCACAAGCCGCGATCCGGGAGTCATGGGCCCGGCACGGAGGCAACGGTGTGGAACTCCAGTTCGTCATGGCCGTGAAGAGTGGGCCGACAGCCAGGGCTGCGGTCGAGGCGACAGCGGTAGAATTGCCCGCCGAAGGCGAACGCTTGGTAGACTTGGTGCACGAGGTGTTCGAGACTCGCGGACGGAACTCAGAATGAAACTCCCTAAAGGATTTGGTGGCCAAGGCGTCGGCAACTACATGCAGCAAGCCAAGCAAGCGATGGCTCGAGCCCAAAACCTCGAGAACGAACTGCAGGCCGAACGGATCGACGTGGACAAGGGCCCGGTCAAAGCTGTCTTCAACGGCCAGGGAGAGATTGTCTCTATCAAGCTGGACAAGTCGGTCGTTGACCCAGAGGATATTGAAGTCCTAGAGGATCTGATCGTCGGGTGCTTACGGGACGGCTTTGCCAAATCCGTCGAGTTGCGGAACACGAAGCTCGCCGAGATCATGCCGAATATCCCCGGAATCGGCAATCTGGGGCTTTAGCTCGTAACCGACTCACAGGCCGCAGGAGACATTGCGACTGGAGAACGTGGACACCTAGACACTCGATGCAGTTCGCCCGACCCCTCTCAGAACTTATTGCGCAGTTGGAGCGCTTGCCTGGTATCGGGCCGAAGTCCGCCCAGCGACTGGCGTTCCACGTACTTCGCATGCCGGTTGATGACGTACGGCGTCTGGCCGAGTCCCTGACTCGGGCGCGCGAGTCACTGCGACTGTGTTCGACCTGCCAGAACGTGAGTGAGGGCGAGACCTGCGAGGTCTGCTCAGACCCGCGTCGTGACGACAGCGTGATTTGTGTCGTGTCTGAGCCTCGAGACATAGCTGCCATGGAGAGGATCCACGAGTATAAGGGCCGGTACCACGTGCTCCACGGGCTCCTCTCGCCGATGGACGGGATCGGTCCCGAACATCTCAAGGTTCGTGAACTGCTGGAACGCTTGAGGAACGACGTGGCCGAAGTGATCGTGGCCACGAACCCGACCGTCGAAGGGGACACCACTGCCCTCTATCTGGCCAGGCTGATCAAGCCCCTTGGTGTCAAGGTGACACGGCTCGCACACGGCATGCCTGTCGGTGGAGAACTCGATTACGCCGACACGGCCACCCTTCTGAGTGCGCTCGAGTATCGTCGTGAACTCTGACGGTGGAACGCCGCAACCCGCTTGGCCCAGCAGAGGTCCGCGCTCCCGATGCAGACTAAACCCGCATGAAGGTTTTGGTCGTCGGTTCGGGCGGACGCGAACACGCCCTCGTCTGGAAGCTCTCTCAAGACGCCCGCGTCCTCTGCGCCCCCGGAAACGCTGGCATTTCCCAGGATTGTGAGACGTTCGACGTCGCCGCGACTGACACCCTGGGAATCTGCAGCCTGGCCCAGATCCACGACGCGGATCTTGTGGTCGTCGGCCCAGAGGATCCACTGATCGGCGGCCTCGCCGACGCTCTTGCCGAAGTGAACGTCCCTGTCTTCGGACCTTCGGCCGCCGGAGCACGGCTCGAAGCGAGCAAAGCATGGTCCAAGCAGCAGATGGCCCTTGCCGGCGTACCGACCGCGGAAGCTCAGAGCTTTACTGAACCGGCCCTTGCCCGAGACTATGTGAGGAGGCAGTTCGCAAGCGGCAGGCAAGTGGCGGTCAAGGCAAGCGGAGCGGCTGTTGGCAAGGGCGTGATCGTGTGCGACTCCGAGGATCAGGCGCTGGAGGCCGTCGACATGATGTTGGCTCGGGGTGAACTAGGCGAGGCGGGAGAGACCGTCGTGATCGAAGAGCGGCTGCTTGGGCGGGAGTTCTCGCTCTTGACGGTCGTCAGCGGAACCTCGTATAGGAGCCTCCCCGTGGCCCAGGATTACAAGCGGATCGGTGACGGCGACGTTGGCCCCAACACCGGTGGCATGGGTTCGTGCAGCCCGGTCGATTGGGTGGCGCCCGCTCTCATCGAGGAGACGGAAGCCGCGATCGTCGAGCCGATGGTCCGCCAACTGAGCAGCCAAGGAGTGGACTATCGTGGGATCCTCTTCTCAGGCCTCATGGTCGTGGACGGCAAGCCACTCTGTCTCGAGTACAACGTGAGGTCAGGCGATCCAGAGACACAAAGCGTCGTCCGGCGGATTGACAACAGCTTTGCTGAACTGCTGCTGGCTGCTGCTATCGGCTCCGAACTGCCTGAAGTGAAGGTCAAAAGCTCCGCAGTCGTGACCGTGGTGGCAGCTAGCCAGGGCTATCCCGGAGCTTATGAGAAGGGCAAAGAGATCGTCGTCGGACCGATGCCCGAAGGCGTTGTCTTATTCCACGCAGGCACAAAACTCGATGGGGGGAAGCTCGTCACCAATGGCGGTCGCGTGATCGGCGTGAGCGCTGAATCCGAGACGCTTGAAAGAGCCCGGGCCCTCGCCTATCTCGGAATCTCGCACGTTTCCTTCGAGGGCATGTGCTTTCGGTCAGACATTGCCAAGCCTCTCATGCCGTAGACTACAGGCGGATGCGCTGGGTCGCCTTAGCCTTGTTCGTGGCGGCGGGCTGCGCCAAAGCGCCTGCTCCCAGGTATCGGGACAGTCTGGCCACGGTCGTGACGCACCCGACAGGAAAGAACGGGTACGAGGACTTTGTTCGTGCCGCCAAGCTGACGAACAGCCCTGCTTTTCGTCGGAGACTGCAGCTTTGTGCCACTACGACGGGCCCACAGGCGAACACCTTGCGACGGGCACTGGTCTCGGACTATGGAGCCGTCTTTAAAGACATTCAAGACGGGCTCTCGAAGCCCGTTATGTACACGATCGCAAAGCCGACAGCGATGACGTTGTTCCCTGAACTGTCCGAGTTCAAGGCGATCGCCAAACTCATGATCGTGAAAGCCGAGGTCGAATTCGCGGAAGGTCAGCAGGACGCGGCGGCGAGCACTCTGGCTCAAGTTCTCGACTTCGCACGGGTCGTCCGACCGACCAACGGCGTCGTCCACTATCTCGTCGCGATCTCGATGGAGTCTCTTGGCTGTTCGGCCGTCGCCAACCATCTTGGAGAACTGAGCGTGCGTGGAGCGAAAAGTCTTGAAGCTGCTGCGGACCGCTCGTTGCACGAAAGTGGTCTGCAGTCGGTGATCGAGACGGAGTTCACCATGCTCGACCGGTCGCTGGCTGCGATTGCCGACCGAATGCGAGGGTTCACGCCACAAGACCGGGCGAGGAGCACCGAGGAAGAGGATCTTGCCGCCAAGTCGTGGGGTGCAGGCGCATCGTCGGCTCAGGGTGGCTTCAGCACTGTCAGCCGTCAGAAGTACCGAGAAGCTGCCGACGCCGCCGAGTCACTTCTGAGTCGGCCGGAGTCGGAGTGGTCGGCCGCGATCGGATCATCGCCCACAGAGTATTTGGACGTCAACAGCGCCGAATCGATGGCGATCGACAAGGCTGGACTGAGCGTCCCCTCGGCTGGGGGTACAGTTCTTGTCGAGCTCAAACATCGGGCGCGAATGCGGATCCTCCGGCTCATCTGCCGGGTCATCGTCTATCGTGGCGAGCACAAGAAACTGCCTCCTGCACTCGCATCTGTCGCTGACGGGCCGACGCGTTTTGATCCCATTACGGGAAGAGACTTCCGATACGAGGTCTTTCCAGACCATTTCGAGTTGTACACTGGAGGAACAGGGGTCACCGGCAGGATCGATCTTGCCAACCGCAAGGTGAAGGTGGCCATAAAGGCTGCCCAATGAGCGGGAGATACGGGAAGTTCATCGTGGTCGCGGTCACCGTCTTGTCGCAGACGTGTCTGGGACAAACAACGATCACTGCTGACAGTCTGTTCGACACAGTGATCGGCCAGGACTCCGGTAAGAACGGTTATGCCGACTTTGTCCGGGCTGCCGGGTTGGCCCTTGACCGAGACTTCCAGGAAACGTTGGCGAGGGTTCCTAATCCAGGTGCTCCTGGGTGGCTCACGGGCCAGAGGAACGCGGTGCAAACGCACCTTGAAATCCTCGATCGCATCGAGGCGGGCTTGCGCAAGCCAGTGCAGTACCCCAACCTAGCTTTTTCGTTGTCACAACGCTTCCCTGAGCTGCCGTTGTTTCGGGACATCGGCCATTGGCTCGAGTGCAAGGCGAACGTGGACTTTGCTGACGGGGCGCCCGAGAGCGCCGTCGCCAAACTCGCCATGGCACTGGATCTCGGAACAGCGGTTGCGGCGACCGGTGGTCTCGACCACTACCGGTGTGGTGTGGCCATTCACATGAACGCCCTCGCCACCATCGACCGGAACCTCAGTCGGATCACTCTGGAGGGCTCCAAGCGGCTGCAACGGTCAGCAGAGCTCGCGCTACGGGCATCCCAATTGACGAACAACCTCGTGACCGAGCGACAGGCCCTCGACAAGTCAGTGGCCCTCCTGATGGGTTCAGGGATGAAAGACGAACTGGCAAACTTCGGCCTCAAAACATCAACAGACGGCCCGTCGGTCCCGTCGAGGTGGTCCACTCTCTCGGCTCAGGAGAGACAGACGGTCATGAGCGCCGTACTCACCGAACAAGGTACACGGTTCGACGGGCTGGCAGCGGCCTTGCGGGAGCCGGAATCGACATGGATTCTGGGCAAGGGATTCCCTGGCCTCGAACCGGAAACCCCATCTGACGAGAGCCCGCTCGGTTTCCTCGTGATGCGGCTCGGAGCGATCGACAAATCACTCCTCAAGGTCGAGGCGATGCACAGAGTTAGGTTGCGGCTCCTCCGTCTCCATGCCAAGATCATTGAGTACCGCTGGCGGACGCTCAAACTTCCCACTGACCTGGGTCAGCTCCATGACGAAAACGCGGTTAAGGATCCGCTTACCGTTCTTCCGTTCATCTACAAAGTCGATTCCCGCAAATATGAGTTGTTCTCGGCTGGCGATCCTCAGTCGGGGCCGATCGGACTGGTCGATGCCGCGGCACCCGGACGCCCCAAAGGCGCAGGCACAAGTGGAGGCCATTCATGAGCCTTGTCGCGGCTATCGTGCTTTTGGCCTGCTCTCAGACCAAGCCGTCGCGCTTTCAGACGGTCTGCCCGCACCCAACAGGACGGAACGGGTACGAGGAGTACCTTCAAGCAGCTGACTGTGCGCAGGCTCCCGCCTTTCGCGCAGCGCGCACGGCCTACGATGCGGCCATCGCGGCCGGGAGGCCCTGTCTCGATGAAGCCAGGCAAATGGTGCGCCTCTCGGGTTCCATCCAGCAGTTGGTCAAGGTCGGAAACCGGAAGCCGGTGAGTGACCCGCGGGTCGACATGGACAACAGCACCGTTTTCACGGAGTACGCAGCGTTCAAAGACATTGCCAAGTACCTCGAAAGTGCGGCGAACGTGGACTTTGCCGAGGGTCGTCCCCGTCAGGGCGCCGAAACGCTGACCGACGGAATCGTCTTCGCGGAGCGGCTTATGAACACAGGCGTTCTGATCACTTACCTTGTCGGGGCTGCTGAACAGTCCATACAGTTGCGTGGCTTTGCCAACCACTTGAGCGAAATCCCCGTTGCCGAGGATCGCTCCATCGCTTCGTTGTGTGACGCGTGGATCGGACAAAACCCCTTGGCGGGAACGTTTGCCAAGGAGACGAGATACACCAGCAAAGCCCTGGCGGACATGATCCAAAACCCCTCTTCGATCAGCGACTGGGGCGTCGACGAGGATGGATCGCTTTCGGCCTTGAGCCAGGAAGTTCAGAAGCTGGGGCCAGCCGGTCGAGCCCAACTTCTCAAGGAAATGACCGACAAGATGGCAGATTACAGCCATCGCATCATCGCGGTCCTTGGTTCACCCGAGCCAGAGTGGCCACAGCTCGTCCCCAAGCTGATCGGCGAGGACCCTGGAAGGGCCGGATCACTCGCGACTCGGCTCTGTCAGCTCGTCCTGCCAGTCTATGGGCAGGTTTTTGCCGCCGAACTCAAACGGCGCACGCAACTCAGGCTATTACGCCTCCACCTGCTCGTCGAAGCCAAGCGGTTGGAGACCGGCGTCTTGCCCACGTCCCTAGCGGAACTCAACGATCAGAACCTCGTCAGGGATCCCGTGAACGGTAGGGAGTTTGTGTACGTGCCTCGTGGCCGCTACTACGAGCTCTACAGCCTGGGAAACGGACTCATCAACCGCATGGATCTCGTGTACAAAGCCTCCGCGGCCGCGGATTCTGCTTCCCCGCAGGTCACGATCCGGCCATAATCCTGACTGGACTTTCGAGCTTCCTGATCCACCGAGGATGCCAGTGGGAACCAATCTCCTGGAAGGCGCATTCTGATCGGCAGTTGTTTCTGACCAACGATCGACATGATTGCGTTCTCAACGGACTTGGTGCCTCCAGTCCATGACTCGAGGAGCGGTTTTTTGGCGGGCACCCGTCCGACTGACTTTGAGAAGGCTGTAGTCGGGGAACTGGCCGTCTTGTACCGCGTTGCAAGGCGTATGGGCGCCAGTCCGGAGGAGTCCGAGGATTTGGTCCAGACGACGATGGTGAAGGCCTTTCGCAAGTGGCATCAATTCGATGGTAGGTTCCTGAGGAGCTGGCTGGTGCGGATCCTTCGCAACGAGCGTATGGCCGGGCTTAGAACCCGAAAACCTGAAGTGGACTGGGAGGAAGTCACCGAGGACTCGGTCGTGGAGGAGCCCTTTTGGGGCACGGTCGAGACGAACATGGAAGCAGAGCGCATCCTGGCCGCATTGGACGGCCTGCCCGAGCCGTATCGCACCATGGTGCAACTGTGCGATGTGGAACAGATGAGCTACGAGGAAGCTGCTGTCGCGATGGAGATTCCGATTGGGACGGTAAGGTCTCGGCTGTTTCGGGCGCGGATCGAGCTCCGAAAGAGGTTGGGGGTGAGTCGGTGACTCCGATCGACTGGCAGGCCTATTTGGACGGAAGCCTCGGCCCTGAGGACACCGCTCGGGCCAATCAACTCCTCGAGGTCGATCCTCGAGCGAAGTCAGAGTTCGAGGGCCTGAAGGCTCTGAGGGACCACCTGTCAGGCCTTGCGCACCTGGAGCCCATCCCGTTTGGCCGTCTGGAATCGGGCATGCGCTCGGTTCGCCGCGTGAAGCGGATCCGGTGGACTCTTGGAACCGCCGCAGCCGCTGTCGCCTTGACGGCGTTTGGTTTGGCTTTTACAGACTACCATCGGAAGCGGCCCGTGAGGTTCGAGACTTCGGCTCCCTTGGCGACGTTGTGTGTGACCAACGCCTCGGAAGTCGCCGACTTTGTCGGTTCGCACGCAGGCTTTTCCTGTCGGTCGTTCGATCCACGGCCCGTTGCCACCGTCAACACGGTCAGCTACGGCGCTGGTTGGGTCTGCTACCTCCTCGACGCGAACCGGAAATCGGTCGGTCTTTATGTCCGCAAGCATGACGGGAAGTTGGACTGGCTTCCCCAACTGTCAGCCGGAGGCTACCGGTACTCAGTGTGCGGTTCCGAACAGACACCGGGGATCGGCTGGGAGCAAGGGAGTTTCGAGTTCTTCTTGATCGGTGATTCTTCTGAGGCACTAGCCCGACTGGCGAACGAACTCAGGGAGAAGACTGAGGCCATCGTGCGGGACCAGTAGGTTCTGAATCGGGTTGAGCGAGAGGTACCCTCGCGGAGTGATCGACCGCTATTGCACCCCTGCGATGAGTGCTATCTGGAGCCGCGAAGCCAAGTATCAAAAGTGGCTCGAAGTCGAACTGGCGATCTGTGAGGGCTGGGTTTTGGCTGGGGTCATGCCCGAGTCAGACATGGCGGCCGTTCGCGATCGTGCAGGGTTCGACCTGGTGCGGTGCGATGAGATCGAGCGGGTGACGAGGCATGACCTGATGGCCTTTGTTCGCAACGTCAGCGAGCGCGTGTCCGGAATCGACGGGCTCTCTCCGGAAGCCGAGTTGCGAATGGGCGACCCATCTCGGTGGATCCACTTCGGTGTGACGTCGTACGACGTGATCGACACCGCCCTCGGCATGATGCTGCGGGACAGTTGCAGCGTGATTGAGGAGTCGCTGGGCCGGTTGCAGGGTGCGGTCAAGTCACTTTTCGACCGTCACGGCCAGGTTGCTTGCATCGGCCGTACTCACGGAATCCACGCCGAGCCCGTCACATTTGGACACAAACTGCAAGGCTGGTGGTTCGAACTAGGACGCAGTGCCGAGCGAATCCGTGCCGCCCAGCGAGAGATCGCAGTTGGCAAGATCAGCGGCCCAGTCGGCATCCATGCCCACGTGTCGCCGACAATGGAGGTTGGCATCTGTAAGAGCCTCGGGCTCAGGGCCGATCCGAGCAGCACACAGATTATCGCTCGCGACCGGCACGCCGCACTCCTGTGCGACCTTGCCGTGCTCGCTGGATCTCTCGAGAGGATCGCGACCGAGCTCCGCAACCTTCAGCGGACTGAAATCCTGGAAGTTCAGGAGGAGTTTGCCGCCGGCCAGACAGGAAGCAGTGCCATGCCCCACAAGCGCAACCCCTGGAACAGCGAGACAGTCTGTGGCCTTGCCCGCTTGGTGAGAGGGAACGCCCATGCGATGTTGGAAAGCGTCATGACCTGGCACGAACGCGATCTGACCAACTCGTCCCTGGAAAGGATCGTGTTTCCTGACACCTTTCAGGTCGTTGACTTCATGATAAACCGACTGACGCGGATCGTCAGCGGCCTTGTCGTGCTTCCTGAGCACATGTCGTCGAACCTGCGGCTCATGGGCGACCTGGTCTTCAGTGAGCACGTGATGGTCGCCTTGATCCGCCAGGGCATGAGCCGCGAAGGCGCCTATAAGGTTGCACAGCGGAACGCGGCGAAGGCTTGGGACGGCGAGGACTTCAAGGGATCCGTCGCCAACGATGCCGCCGTCAGGGAGAACTTGAGCCCAGCGCAAGTGGATGAAGCGTTCAGCCTCGAACACCACTTGCGACACGCTCCGCGTTCCCTAGACTGAGCGCGTGTCTCCGTCCTCTTCGCCGAAGTCGAACTTCTCACCTAGCATCGATTTCCACTGCTTGCGCTGGTCGTCGGTCAACAGGACGTCAATCTTCTTCTCAGCCACGTATTGAAGTTCCTTGAGCTTCTTTGTATCGATCTGTACTTGTTCCGATGAGCCACCGTGGCTGTCCATGAAGAGGTCGGTTAGTTTCTGGCGGTAGTCGTCGATGATCTTTGTGATTTCCTCTGACTGGTCCTCTGTGACAGTAAGGCGTTTCGCGACGGCCTCGTCATCCAGGGCCAGAAGTCCAGACTTCTGGAGATAGAGTTGCTCAAACCTTGCGGCTTGTTTGGTGTCGAGACACTTGACTGCCGACTTGTCTAAATCGGCCATGTCGTCGTTCCCTGTCAATCGGATCATGATTCGACCAGTTCCGTCCTCCTGCACGGAATCGCCCAGGGCGTCGCTTATCATCTTGTACTGTTCGGCGCCGACCTTCAGGTGCTCGCGCACCTTGGGGTTCATGAGGAGGATGAACCGGGGCTGGTTGACAGGCATCTGGAACTGAGCCGACACAAGGGCCGCCGGTGCAAAAAGGGTGATGAGGAGCAGCATTCGGCAAGTGTTCATGAGGTTGATTCTCGAGCCGGTTACGAACCCACTGCGGCGACTTGTTCCCAAACTCTAGTCTCTTCTTGCGGTTCTCAGGCAGAATGAACCCATGCTGACGACTTGGGCCGCTGTCGCCCTAGCCCTGGGACTCGGAACTGGAACTCGGACAGCACACTCAGTGTCGTGGCCACAGACACGTGCAGAGTCGACAGACTTCCAGGAGACGTCCCACTACACCGACGTCGTACAATTCCTGGAAGGGCTCCAGCGTGCCGGTGCACCCGTCCGAATTCAGTACATCGGAACGAGCCCTGAGGGCAGGAGGATTCCTATGGCGATCGCATCGCGTCCCCCGGTCGCCGGCGCTCTCCAAGCTCGGAAACTCGGTCGCCCTGTTGTCTACATCGAAGCCAACATTCACGCGGGCGAAGTCGAAGGCAAGGAAGCTGCCCTTCACTTGTTGCGCCGATACTGCCAGGAGAAGTCCGGCGTTTTGGACAAGATCGTCCTTCTCGTCGTGCCGGTGTACAACTGCGACGGCAACGAGAAGTTCGGACCTCAGAAGTTGAACAGGCCCGGCCAAGGCGGGCCCGAACTCGTCGGACACCGGGAGAACGGACAGGGGCTCGACCTCAACCGAGACTTTATCAAGGCCGAGTCACCCGAGATGAACGCTGCCCTCCAGTGCATCTACAATGCGTGGGATCCAGACGTCATGATGGATCTTCACACGACGGACGGCACCCGCCACGGCTATCCCCTGACTTATTCGCCGCCGCTCAATCCCAACACTCCGCCCGAAGTGCTCGATTACGCGCGCGAAGTCATGATGCCGGCGATTCGACGTCAGTTACAGGGGAAACAGGGCCTCGAGACGTTTGACTATGGCAACGCCGAGAGGCGGGGGGAGACAACGGCCTGGTACACCTATGGCTGGGAGGGCCGTTACGGCACGAACTACCAAGGATTGAGGAACCGGATCGGGATCCTCAGTGAAGCTTTGACCTATCTGTCATTTAAGGACAGGATAGAGGCGACTGAGAAGTTCACCGATGCGGTCGTGCAGTGGGTCGTCAAGAGACCGGCTGAGGTCTTGGCCAAGACCCGCGGGGCCGACAAGACGATCGTGTCTTGGGGCCTCGATCCGAAGTCCTCACCGCCCTTGGGTGTGCGCTTTGCACCGCGATCTCGCGGCGTTGAGCCCATTACACTCGAAAAAAGGACCGCTACTCACACCGGGGTCCCGACCGACCTGGAGCCCGTCAAGATGGACGTGTTCGACCGTTACGTTGCCACCAAGCTCGCTGCATATCCGGCCGCGTACTTGATCCCCAACGATCAAGAGCGCACTGTCGGACTCCTACTGCTGCACGGCGTTCAGGTCGAACGCTTGCTCGCGGGTGCGAGGGTTCCCGTAGAAGTCTTCAAGATCACCGAATTCGGTCGAGACGCCCAACCGTTCCAGGGCCATCGCCTTCAGCGTCTGGAAGGCAGCTTTGGCCAGGCAGACAGAGACGCTCGTGCAGGAACTTATCTCGTCCGGACGGCTCAGCCGCTCGGAGTGTTGGCGTTTCATCTCTTGGAGCCCGAAGGCTTGGACGGAGCGATGGCCTGGGGCTTCATGGGTGAGTCGTTCCCGATCGGCTCAGAGTTCCCCGTCTGGAAGGTGCCTCAACCCGAGAGCTTTGTGGCGGAGAGGATCCGGACGCTCAGTCCTTGAGCCCCCAAGCCTGTTTCACCATCTGGTAGCCGACGGGATCGTACTTCTCAAGTTCTGGGCGGGTAAATGGGTAGAAGTCGTTGTAACCGAACAGGGCTTCGGACAGTTCGGCAAAGTACTCCTGCTGGTTGTTCGCAGCATAGGCACGCTCCTGTTTGCCACGATAGTACGCCACTTCGTCATACAGGTGCGATGCCATGGCGTGCTGGTACGCCTCAAGGACGTTCTTCCCATCGAAGCCAAATCTCAAGTCGTGGTAGCCATGGGCGTACTCGTGCAGGACCATCATGGGCTGATCGATCGACCAGTTGACAAAGTTTTTGAGGTTGGACAGTTCAACCCCCTTCACTTTGGCCGGGTTGAGCCCGTTGTTCACCAGCCAGTCGGCATTGGGGTGGTAGCACATGCAGGGGACAACTTTGTCGTCCTTCTCGACCCAAATGGGAATGGTCCGTAACGTTTTGAGAGCCTCGGGGGGCACTCTCCGGACGATTTCGCTGAAACGCAGTCGGAGCAGCGCCATGGCAGGGCCTAGTTCGGCTCGGTCGAGGACTGCCTCTTTACTGACATGGACCGTAAATCCCTCGATCTTTTCATCGGAATAGGAGCTCGTAGGTTCGAAATGTCGGCCCACTTGGGCCTGCATGAGGCAACTGGCAAGGACGAGGATCGGCGTCACGGTGACGTTGTACCTGCCCGACCCTTACGTGCCTACCGCATCCAGTGTCTCGATATGACGTAAAGTTAAGCGTGGCCCTTACCTTTGCCTTATCGATCGCCTTGCTGGCTGCGAGGCAGGACACGGCGATCACCTACACGACCGTCGCAGTTCCCTTGTCCAAGGCCCTCGAGGGGATCTCGAAGGTCTGCGGCCAGAAGCTTGTGGCCAGCCCAGTTGTCGCTAACGACATCGTGATCGTGAATTTCGAGAAGGTCTCGGTCGAAGAGGCCAAGAAGCGCCTCGCCAGTGCCGTGACGGGTACTTGGCAGACCGATCCAGACGGGACACAGTACCTCACGGCCGACGAGCCGGCGCGCAACGCCGAGCGGCGGGCAGAACTTGAAGCCAAGACGAAGCAGATCGCCGAAGACCTCAAGAACCTCCAAGCCAGCGCCAAGCGGCCGGCGAAGTCGGACAATACGGATCAACCCGACTCGAAGGACCTGCCGTTCGCCTCCTACGACTCGGCCAGCAAACTCATTGCCCAGCTGGCCGCGGGATTGCGAGCCTCAGACTTGGCGGCCATTCCCAATGAAGGGCGTGTCGTCTACTCCACGACGCCGAACCAAATGCAGCGGCCGCTGATCGTAAGTGGGCTGTCGGGACTGATCAGCGCGTTCGTGTCCGCACACAACGAAGAAGTTTCTGCGTACGAGGCAGCCAATCCCACTGGGCAGCCGCTTGACGAAGCCGCTCAGAAGGCGCTCGAGATGTTTGGTGGGTCGTATGAGGCACCCAAGCGAATCGACAAGCCCGTATCCAAGATCTTGTTGGCTGCTGAGAACCAAGGCATGTTCGGTTTTGGCCCGTCTTCGATCCAACTGAGCCTCGTCGTTTTCGACTCGGCCGGCAACGTGGTCGCGACGAGCGAGCGACCGTTGATGGGGATGGGAAAGGCGATCTCTGCGATGGGCGTCGATCCTCAGACAGGTCGGGCGAAAGAGCCCACGGCCAGCACCACCGATCCGTCCCTGAACCTTGACTTTGAACCGAGCAGTCTGACCAAAGAACTCAACGGATTGATGAACGTCGTCGGAGGCTTCAATGGCGACCGGAAAGTCAGTCCGGAACTCATGCAGACACTCTTGCACCCGGACGACCACGATCCGCTATCGTTCGGTTTCTCCGAGGAACTCCTCCAAATCGCTAAGGCTAAGGGACTGAACGTGGTCTGTTGTCCTCCCGACACGGCCGTCCAGCTGATGGGAATGGTCGGTGGCAACCAGGTCACCAAACTTTCCGTCGCACTCCAGTCGATGCAGGAAAACGCCGATCTGGCTGTCACGATGGCGGACGGATGGCTGACGGTCCGAGCTTCCCGACCCGTCGAGAGCCGGGAGTCACGGGTTGACCGTGTGTCGTTGGCACGTTTCCTACAGACTGCGTCGAAAGAGACTGTTCCCTCCCTTGACTCACTGGCCGAATACGCCATCAAGAACCCACCGCCCTTTGACTCCCCCGCGATCTTGCCGCACTTGATGCTCGTCTGCCCAAACGCCATGAGCGCCGGCATACGGGGCATGCAGGACTGGAAGATGCTCCGCCTCTATGGACAGTTGGGAGCCTCTGCCCGCAGCGAACTGAGGAGTGGCCGCAGCCTGGCATTCGGAAGTCTCAGCGTCGGCCAAAGCACGATCGTCCGTCAGATGGTCTATGGTGCAGGGGCCACTTTCGACGTCGGCCCAGTCGACCCGAACAAGAAGAAGGGTCTGTTTGGGCTGTACGGCACCACTCTGCCCGGTCAGGTCAAGGACTTTCGCCAAGAGCCCACAGAGCTCCTACCGTCGGGCTTGCCGGCGTTAGGTGGCATCAGCCTGAGCATCAAGAAAACGAACGTGGTCATACCTGCCAATGCTAAGGGATCGATGCTGGCGATGATGGGAGCGTTGGGCTCTCAAGAGCTCGCCATGTTGTGGGCGTTCTCGGAAGACCCCAAGATGTCACAACTGAGCACGATGTTCCCAAAACTGGACAAGTTTCAGGTTGGTGACCGTGAAGAACTGACGTTTACTTTGAACCTGGCTAAGGACGTGCGCCAAGACCACTTCCTGACCGACAGCAAGATCGCAAAGGACGCACCCGTGGTCAGTCGCGACCAACTACCCAAGGCGTTCTTAGACGAGGTCGCTGACACGATGAAGAAGGTCAAGGAAGGCATCCTGCCGCTCATGAATCCCGGCATGGGTGGACCGCAAGTGCCTCCTCGGTCTTAGTACCCAAGGTTCACCGTGTACTTCAGCTTGAGCTGGCCGGCAGCGGGCACCTGGACTGTCCATTGCGCCATGTTGGAGTCCAGTCGTGTGCTGGGAGAGGTTTCGCTGACGACCTTCCACTTGCCGTAGAAGCTCTGAACGAGGCGGAGTTCGATAGACGTTGCTTTCTCGTTGCTCACCGCGACTTCGAAAGTGCGGGCGACGGTACGCTTATCCACCCTCTTCGTTGCGCTCAGCTTGCACTGGGCATAGACGTCGAACACGTCAGTCAGCGTCGCACTGACCTTGGCGTCGGTTGGGGTGTCGCTCAGCTGGGCCGCTCCAATGTAGCGCACAGAACCCGAGGGGCCTGGCTCATAGACTCGCAGAACGCCGGCAGGCAAGGGAAGGCCCAATCCCGTGTCCCTGGAGTTCCTGAAGGCCAGGGCCAACGTCGCACTGATCCTTCCGTTCTGCTGAGGTTCATAGGCGTAGCCCTCGGCAGAAGGCAAGACGATCGAGTAGTCCCGTGACACGAGCACCGCGTCTCCGCCCATCATCCGGACACGGTTCATCTGGTCAGGCTTGATGGTGGCGGTCGCTTTGTACGGATAGGCGTAGAGCTCACCGGTTCGCTGCGGTGCATTGAAGTCCTGGTTGACGCCCGCAGAGGCAGGGGTAGCGGCCATGTTTGATTTTTGTAGGATCGTGTACCCGCTGGAATCCTGTTCCTTCAGATCGCCGTGGCTGGATACGGCCCGGTTGGGCGATCCCGCGACGAAACTGAGCTTGGCATCGGGGAAGACCGTTCCTGTCTTGTTCGTTACGGTCGCCCAGCACTCCAAAGACATCTTGTCGGCGTCCGCGGCCAGGTTCGCTGTATAGTCGGCCGACCAACCGAGCCCTCGCGTCAAGTAGCTGACACCCAGCTTGGCTTTCTGGGACGACGGGCTCTCGACGTCGGCAGAAAGTTGGGGAATGGTCACGACTCCCGCATCGGCAGGCGCTTCGATCGTGGCGCTCGGGTTGACCACGAGTCTGTCTCCGACCCTGACGACGATGTTTCCAGGATCTGCCACTTCGAGGGTTCCTCGCTGCCGGTCTCCCTCGTGTCCCGTGTCCGACCGGTAAACAAGGTCGACAGGTTGACCCAAGTAGCGCTGGAGGAGGCGGCCGGCATCCTTTGTGCCCAGTTCATAGGTGCTGCTGGCGACCCGCATGTTCTTCGCGTCGGGCCAGGAGTAGACCACACTGTCTTGGTCCAGTTGGGTGCTGACGCTTTGAATGCCGACCCGGTTTTTGCCTTTCACAAGGTCCACGTCGCGAGTCTCATGAACCAGGGCAAAGTCGTCCGCATATACGACGAGTTCAACGTTTCTCGCTGATTCGGGTTCCTTCGACGCCGCGACCGAACGCGAACAGCCCGTCTGGAGTAGCGACGCTAGCAGGATCACGCCGCAAGGACATGCCAGATAACACTTTCCCATACCCCTTAGTGTAGTGTTGAGTCGGCCGCGTTCACCCCGATCTCGCAAGGACGCGCCGTTCTTTTCGCGTCACTTGTCCAGCCGGTACTCCTGCAGAATGCGGTGAGCTTCCTCCTTGTCCTTCCATCCGAGAATCTCGACCTCCTTGTTCTCAAGGGCTTTGTAGACTTCGAAGAAGTGGACGAGCTCGGCCAAAGTGTGAGGATTCATGTCCGCAATGGTGTGTCTTGGATTGAACCGCGGATCGTGGATCGCAACGCAGAGGATCTTTTCGTCGGGTTGTCCGCCGTCGCGCATCTCAAGCACCCCCACGGGCCGGGCATCGACGACGACACCTGGGAATGTGGGCCGAGAGATCAAGACTAGGGCGTCCACAGGGTCGCCGTCCAAATACTTCGTCTGTGGCACGTAGCCGTAGTCGGCGGGATAGTGGAGGGGTGAGTACAGCACTCGATCCAAGCGCATGACACCCAGTTCCGGATCCAGCTCGTACTTATTCTGGCTCAAGCGTGGGATCTCGATAATGACGTTGACCTCTTCGGGGGCACGCGCTCCGATAGGCACATTGAGCAACGACATGCAGCAGAGGGTACACGGTTCGAGAGCCTGGGTGGGCCGTATAGTTCAGTCGCCATAATCCTCCCATGCGAGTGCACATCGCTAGAACGACCGAGCCGGCCTCCTTGGCGAACCTGGCCGCAGCACTTCCGGCCAACGTCGTTCTGACCGCTTCGGAAAACGTGCCACCTGAGACGGAAGTCTTGGTCGTGGGCTTTGCCAGCCCAGAGATGTTGGCGCCGCTACACCGGCTCAAGACCGTCATCGTGCCCTTTGCCGGTCTTGTGCCGGTTTCTCGCGACGCTCTACTGACCCGGCCCGATGTGACAACGTACAATCTCCACTTCAACGCTGCAGCGACGGCGGAAAAGGCGCTCGAGCTCCTGTTCGCTGCGGCCAAAGGCACTGTCCGGGCCGACAGCGGCATGCGATCGAACAGCTGGGCACCTCGGTTCGACGCTTCGAACGCCATCGAGTTGTGCGGCAAGCGGGCCGTCATCGTCGGCTACGGCGAAATCGGCAGAAGAGTCGCCCAAGCCCTGGAAGCGATGGGTGTTTCAGTCAAGGGAATCCGGAGGAACCCTACAGTTGGTCCAGTGCCCGTGCTGCCACCCTCCGAACTACCGCAAGTGGCAATCGAAGCCGACCTATTGATCGTGTGTGCACCTCTGACGCCGGAAACAGAGGGGCTCGTCAGTGCAGAAGTCATCAAGGCCTTGCCGCAGGGCGCGATCGTCGTCAACGTGGGCCGTGGAGCCGTCATTGACGAAGAGGCGCTTTACACGGCTCTCGAGACCGGCAAGCTCCACGGCGCGGGCCTGGATGTCTGGTGGCAGTACCCTCAGACCGAAGAACCGTGCCCGCCGAGCCGGTTCAATTTCGCAGGCCTGCCCAACGTTGTCATGAGCCCGCACACCGGGGGGGTCGTGATCGATACCGAGCCCAAGCGCATGGCTGCGCTGGCCGACCTCCTCCGTCGCCTTGCCACAGGTCAGGACTTACCGAAGCCGACCAATGTGTCTGCCGGGTACTGAGTGTCGGTCGCGGGCGTTGCGCGGACAGACAAGGAGTCCGATACGGTCTTGATAGAATCTTGAGACTCTGTCCGGTTTTCGGACGCGACCTTGACAGCGCTGCGCGACACCCTTAGTGCATAGGCCGCAGGAAGTTCCTGCCGGCACCACTATGCAAACAACTCGAGCCGAACCGTTGCCTCAGCGAGTGCGCCGCGTCCTCTTGGGGGCCCCGATTCCCACAGCTCGGGAACACCATGAACGTCTGTCCTTGTTCCTGGGGCTCCCGGTCTTCGCGTCTGACGCCCTGTCCTCAGCAGCCTATGCGACCGAGGCCATCGTCAGCATTCTTGTCCTTTTTAGTCTCCAGGCCCTGTCAGTGCAGCCCGCCATCACGCTCGCGATCTGCGCGCTTTATCTGATCGTCGTCGTCTCCTACCAACAGACTGTCCACGCTTATCCGGCTGGCGGCGGATCGTACATCGTGGCCGCCGACAACTTGGGTGAGAAGCCTGCGGTCATAGCGGCGTCTGCCCTTCTGATCGACTACGTCTTGACGGTGGCAGTCAGCATCGCTGCCGGTGTCGCAGCCCTGGTGTCCGCGTTTCCCGGACTCCACCCAGCTCTCATCGAGCTCAACATTGGTTTCATCATTCTGATCATGTGGGCCAACCTGCGTGGCCTGCGCGAATCGGGGATGATGTTTGCCTTCCCCTCCTACGGTTTTGTGCTGGGCATGTTCCTGATGATCGTGTTCGGCCTCTTCAAAGTCCATGCTGCAGCGTTGCCCAGCCAACGAGTGGTCGCCGACCCAGGAGCCATTGGAAGCGAAGCGATGCTTCCTTTCTTCTTCATCCTATTGCGAGCGTTCTCGGCCGGCTGCGTCGCCTTGACCGGCGTGGAGGCCATCAGCAACGGCGTCCCGGCCTTTAAGCCTCCGGAGTCGAAGAACGCGGCCAAGAGCCTTCGATGGTTGGCGGCCATGATGATCTGCATGTTCCTGGGGACGGGGTACCTGATCCGGTTTCTGCCCCAGGTTTCGCTGTACGCTACCGCCAACCCGGCTTACCGCACGGTCGTCTCTCAGCTCGCGGCTTACGTGTTCGGCCCCAACAGTTTCGGTTTCTTCGCGATCCAACTGGCGACGGCGACGATCCTCATCCTCGCTGCCAACACCGCGTTCGCCGACTTCCCCCGGCTGGCTAGTATCCTCGCCCGCGACGGGTACCTGCCTCGGCCACTGGCCCGCCAAGGTGACCGACTCGTCTACCAAAACGGCATCATTGTCCTGGGAGTCTTGGCGATCGCCCTCGTCTCGTATTTCAAAGGCGAGCTTGACCTGTTGTTGCCGCTCTACGCCGTCGGCGTGTTCACTGCGTTCACCCTCTCGCAATCCGGCATGGTTCGCCATTGGTTCAAGGAGAAGGGACGGGGCTGGACGACGAGGATCGCGGTCAACGGGACTGGCGCCCTTTGCACCGGTGTTGTGGCCATTGTCATCCTCACCACGAAGTTCACTGAGGGCGCCTGGATCGTCCTCGTCCTCGTTTCACTGGCTTCCTTTGGGCTGCTGGCGATCCGGCGGCGGTACCACTCGATCACGGAGCAGCTCTCGATGAACGGCGCAGTTCGAGAACCTGTTGCTGATCAGCGCGCAATCGTTCTGGTTCCCCGTGTCCACAAGGGCGTCATGAAGGCGATCGAATATGGCAAGTCGCTCCACGCCGAAGTGAGGTGTCTGCACGTGTCGATCGATCGTCGGAGCGTGCCCGCCATCAAACGGGACTGGGACATGTATGTCGACGATGTCCCGTTGGTCATCGTGGAGTCACCCTATCGGTCACTACTGGATCCGGTTCTCGAATACATCGACGAGATGCTGGAGCAGGATCCTGACAAGACCGTCACCGTGATCGTCCCGGAAGCGGTTGTGACCAAGTGGTACCACCTGCCGCTCAAGGAAAACGTGGCCCAGCAACTGAAGAACGCACTCGGAAAGCGCAGGAACGTCGTCGTTGCCAACGTCCGCTACTTCCTGAACTAGCCTGACGGATGGAGATGGGATGGTCGCGGACCCTGGGCCAAGGTTGGTCATGGTTCACTATCGAGACGATTCGCGAGAGGAGTGGTGGATGCCCCAGCCGATTCGGTTTGTGATCATCGAAGACGAAGCGCCGATCCGGCGCTTTCTCAAGGCGAGCACCACCCCGGAGGAAGCCGAGTGGCACGAAGCCGAAGACGGGGCTGAGGGTTCTCGGCTGGTCGCCAAGAAGAATCCCGACATCGTCTTGTTGGACCTCGGCCTACCGGACCTGGACGGCCTCGACTTGTTGAAGTCGCTGCGAGAATGGACGGACGTTCCCGTCATCGTCGTCACAGCTCGAGGACAGGAAAGGGACAAGGTCTTGGCGCTGGATGCTGGCGCCGACGACTACGTTACAAAGCCCTTCTCGATCGCTGAACTGATGGCACGAGTCCGCGTGGCTCTGCGGCACTCGAAGAAGGGGCAGCAACCTACTGAAGCGGCCTTCGATTCCCGGGGCCTCAAGATCGACTTCGAAGCGCGCCTCGTGAGCCTCGACGGCGAGGAAGTGCGGCTCACGCCGACCGAGTACCGTCTGCTGGCTCTCCTGGCCCGTCACGCAGGCAAGGTGCTGACCCATCGGTACCTTCTGACTGAGGTCTGGGGCCCAGCCTATGACGACTCCACTCACGTCTTGCGCGTCCACATGGGGTCGATCCGTCAGAAACTCGAAAGAGACCCCTCGCATCCCCGGTTCATCCGTACAGAGACTGGAGTCGGCTACCGAATGCTCGTGGACTGAATCCTGCACAAGGAACCATCAAGATCAGCCTTTTCATAGGATCTTGACAGCATCTTGACGATGTCAGGCCATCCCTTGTCTCGGCATTGACGGTTCCAAGGGACACCATGTTCTCGGTTCAATCCGCAGAGGTGCTTTGGCGAGCCAAGGCGACGAGGCGGCTTGACCGGAGGGTCGATTGACCATGGACGATGCCTTCTATCTTGCCGTCGCCGCGGCTTTCTTCGCGGTTTCCGCCCTGTACGTGACTGGGCTCAAGAGACTTCAGCCCAAGGCAGACGATGAGTGACACCGCTTGGATCGCCGTTTTGTGCGTCGGACTCCTCGGCTACCTGCTCTACGCGCTCTTGAAGCCGGAGAAGTTTTGAGATGACACTTTCTGCCGTTCTCCAGGTCTTGATCTTCTTTGGACTCGTACTCCTCGTCACGAAACCGATCGGCGTCTTCATGGCGAAGGTCTTTGAAGGCGAGTCCACGTTCCTTCACCCTGCGCTCGGTTGGCTGGAGCGCTCCACACTCCGCTGGCTCCGCGTGAGAAGCGATGACGACCAGCCTTGGCACCGGTACGCCTTGTCCCTACTGGGCTTCAGCGCCGTCTCGATGGCGGTGTCGTACGCAATCCTCCGTTTACAGGGCTGGCTGCCTCTCAACCCCCAACATATGGGGACAGCCCAAATGCCAGCCCATCTCGCCTTCAACACGTCGGCGAGTTTCACGACCAACACCAATTGGCAGAGCTATTCGCCTGAGCTGACCCTGAGCTACTTGTCCAACATGGTCGCGCTCGCGATCCACAACTGGGCTTCCGCAGCGGCCGGTATCGCCGTTGCCATCGCGCTTGTCCGAGGCTTTGCACGCCACAGCGCCAAAGGTATCGGTAGCTTTTGGGTGGATGTCGTCCGTGCTACGGTCTACGTGCTCCTTCCTATCAGCTTCCTGGGCGCGCTTGTCCTTGTCTGGCAAGGAGTTCCGCAGAACTTCCTCCCTTACCAGACGGTGACAACCCTGGAGGGCGCCAAGCAAACGTTCGCCATGGGCCCGGTCGCGTCCCAGGAGGTCATAAAGATGCTGGGGACCAACGGCGGCGGGTTCTTCAACGCGAATTCGTCCCACCCGTTTGAAAACCCGAACAACGGTGTGAACCTGCTGCAGATCGTCATGATCTTCGCGATCCCCGCGGGCTTGACCTACACGTTTGGCAAGATGGTGGGCAACGTTCGCCAAGGGTGGGCCGTTTTTGCCGCTATGTCGGTGCTCTTTTTGGCCGGGGCACTCATCTGTGTCAGCCAAGAGCAGACCGGCAATCCCCTCTTCACGCGCCTCGGTGTCCAGGCGGGGAACATGGAAGGAAAAGAAGTCCGATTCGGGATCCCGGCTTCCGCCCTCTTTGCGACCGTCACAACGGACGCGAGTTGCGGTGCGGTCAACTCGATGCACGACAGCTTCACGCCTCTCGGCGGTCTCGTACCGCTTTTCAACATCGAGACCGGGGAAGTGATCTTTGGAGGAGTCGGCGCTGGACTCTACGGAATGCTCATGTTCGCCATCATCGCCGTCTTCATCGGCGGATTGATGGTCGGCCGTACTCCTGAATATCTGGGTAAGAAGATCCAGAAGTACGAAGTTCAAATGGCGATGCTGGCCATCCTCGTCTTGGCAGCGAGCATCCTCTTGTTCACGGCACTTGCTGCGAACGCGGACTTCGCCAAGTCAGGCGCCGGCGCCGCAATGAACACGTGGCCAGGATCCGCGTACGGTGGTGCAGACAACGCCTATGGCGCGACGACGGGCAACCTGAACAACGCGGGCGCCCACGGATTCAGTGAAATCCTGTACGCCTACTCATCGGGCACGGGAAACAACGGCTCCGCCTTTGCCGGCATTACGGCCAACACGCCTTTCTACAACCTGACGATCGGCCTCGCGATGCTGGTCGGACGGTTCTTGATGATCCTCCCCTTGCTCGCGATCGCCGGCAACTTGGCGCGCAAGAAGCAAGTGCCCGCCACGGCGGGAACGTTCCCCACCGACGGCGGCACATTCGTCGTCCTGCTTGTTGGCACAGTGATCCTCGTGGGGGCTCTCACCTTCCTGCCAGCGCTGGCCCTGGGGCCGGTAGTCGAGCACTTCCAAATGACCGGGCTGCAAACGAAATGATCAAAACACCCACAACGGATCCGAACACGGGATCACCCAAGGAACACGCGCCGCGGCACCAACCTCCGAAGCTCTTCGAGCCCGCCATTATGCGTCGGGCTGCGGTCGACGCGTTGCTCAAGCTCAATCCACGTCTGGTTGCCCGCAACCCCGTCATGTTCGTCGTGCTCGTGGGGGCGGCTGTCTCGACCTACTTCTTCTTCCACGACCTTGTTGCCAAGGGAGACGCGTTGTTCAGCGGCCAGATCTCCCTTTGGCTCTGGTTCACCGTCTTGTTCGCCAACTTCGCCGAAGCCATGGCTGAAGGACGTGGGAAGGCCCAGGCAGAGTCGTTGCGAAAGGCCCGGTCCACGATGCAAGCAAGGAAGCTTGGCCCTGACGGTCGAGAGGAACGCGTCCCGGCTCCCGCGTTGAACAAAGGCGACCTCGTGGTTTGCGAGGCAGGAGACATGATTCCAGCTGATGGCGACGTCATCGAAGGCATTGCGAGCGTGGACGAGTCGGCTATCACGGGTGAGTCCGCGCCCGTCATACGTGAGTCGGGTGGCGACCGAAGCGCCGTCACAGGCGGGACACGCGTCCTTAGCGACCGCATCGTCGTTCGGGTCACCCAGGAACCCGGGACGTCGTTCCTCGACCGCATGATTGCCCTTGTCGAAGGTGCCGAACGACAGAAGACTCCAAACGAGATCGCCCTCTCGATCCTGCTTTCGGGATTGACGATCGTGTTCATGTTCGCAACGGTGACTCTGCTCCCCTATGCGCAGTACGCAGTGAGTGCTCAGGGCAAAGGCGCGGTGCCCTCGATCCCAGTGCTCACGTCCTTGCTGGTGTGCCTGATCCCGACCACCATCGGAGGGCTCCTGAGCGCGATCGGCATTGCCGGGATGGACCGCGTGATGCAGCAGAACGTTCTCGCGATGAGTGGACGCGCCGTGGAGGCTGCCGGCGACGTTTCTACCTTGCTTCTCGACAAGACCGGCACGATCACCCTCGGCAACCGGCAGGCAACGGCCTTCGTTCCGGCGCCGGGCGTCACTGAAGCTGAGTTGGCCGATGCTGCTCAATTGTCCTCCCTCGCAGACGAGACCCCTGAAGGGCGGTCGATCGTCGTGCTGGCCAAGGAGGCGTATGGCATTCGCGAACGCGACGTCGCGTCGCTTCAAGGCGACTTCGTCGAGTTCTCGGCGACGACCCGCATGAGCGGTGTCAACGTGGGCGACAGGCAGGTCCGCAAGGGTGCAGCCGACTCGGTGCGGCGATTTGTACAAGACCACGGAGGAACGGTGCCGAGCCAGGTCCAAGACTCGGTGGACCGGATCGCCCGTGAAGGCGGCACGCCCCTCGTCGTTGCTGAAAACGGCCGCGTGCTGGGGGTAGTCCAACTGAAGGACATCGTCAAAGGCGGCATGAAGCAGCGGTTCTCGACTCTGCGGGAGATGGGGATCAAGACCGTCATGATCACGGGAGACAACCCTCTAACGGCCGCTGCCATTGCCGCTGAAGCCGGAGTCGACGACTTCCTGGCTGAGGCCACTCCCGAGAACAAGCTGGCCTATATCCGGCAAGAGCAGGCCGGCGGGCGGCTGGTCGCGATGACCGGCGACGGAACGAACGACGCTCCCGCGCTCGCCCAGGCCGACGTCGGCGTGGCCATGAACACCGGCACGCAGGCGGCCAAGGAAGCGGGCAACATGGTCGATCTCGACTCCAACCCAACCAAACTGATCGAGGTGGTCGAGATCGGCAAGCAGCTCTTGATCACTCGCGGCGCCCTCACGACCTTTTCGATCGCCAACGATGTTGCCAAGTACTTCGCGATCATTCCGGCCATGTTCGTCGTGACCTATCCGGAGCTCCAACGGCTGAACTTCCTGTCGAACCCACGTTCGGCGGTGCTCGCCGCGGTCATCTTCAACGCGCTCATCATCGTCGCACTCATTCCGCTGGCCTTGCGTGGCGTGCGGTACAGGCCGCAAAGCGCCGCCGCCGTCCTCCGGAAGAACCTGCTGGTGTACGGGCTCTTTGGCATCCTGATCCCGTTCCCCTGCATCTGGCTCATCGACCGCATCCTCGTCCTTTTGAGGCTCGCATGAACACCTCTGAAACACCAAGCACCTCATCTCGTTCCCAGCGTTCGACCGTCCTCTGGCCGGCGTTCGCCATGACGGTTTGGTTCGTCGTCGTCACGGGCCTCGTTTTCCCGCTGGCAGTCTATGGAATCGCCCAGGTGGCGTTTCCACGACAGGCGAACGGCAGCTTCGTCCACGGTCCATCGGGGCAGATCGTTGGGTCAGTACTCATTGGGCAGAACTTCACCAAGACGGAGTACTTCCATCCACGGCCATCGGCGGCGGGGAGCGGATACGACGCAGCCAATTCGGGAGGTACGAACTTGGCCCCGACTAGCGACAAGCTGATCAATGGTCTCCCGGACGATCCGAAGACGAGGAACGTCGATGAGTCATTTGCTGGGGTCAAGCAGCTTGCCGTTGCCTTCAGGAATGAAAACGGACTGTCGTCAAGCACGATCCTCCCAACAGACGCTGTGACTCGCTCCGCCAGTGGACTCGATCCGCACATATCTGTCGCAAACGCCATGCTCCAATCCGGCCGTGTGGCCAGGGCCCGCGGAATGTCACGGGACGAAGTCCTGCAGCTTGTCCGAGATTGTACGGATCCCCCCTTCCTCGGCGTCTTCGGCGACCCTGCCGTCAACGTGCTCAAGCTGAACCTGGCATTAGACCAAACTAAAAAACCATGAGGCTCCTCAGTGTCTTCGCATGTTGCATCGGCGCTCTGAGCGCTTCGGCCCAGTCCACACCCGACTGGCAAGTCACCGGTTACTCGGATCTCTACTACCAGTTTGATTTTGGACGCCCTGACGCCAGCGACACCGTCAACGGGCGAGGTTTCGACATCGCCAACCGGCAAGTCCGCATTGCCGTGGCACAGGTGGACTTTCTCAGGGCCCCATCTACGAAGTCCCCGTTCGGCCTGAACGTGCAGCTCTTTGCGGGCAAGAACGCCGACCTGATCAGCTTGACGGAGCCCGGCGGCAAAGACAAGTACAAGTTCGTCCGCCAAGCTTGCGTCAGCTATGCGCCGCCCGGCGACCGCAACGGCGTGGAGGTCGATCTGGGCAAGTTCGACACCTGGATTGGATACGAGGGTGTCGACATTCGATACCAAGACGAGTACAGCCGTTCGTTCAACTGGACATACTCCGAGCCGGTGTACGAGACTGGCCTGCGCGTGACGGGGCGGCTCAGCCCCCAGGTGACAGGCGGGCTGTTCCTCGTACGGGGCTGGAACGAAGTCGAGGACGGCAACAGCGCCCTATCGGTAGGGGCCGCCCTCTCCTGCGCGCTCGGCCCAAAGACCACGGTGACCTTGCAGAACCACTATGGTGACGAAGGATCCGAACACGCCAACGATGCGGGCACCTATGGCGGGATCGCATTCGCCAACCCAGGCACGGCCAAGGTCCATCTCCTCGACTTGATCATTACGCATCAGATCGATGCCAAGACCAAAGTCGCGGCCAACGTGGACAGCGCGACCTCGGACGGCGGGGCCAACAGCGGTACCTGGAACGGCGAGGCGCTCTATGTCCGGACTCAGGTTGCCCCTCGGCACGCGGTCGCGCTTCGGCTGGAGCGCGTGGAGGACAAGGACGGTCTTCGCACCGGTGTGCCGATTCAGCTCTACTCCCTGACGGCCAGCCACGAATGGACGCTGGACAAGCACGCGACCCTGCGCTTCGAACTGCGTCGCGATCTTGCCAGCCAGCCGTTCTTCAACGATCGAGACGGCACATCGTCGTCCCGGACGACCCTGGCGCTGGGGGCCGTCTTCCGGTTCTGAGTAACTGATGCTGCCTCTCCTCGACCCTGTCCTGATCGCCGTGTTCCCTCGGTGGAACGAGGCGACAGGGGTCGTGTGCGACATGTTGCGCTCGTGGCCCCAAGGCGGTTTCGCCGTGGCTCTGGCCGAGGACGATAGGCAAGCGAGTCACTTTAGGAACGGATGGCCAGAAGACAGTCTTCATCCGTTGCTCCTGCTCAGGACTCGGGCGGAGCTGTCCCTTTCGACTGGTCTCGACGCCGTGAGCGAGATCATGTCGCGACAGCCTCGCCGGCCATTGGCGGTCTTGATCGCGGACGGCCCGTCGCTTCCCGATTTTGTCGAAGCAAAACGATCGGTCTGGAACCGGGAGTTTTCGCGGCTTGTGGCCGGCCACTTCCTCGACGTGCAGGTGTTCGAATATGCGCCGAGTTGGTCCACGGCTCCGCCCCGCGTAAGATAGACCGGAAGTGAGCAAGAACGTGTGAGCCCCGACATGCCAGTGAACGGTTCAGTGCCAGGAAGCGCCCTTCGAAAGCGGGGGCGCCTGAAGGTGTACCTCGGCATGGCCGCTGGAGTCGGCAAGACGTACTCGATGCTCTCCGACGCCAGAGCCGACAAGGCCCGTGGGCTCGACCTTGTCATCGGCTACCTGGAAGCACATGGTCGAAGCGAGACGGAGGAGATGGCGGAAGGCATAGAGCGCCTGCCCCTCAAGGCGATCGATCATCGAGGAATCAAGATTTCCGAGTTCGACATCGATGCGGCCCTCGCCCGCAAGCCAGGTCTCATCTTGGTGGACGAACTGGCGCACACCAACGCCCCCGGCAGTCGCCACATGAAGCGCTGGCAGGACATTGCCGAGCTGCTGGAAGCGGGAACGGACGTGCGCACGACGGTCAACATCCAGCATGTCGAGAGCTTGCGGGACGTCGTCGCCCAGATCACCGGCGTCACCGTCCAGGAAACGGTTCCCGACTCATTCTTCGACCTCGCCGACGAAGTCGAGCTGGTGGACGTGCCGCCAGAGGAACTGCACAAACGGTTGGAAGAGGGAAAGGTCTACATCCCCGAGAAGGTGGATCAGGCCCTCAGCGGCTTCTTCAAGAGGAGCAACCTCCTGGCATTGCGCGAGCTCGCCCTTCGGCACACCGCAGAGCGCGTGGACGAGGAAATGCGCCGTTCACGCGAACTGCTGGACGTGCACGAGCCGTGGCACGCCAAAGAAAGGATCTTGGTTTGCCTGGCCCCGAACCGCATGGCCCCGCGAGTCGTGCGGGCCGCCAAGCGCCTTGCCGCCAACCTTCATGCCGAGCTTCTCGCCGTCTCGGTGGAGAGCCCACGCCAAAGCGGCGCCTCAGCCCGGGCTCGGGCACAACTGGAAGCAGCCATCGCCTTGGCAGAGAGCCTGGGAGCGAAAACGGCCTCTCTCGCAGGCGAGGATATAGTGGCCGAGGTCCTCGCCTACGCCCAGTCGCAGAACGTTACTACCATCGTCGTGGGCAAGCCCGTGCGCAAGCGCTGGCGTGAGATCGTCTTCGGGTCGGTCGTGGACTCGCTCATCCGCACCAGCGGCGAGATCGACGTGCTCGTCATCACCGGGGCCGAGGAGCAAGGCACCGACCTCCTCGTCCGCCGCAAACCGGAACCTGCCGGTTGGACCAGCTACGTGGCGACGGTCGTGGTCGTGGCGGTCTCCACTGGCATCGGTTTCCTTATGGAGCAGCGCTTCGCCTTGGCGAACATCGTCATGGTCTACCTCTTGGGGGTCGCGTATGTTTCGGTGCGCTATGGCCGGCGTGAGTCGTTCTTGGCCGCCCTCGCCAGTGTGGGCCTCTTCGACGTCTGTTTCGTCTCGCCTCGCGGCACGTTCGCCGTCAGCGACGCGCAGTACCTCGTCACCTTCGGCATCATGCTAGGCGTCGCACTTCTGATCAGTACGCTGACCTCTCGGCTCAAGGAGCAGACCAACGCGGCTTCCGTCCGAGAGCGAGAGACGGCGGCTCTCTTCGAACTCAGCCGCCAGCTGGCGTCCTCGCGCACAGGGGGGGACATGGCCGTTTTGGCGGCCAAGAAGGCCGCCGAAGTGACGGGCGGTGACGCGACTGTGTTCGTGCGCGGTGTATCGGGTTCGTTGGAGTTGGTGGCGCCGTCCCGGTCAGGCTTCGAGTCGAGCGCCAACGAGGCGGCCGTTGTGCGGTGGGTGGCCGACAACGCCCGGCCTGCGGGCCACGGCACGGACACCCTGGCGGGCGCAACCGGCAGCTATGCGCCTCTTGTCGGCTCCACGGGTTGTGTCGGTGTTCTGGGCTTGACTCTGCCCGAGTCGGCGCCTCCTGGATCCGGAAGCCGCCGGATGGTGGAATCGATCGCCAACCAGTTGGCGCTCGCTCTCGACCGCACCCGCTTGGCCCGCGACTCGCACGAGGCCAGCCTGCGTGTGGAGAGCGAGAAGATGAGGAGCAACCTGCTCAGCAGCGTGTCGCACGACCTGCGCACGCCGCTGGCCTCCATCGAGGGGGCGGCGAGCGGTTTGGCCTCGTTGCCCGATGCGAGCCCGCGCGCGCGTGACCTCGCCACCACGGTGATCGAAGAGGCCGAGCGCATGAACCGGCTCATCCGGAACCTTCTCGACATGACCCGGTTCGAAGGCGGTGGTGTGGAACTGGACCTCGACTGGCAATCGCTCGAGGAGCTCGTCGCGTCGGCCCTGTTGCGCACGGAGAAGCTGTTCTTGAACCCGGTCGCGACCGAGATCCCCGCCGACCTGCCGCTCATGAAGCTGGACGGTGTGCTCGTCGAGCAGGTGTTTGTCAACCTTTTGGAGAACGCGGCCCGTCATGCGGGGGCCTCGGCGCAAGTGACCATTTCGGCCCGAACCGTCGAGGGGCAGACCGAGGTCATCGTCCGCGACGACGGGCCGGGCCTGCCAGCGGACGGACAGGAAGCACTTTTTGAGAAGTTCCGCAAGGGCAGCGGGTCTGGCTTTGGGCTCGGGCTCGCGATCTGTCGGGCGGCGATGACCGCCCACGGCGGGGCGATCACAGCCCACAACCGCCCTGAGGGCGGGGCCGAGTTCGTGCTTCGGTTTCCGGCCGAGCGGCAAGCGGCAGACTAGCCGCCGCCGCTCCTGCGGTGCCTCCTGGACAAGGTCTTTTTGCCACGTCGCTCCACGGGCTGGCCCTTTGTGGCGTAGAAAGGGAAGAGGGTAGAGGGTTGAAGGCTGTCTATGCATGCTTAGGCATGGTTGCCGGAGGGCCGCTCGCGCTGTGGCTCGGATCGGGCCTTGTCTTCTTCACGAGCGGAGCCATGATCCGCATTCCGGCGAACCATCCGGTGAATCTGGTGGGTCAGTGGCAAGTGTTAGGCTGCTCCTATGGCCGAACGATGATTCTCTCTCCGGCAGGCAGGGGCCGGTGGTGGTTCGAGAACGCCCCTCGCCCGAGCCTCGTGTGGGGTACCTCCGGCGGCGTGTTCTACGAAAAGCACGTGGCGACGGACTGTTGGGGGCATGACCGGTTCGCGTACAAACTGAGTGAGGACGGGCAAGTCCTGACCCTCACCAGCCTCGATTCCCCAGAGTGGGGGCAAAAGGTCTTCCAACGAGTGCGTTGACGCGCACCAACCAGATGGTGAGGGCCGGTGCCGGTAGAGACGACTGGACAGACCAAGGCACGTGGGTGGGGTCAGCTCTGCCAAGCCCAAAAGTAGGAGACGTGCCCTGTGGCGTCATATTCCACCGAAGGGATGTCGCCATCCATGCGAAAGCCGCTCCAGGAACCGAGTTCATAGTTCCATGTGCGCTGCGTGGCATCGGTTGAGTCGGGCCTCCCCAGCAGTTGCCTGACCTCCTGTTCCGACATGCCCTGGCGCAAGTGGTGAAGGAGAAGATCCTGCAACATCATCCCGCGAGCCATTGCGGGTAGTTTGGGATCATCGCCTGGGGCCAGGGATTTCGTGACCCAGGCATCATGGTCGGAGCGGAGTTCGTCGAATGGCGAGTCCCAGCCGAGAGTGAGCTTGTTCCGCTGGTAGTACGGCAGTGAGCGGTACCCGAAGAAAGCTCCCGCGCCCACCGTGACTGCCACCAAGGCGCCTATCCAGCAACCCTTGCGCACGCATCATTATAGGTCCGGGTTCATTCCGGCAGACGTCGCCCGACGGACGGCCGCCCCTAGGGATTCCTGTTGCCGCGCACGACCCCTTGCACACCAGGGATCGTCGCATTCGAACCATCATCATGGCCGCAGCCCGCCGCTGCCACCCGACCGGGAGGTGCGCCTTGGTCTGGCCACCCGCCGGGCGCAGATTGGAGCGCAGGCACAGGCTCACTCTCCGGGCTAAAACCATGGAGAGATGGCTTCGCTTTCGGCCAAGACTCGACTCGTGGCTGCACGGAGTTCCTTGTTGGGTGACTGTTTGACCGGTCCCCATTTCGTGACCGCCCTAGCTCCGTAGTCCGTAGTCCCCAAACCCCCAACACACGAACGTCAAACGGTGCCGACGAGGCCCCAGAGGTGGGGTTCGGTGGCGCGGACGGTGACAAGCGAGCCCTTGAGGCCAGAGTCGCCGGGGAAATGGAGCATGCGGAAGCAGCGCGAATAGCCCTGGAGCAGCGAGGGGTTCTTGGGGGTGGGGCCCTCGACCAATACCTCGAACTCCTGCCCTACCAGCGCCTCGTTCTTCTCGAGCTGGATGCGGTGCTGAGTCTCGATGAGCTTTTCCAGCCGGAGGCCGGAGACGCGGGTGGCGACCTGTGTCATCTCGGCGGCGGGGGTACCGGGGCGCGGGGAGTAGCGGAACATGAAGGCGCCGTCGAAGCGGAAGCGCTCCATCGCCGCGAGGGTGGCTTGGAACTCGCTGTCGGTCTCGCCGGGAAAGCCGACGATGATGTCGGTCGTGAGGCCGATCCAGGGCACGGCCTCGCGGAGCCCATTGACGATCTGGGCGAAGGATTCGACAGTGTAGACCCGCTTCATGCGGGAAAGGAGCCCGTCGTCGCCGGCCTGGAGCGGCATGTGGCAGTGCTCCATGACTTGGGGGACGTCGCGGATGGCCTCGATCAGGTCGTCCTTGAAGTCGCGCGGGTAGGGCGAGGTGTAGCGCAGGCGCTCGATGCCTGGGACGCCCGCGAGCAGGCGCAAGAGCTGCGAGAACGGTACGCGTCCTTCGGCGAGGTTTTTGCCGTAAGAGTTGACTGTTTGCCCGAGGAGCGTGACCTCCTTCGTGCCCAGTTCGGCGAGGCGGCGCACCTCCTCGACGATGTGCTCCGTCGGGCGGGAGCGCTCGCGGCCGCGGGTGGTGGGGACGATGCAGAAGGTGCAGAATTTGTCGCATCCGTACTGGATCGGCACAAACGCTTTGAGTTTGCCGCCCCGCTCGACATGACGCTGCGGAACCTCGGTGACGACTGCGCCCTTGCGCTCGGGTAGCTCCATGCGCTTGATAAAGCGACGTTTTTGCAGCACTTCCTCGACCAATCCTGGGATCGAGGCCACTTGGGCCGTGCCCACCACGAAATCGACGTGGGGGTTGCGGCGCTTGATCTCGTCGGCGCGGAGCTGGGCCATGCATCCTGCCACGCCGATGACCATGTCGGGGCGGGCGGCCTTGAAGGGGCGGAGCTCGCCGAGGAAGGAGAAGGCCTTGTCCTCCGGCTTCTTGCGGACGGAGCAGGTGTTGAGGAGCACGACGTGCGCTTCGAACGGCGAGGACGCTTTGACAAAGCCTAAAGACTGCAGATAGAGGCCCATCTGCTCGCTGTCTTCTTCGTTCATCTGGCACCCCCAGGTTTGCACGAAGTAGGTGCCTCGAACGGTCTTGGTGCCGCTCAAGTTGGGGAGAGAACCGGGGCGCAAAAGGGACGAGGCCATTCCGCTCGGAACTGTGAGGATACCTGCCTGGTTCCAATTGGACGTGCCTCAGCCCATCTATAATGCCGGAGTGAGCGTTGCAGCCGAACCTGCGAAGAGCCCCGCAGTGAAGTCGATGGCTCCGGTCGTGAACCGCATGGCCGGCCTCCTGGCCTGGGCCGGGGTCTTTGTCGCTGGCGCCTTGACCTACTCCCACATCGCGGACAAGTCGATGCCCTGTGGTCCGAGCCACGGGTGCGACACCGTTGCCACCAGCGCCTACTCGACTGTCTTGGGAGTCCCCGTCGCACTGATCGGACTGATCGGTTACCTGATCTTGGCCGGCCTCTCGGCGGCACGCCCGGTGATGGGCAAGTCCAAGTGGCGGCTCCTGACAAACCTCAGCTTGGGTGGCGCTGTGTTCGGGTTCCTGGCAAGCATCTACTTCGTGTACACGTCGCTGGCCGTGATCAAGGCCACCTGCGAGTGGTGCATGGCCTCGGCGGCCATCATGTTGGTCACGTTGATCGTGACGATCTGGCTGTGGTCGTTGGAGGATCCCGAACCGGTCGCGACCCGAGCCGACGCCGTGCTCCAGGGGTCGTCCTTGATCCTTGTGCTGGGTGCGATGGGCGGGTTCGTGAAGTCGATGGACAATGCGGCTGAGCGGGGTATGCCTCCCATTGCGCCGGGACTGACGCTCCAAGAGCTGTTGCCAGACAAAGCGAAGATGCGGGGCAACGACGATGCGCCGGTGACCGTGGTGGAGTTCGCCGACTTCAATTGCCCGGCCTGCCGGAGTTCCGCAAAGGAAATGTCTAAGCTTTTTGAGGAAGGACATGGTCGGATTCGGTGGGCGTTCCGAAACCTGCCCTTGGTCAACCTCAAGGGCCACGAGACGAGCATGCACGCCGCGACGTTGTCGGAGCTGGCGGCGGAGAAGGGCAAGTTCTGGACGTTCTTCGAAGCAGCCTACAAGCCTGAAAACACCGAGCGGGTCAAGTCCATCGACGGACTCAAGCAGATCGCGGTCGAGTGCGGCCTGAAGATCGACGACGTTGTGGCTGCGTTGCAGCCAGACTCCGAGGCGGCCAAGAGCGTCTTGCGTGACGACGACCTGTCGCTGAAACTCGGTGTCCTCTCGACTCCCGCTTACATCGTTGTGGCCAACGGCGTCGATCCGCGCGCGGTTTCGGCGAAGCGCTTGCCCGACGTGTTGCACGGTGATCCGTACAAGAACCTGATCTGGGGGCAGTAGTCGAGACTTGCGGAAGACGGTCTGTGTGGCGATGTCGGGCGGTGTTGACAGCGCGGTCGTCGCTGCCATTCTCAAGCGGCGTGGCCATGACGTCGTCGGTGTGACGATGCAGATCTGGCAGGAGAGCCAGCGCGACCCCCGACACTCGGGCTGTTGTTCGCTTGGAGCGGTCGAGGACGCCCGTCGCTGTGCGGCACGCCTGGGGATCCCACATTACGTCGTCAACTTCAAGGACGCCTTTCGACAGACCGTCATCGACGAGTTCATTGACGAATATGCCCGCGGCAGGACGCCGAACCCCTGTGTGACCTGCAACAAAAAGGTGAAGTTCGAAGCCTTGCTCGAAAAGGCCTCTGAACTGGGATGCGACTACTTGGCGACCGGGCACTACGCGCGGGTCCGAAGGCGGGGCGGACAGTTCCACCTGCTCCGGGCCCAGGGTGGACACAAGGATCAGAGCTACGTGCTTTACATGCTCAGTCAAGAACAACTGGCGCGGGTGTGGTTTCCGCTCGGCGATCTTGGCGACAAGGCTGAGACCCGGCGGATCGCCCGCGAAATGGGCCTCCCGGTGGCGGACAAGCCCGACAGCCAGGAAGTCTGTTTCGTGAGCGAGGCTGGCGGCTATCGAGAGTTCCTCCGGCGGGTGCGTCCCGAAGCCTTCAAGCCGGGCGATGTTGTGGACAGCACCGGACGGACGATTGGACACCATGGCGGGGTGGCCGACTTCACGGTGGGGCAAAGGCGCGGTGTCGGTGTGGCCGTAGGGACTCCGCTGTACGTGCTGGGTGTCGAACCGGACTCAGGCCGGGTCACCGTCGGATCTGACGAGGAGTTGCTCAAGACGGTCGTGCACCTCGAAGACGTTGTATGGCACGATGGACTGGGCGGCGCAAGTGCCATCGAGGGGCTGCCGGTGATGGCGAAAATCCGCTACAACATGGAGGCTAGGCGCGCCGTCCTCTGGGGGGGAAGGGAACCCCGATTGGTGTTCGCGGATCCCGTGCGGGCCGTGACGCCCGGTCAGGTCGCTGTCGCTTACCGAGGGGAAACGGTGATGGCGGGCGGAAAGATCGCCCGCTGAGTAGGGCTAAGGCTCTGCCCGATCCCAAAGGTGGGCCTACGATTGCCTTGAAGCGACGCCGGACCGCTGCGCCCCGGTACAATTGACGCCGCAGATGGAGTTCCTCCTTATCCTGGAGATCCTGCTCTTGGCAGGTGCAGCGATTGGGGTCTTCGCAATGTTGCACATTGTGAAGGGGCTCCGGACGACCGTGCGGCAACTCGAGGGCAAGGTGGACAAACTCCAGACGGACTTGGCCCGCCAGGAAGCGAACCTCGAAGCCGTTCGGGCCGTTATACAAAGTAAGCCGACGGATCCGTTCATGACGGTCTTGGAAACGGTGGAGCGCTACCGCTCGCGCGGTGTCGCGGCTGCCGTCGCCTTGGTCGGGGTGCGGTTCGTCCGGTCATACTTGGGTCGGAGGGCACGTCAGAAGGCGTTGCCACTGTTGGATAAGAGTACGGAGTGAACGAATGAACAATAACGACGACAAGAACGCATTGGTGTACCTGTTGGCGGGTTTTGGGCTCGGTGCTTTGGTCGGCGCACTTGCTGGCCTGCTCTTTGCCCCCAAAGCAGGCAATGAGATGCGAGAAGACCTCGGCGGCAGGTTGAAAGACCTGAAGGGCAAGACTGAGGATTGGATCGCCGAGCAAAGGGCCAAGCGGGTCAGCGTGAAGAACCCGGAAGAAGTCGGCGCCTGACGGCGCAGCCCCATCGGAACTGAACAGGGCCCGATCCACAGATCCGGGCCCTGTTGCCGTCTGTGGCTCTAGGGCCGACGGTGACGGGGCGGGGTATGGTCGGTCCTGTGAACGCTTGGCGGATTGCGTTATGGATCGCCATAGTCCTGGCCCTTCTTGGGTTCCTCTGGCTCGTCCGCGGTGTCCTGGGGCCATTTGTGTTGGCGTTGTTCATTGCTGGCCTGTGCGAGCCGATGATCCGCAAACTCCGCAAGCGTGGAATGCCGCGGCCCGCCGCCGTGATGGTCGTTCTGCTGCTGTTCTTTGGGTCGATCGCCGCCATCATCGTGGCGTCGACGCCGTACATCGGCCATCAGTACAACGAAGCGAAAAACCAGATCCAGACACTCTACGAGAAGATCGCCTCCACCAATCCAGACCAAGCGATCTCTGAAATCGACCAAACCCTGGCCAAGAACAAGGAGCTGCTCCAGCGCCTCAACCTCCCGACCACACGAGAGGAATTAGTCGCCAAGTACATTGATCCGAACCGTGTCCAAATCCAACGTCAGGTCCAGGGGTTCTTGACGGGCGGAGTCGTGAGCATCCTGTCCGTGGCTGGCCAAGTCTTCATGTTCCTGCTCACGCCGATCTTCGTCTTCGGCTTTCTCATCGACCTTGAGAGCATGCGGAGGGCCGCCGCCCGGTTCATACCTCCCAGTATCCGGAAGGGCACGCTTTCGATGCTTGGAGACATCGGGACAGTCTTCGAGAGCTACCTGCGGGGCCTCGCGTTGACGGTCCTCTTCTACACAGCCATGATGGGGACGATCCTCGGGGTGTTGGGAGCTCCCTATTGGACGGTCCTCGCCCTCGTCGCCGGCCTCCTCTACTTGATCCCGGTCGTTGGTGGCATCGTCAGCTCGGTCGTCGTCTTCACGGTCATTGCCCTGAGCGGTGTCTCGCATTCAAACCTGATCAGCGCAGAGAACTCATGGGTCTTTGCTCTTTACTGCGTGGGCGCCATGTTCGTCTTCGGACTCCTCTACGACTCGATCGTGAACCCACGTATCGTCGGCCGGGCGGTCAAGCTGAATCCGTTCGTCAGCGCATTCGTGGTGTTCTCCGCTGCCGCTTTGTTCGGACTGCCGGGCATGCTTTGCGCGTACCCCGTCGCTGGGGCGATCAAAGTCGTGTTGGACCGCCTCGTGAAGTTCACTGGCTCGACGGAAGGAACGGTCAAACTGCCCGCTGTTCCTCTCCGGCACCGGAGCCACGCAGAAGCTTGAACGTCCCTGGCGCGTCCAATCGCATGGAGACACAATCCCCGGTATGACTTTGTTGATGCTGGCAGTATTGGCCCCGGTCGCCTATGGTTTTGGCCCCGCGACCCGCCTTGACTACGACGTCACCGTGAACTTCAACGGGTTTCTCCCCCTTCTCGGAGGCAACGAAGGCAAGGTTGAGGTCAAGATGGGCGTCGGCGTCACAGGACTCGAGCCCAAGGACACCAACCAACGAGCCACCAGCGAGATCAAGCAGTTCGAGGTGAGCTTCAACGGCGCCAAACTGCCGCTGACGGTGGACAACGTCACTGACTACTTTCCGAAAACGACGATCGACCTGGCGCCGACAGGGAAGATCTTGAAGACCGACGCTCCGGACAGGAGCCTGCCGGTTCGGCTACCTGGACTCGATGTCAAACACTTTCCTGACATCACATATGTCCCGATCGAGCTGCCTCCCGACGGGCTCGATGTCGGCACGGCGTGGCAATTCCAGCGCGACTTCGGCGGGGCACCGATCACTTACGACTGTAGAGCCGAGTCGCAGGAAGGCGATTCGTGGAAGATCCACGTCGATGTGAAGCAGGCGTATACGGTGCTCGAAAACAGCGTCTATGAAGTCGTCAAGGACAAGGCGGACGCTGAGAGCGAAGTGACAACGACCATGGCGGGTTCAGGCGTGGTGGTGTTTGACTCGAAAGAAGGGCGCGTGTCATCTGCTGACATGAAGAACATTGCCCTGAGCGACTTCAGGAATATATCGACAGGGGAAAAGACGCAACGGAAGCTGGAGACGGTCTATGCGATCAAGCTCAAGACAGCGCCGACTCAAGCCCGGAAACAGCCTCGTGCCGAAACAGGCGAGTGGTGGGACCGAGCGGTCTCGTGGGGGAGTCAGGCGGTTCAGTCGGGGCGAGGTTTCTTGGCTTGGGTGCAGACGGCCAGCCTATTCGGACTGAAGGCCCTTCCTGGCGAATTCCAGCGCTGGCTCTCGCCTGTCCTTCCGCTCGTAAAGAAGTGGGCTCCCTGGCTGTCTTAGTCGCTGTGCCGGTCACGGTTCCTCAGATTGATGGTAGCGTTGCGTCGCAACCCTTTGTAGCCCGCTCGCCTCACTGGCGATCCCTGAGTTCCTAGATCCCATTCCTTCTCACTCCAGTTTCTTAGCTCCTCGAGGTGGGGCCAGGCTCTGACGGCCAAAAAGTCCGGTTCTGTCGTCTGAGGAGACCGTTGTGGTTGGCTGGGGCGGGCTCCGTTGAAGGGACAGACTTCCTGACACACGTCACACCCGAACGTCCAATCGCCAATACCGGCCTCGTACTGCTCGGCAATGGCGCCCTTGTGTTCAATGGTCAAGTAGCTGACGCATCGTCTCGAATCAATCTGCCAGCGCCCGTCCTCTAGAACGATCGCTCCCGTCGGGCAGGCATCAACGCAGCGTCGGCAGGTTCCACACCCTCCCATGGCGGCTGAGCTCGGCGTAAGCGGAACCGTGGTCAAGAGAAGCCCAATCACAAACCAACTGCCTCGGTGTGAGTCGATCAGGCAAGTGTTCTTCCCAAACCAGCCCAATCCGGCTCTTTGCGCGTATTCTCGTTCCAAGACCGGCGCCGAGTCGACGCAAGCGCGGCACTGCGCATCCGGCACGGATTGCAGGAGAAAGCGTTCCAACTGGCGGAGTTTGCCGCGCAGGACCTTGTGGTAGTCGCGTCCGAGGGCGTACCTGGCGATCCGAGGATCGCCCGGACTGCGGTGAACTGCTTGGTTGTAGAACAACCCGACGGCGATGACGGACTGGGTGCCAGGAAGGATCGAATCAAGGCTCGACCTCAGATCAACCGACCGGGCGAGATAGCCCATGGAGGCGTGGTGACCGCGGCCGATCCATTGGCGATAATGTTCGATCGTCTCGGGCGGTGTGCCCGAACACACGCCGGCGAGTTCGAACCCCAGTGCCAGCGCGTAGCCGGTGAGGCTTTCTGTCAGGCCCTCAGTCGACACCACATCTCCCAGGTCAGTTCATGGGCCCGGATGCTTGGAGACATCCCGGCGTCTTCGATCCTCGACTTTGCCCCGTTGCCCAGTATCGCCGCCAAGTTGTTCGCCAAGGTCTTTCTAGGTTGGGTAAATCCGGCTCGGACGAGCGCGAGCACGGCTTCAGTGCCCGGCTGCTCCGGTTTCGGAATCAGCTCAAGGACCGTGCTTTCAACTTTCGGCGGGGGCGAGAACGCCCCCGGAGGTACATGGCACACCTTGTGAACGTCGAACAGAGCCTGGATGGTGACGGAGAGGGCCCCTCGCCTTCTGTCGTTGGCTTGTGCGAGGATCTTCTCTGCGACCTCGCGCTGCATCATCAGAACCGCCTTGGCGATCCATCCCCGACTGTGACAGACACGATCGAGAAGCGGTCCTGTGATGTTGTAAGGCATGTTGGACACGATGCCTCGCGGTCGGGGGCTGTCGGCCATGAGTTGGCCCCAGTCGGCGTCCAGGGCGTCACACGGGACGATACGTGCGTTCGGCGCTGTCTCGACCAAGACCCCCACCATCCTGGCATCGAGTTCGATCGCAACGACGGGAAGGAGGTCGGACAACGGGCCTGTGAGGGCCCCTGGGCCGGGGCCGATCTCCAACACACTTCCAAGGCCCTCACACCGCGCCACAATTTCCGACACGACCTTCTGTGAGACCAAGAAGTGCTGGCCAAGTGCTTTGTCGGCCCGCAATCCTTGGCGGGCCAGCACGTCGCGCAGGTCTACTCTCCCCGACCGACTTTCTCTTTGAACACGTGAATCGTGACCTTCCTTCGACCCCACGCGCTCACTTCCCGGCGAGTTTGGAAGCACACGTCGATTCTATTGCCTTTGATAGCCCCGCCTGTGTCCGCGGCCACCGCAAACCCGTATCCCTCAACGTAAACAAGCGAGTTCAAAGGGATGATCTTAGGATCGACTGCCACGACGCCGAAATTGGCACGGCGCCCGGTCGCGGTCCTACCCGTCCCTGAGCCGTCACGAGGCGTGTACGCCGTCGCAACGACATCCATGAGCTTGGCCCTGGTGAACGAGCCTCGGCTCGTCGAGAACCCCGTCCGCCCCATCGCGATCACGATGGGCTTGGCTTCAACAATGGTCTTGACGGTCTCTTGGCGTCCGACGGTTTTGTTACCGACCCGGACTTCGTAGACCGTTTTGCAGAGCTCTCCGTCTGCGCCGTCTGATATTCTCCTCGTCCTGCCTGCTCCAAGATCGCGGTCGAACACATATTCGACCTCTTTTGGGATCGGTGCGGACACCGACCTCTTGACCAAGCGGACACCGGCTAGGTTCGTCACAGGGCCTGCAAACACCGGTCGCACGAAGAAGAGCAGGCCAAGCGACGTCACCGTCGTCAACAGTTTTCGCATACAGTGGAATCACCAATTGCGTGCTGTGGCGAACGTGTCGCGTCAACCGTTATACCGATGCATTTGTTGCAATAACATTGTAATAAGGCCGCAAACGTGCTCTAAGGCCCGGGCCTTATGACCTGTTTTCCCTCCTGTTTTCCCCAGCAGATGTGCCGGAAGTAGACGTTCGCGCGAGTTCAAACGCCCAATTCGGAATTCCGCACCTTTAGTTTTTTGGCGGGATTAAGTGGACTGCGGACGGGTTTCCCTCGGTGGTCGTCAGGAGGAAACGCCCGTCGCGGCTATAGCAGATCCCCTCTCCCTGAGGGTCGAGTGGCATGCCGACACGCTGGGGCGAGCCCTTCCACCAGTCCTTGAATTCCCCCTTGACGGGAAACTCGAGAGCACCTGTGTAGGTTCGGAGCACCACGTGTCGGCCATCGGGGTCTGCGTCACCCGCCGTCACGAGCCGGCCGTACTTCCCCATGCCGGTGTCTGGGTGGAACACGCCCAACCGTTCGGCAGCATAGTTTCCCGTTCCCCTCGGCCTGGCAACCCGAAACACGATGGCTTCCTTTTCACCTTTGGTCACAAGGTAGAGGTCGCCGGATCTGGGATCCACGATGAGGCACTCGCAGTTGTGTGGCCCGTCGGGATAGCGGATGGTGTACGTGTCAAACCGGGTCACTCGGCCCCCACCGGGTCGGGGTTCCTCGGTCCTGTAAACCTCGACCGACTTCCTCCTCTCGCCGTTGTCACCGATGTCACCGAGGTAGATCCAGTCCTTTCCTCCCATCGATGCAGAGGCCATGTCTTCCCAATCGAGAGCCTGGGCGCCCTGGACATCGTACTCTGTGACGGATCCCGATCTGTCGAAACGGAAGAAGCGCGCCGTGTCCCCACTGTCGTTGTGTGTGTAGAAGACTCCGTCTTGCCTTCGGCTTGGGGCGATGCCTGAGCTCTCGGTGATCCGCTTGTCCTTGAGTTGGCAGTACAACTCGGGCTCTCCCCAGGCCCGTGTCTGGAGAATGGCGGAAACGATGACAGCCAACATGGGGACGAGACTACCTGCCTCCCATCGTGCTTAACTGTCGCTTGTGCGATGGGTGGAGAGTCTCCTGGACTGGGTCTATCCGCCGAAGTGCGCCTTGTGTGGAGCCCTTACCGAGCCAGCGATCTGCCCCGCATGTGCCCGGGAGATGCCGCCCGCACCACTCGACCGTCGCCTCATGGAGGGCGCTTTGGACTGGGCCGTGAGCCTGTATGCCTTTGAGGGACGGGCCGCACAGGCCGTCAAGAGACTCAAATACGCACGCGTGACGGCCCTCGCGAAGCCGATGGCTGACCTGATGGAGCACCGGCGGCAGGAACTACCCGACCATGACGCGATCGCGGCGGTACCGATCCATCCCAGTCGGCGAAGGAGCCGCGGGTTCAATCAGTCAGAGCTCTTGTGCGAGGCGATGCCCCGTGACCTTCTCCGCCACGCTTCGGTCCTGCGAATCAGGAAGACGCGGCCCCAGGTCGAACTGACGAGGGCTGAGCGCAGAGTGAACCTCCAAGGAGCTTTCGATGTTCTGTCCGACCTAAGCGGCATGAAGATCCTGCTCATTGACGATGTCGTGACGAGTGGAGGCACGGCTCTGGCTTGTGCCGAAGCGCTGAAGCAACAAGGGGCCGTCGAGGTGGGACTCCTGACGTTCTGTGGCGAGCGGCTCGACCTGGTCAGTGACCGCTAGACCGTCGTGAAGGCTGTCCTCCCTGCCTTGCCCGGCCTCGGCACGGATCCGACAGACGCCCGTCCAAGCGGCCCCGCGCAGGATTCCGAGTGATCAGCAAGGGAGGATGACAGTCACATGTCGGGACTCAGGATTCCGTAACCGCCAGACTGGGTCTTGTACAGAAGCTCCGTCGTACCGGACTGATCGTTCCTGAAAAGGAAAAATGGGTGGCCGGATAGCTCAAGTTGAAGCTGAGCTTCCTCCAGGGACATGGGTTTCATGACGAACTTCCTTCTTTCCACGACTCCGTTCACGTGCTCTTCTTCCTCGATGTCCGGAATCTCCTCATAGATGGCAGGCACCGGCCTGCCTTTGTGGCGGTGAGACCGAACGATCTTGGTCTTGAGGCGGCGGAGTCGATTTTCCATTTTTTCCGCAACCTTGTCGATCGCGGCATTGACGCTTACGTCGCATTCCTCTCCCCTGAGGAACAGGCCATCCGCGTGAACAGTCACTTCGATCCTGTGACAGGGCTTGTGTTGCTGTTTCTCTTCTCGGTGGACGATCTCCACTTTGGTCGCGGAGTTGAAGTATCTGTCGAGTTTGCCAAGTTTCTTGGCGGCGTACTCGCGGTCTTTGGTCGAGAGATTGCCTTCCGCGTTCCGTACGAGCACTTCCATAGCTACTCTTACTATACGGCAAAGTCCGGCCTGGATGCCTTGAGGTCAGTCGCCCGACCCTCGATGCGACGGGTCAGTGTCGCTACAGCGAAAGCGGCGATGCCTTCACTGCGCCCAATGGCGCCCAGTCCCTCGTTCGTCGTCGCCTTGATGCTGATTCGTCCAGGATCGATTCCGATGAGTTCACCAATCCGGTGGCAGATCTCCTCGCGCCGGGGCATCAGCTTGGGCCGCTCGGCGACGACGGTCGCGTCTACATTCGTGACCTCCCAGCCTGATTCACGCACGAGCTGGGCTGTCTGAGCAAGAAACAGCGACGAAGCTGCGTCCTTCCACCGGGGGTCCGTGTTCGGATAGCGGACACCAATGTCACCCAGGCCCGCTGCCCCGAGCATCGCGTCCACGACCGCGTGGAGCAGGGCGTCTGCGTCCGAATGACCCTCCAGCCCGGGCCGGTCCTGGAATTCGACCCCGCCCAGCCAGAGAGGACGGTCCGGATCGCGGGAAAACGCGTGAACATCGTAGCCAAGCCCAGTCCTTGTTTCCACGGGCCCGAGGATACGCGACAAATCGCCGACATGCGTGATTTTGATGTTGGCGTGGTCTCCGGGCACAGCCTCGACCGGGTAGCCGAGCGACTCGAGCAACGAGGCGTCGTCAGTGGCGCCCTGTAAGCCTTGGGCATGGGCCGAGAGGAGCCAGTCACGACGGGCGCCCTGAGGCGTCTGCACAGCGACTAGCCGCGAACGGTCGAGGGTTGTCCACGCACTGCCAGAACCCACTTTGACGGTGTCCGTGACGGCCAAAGCCGGGAAGGCTGCTCCCGTGCGTTCGACCCCTTCAACGACAGACCGAATGAGGGCGTTCGAGACGCATGGGCGGGCTGCATCATGAACCAGGACTGCGTCATAGGCCGATGGAACCAACTCCACGCCCCGACGAGAGCTCTCTTGACGGTTCGTGCCCCCGGAAACGATGAACTGCGCCCCAGGTGCAAACCGGCGGAATTCGGCTTCCTTGCCAGCCGGGCAGACCAACCCGACGCCAGCGATGTCCGGCGAGTTCAGGAAGGACTCGAACGAAGCGGCCCATAAGGGTCGGCCTCTGAACTCGACCCATGATTTGTCGCTGCCAAACCTCTCAGAGCGGCCTCCGGCCAGGACGATTGCAAAGGTCTTCATTTGGACGGCCGGTGACCGTTTGTCTTGCGGTTGTCGTCGTTTGGCAAAGCTCCAAAGACCATCTTGCCGCGCTCCGTCTGGATGACCTGCGTCACCGTCACTGTCACTTCCTCTCCAATATGGCTCCGTCCGTTTTCCACGACCACCATCGTCCCGTCTTCCAAGTAGCCCACGCCTTGACCGAACTGACTGCCTTCGCGCAAGACAGCAATATCGAGCGTCTCACCGGGCAGGACGTTCGGCCGTAGCGACAGGGCCAGGTCATTGATGTTCAACACCCGGACTTCCTGGAGGCTGGCGACACGGTTCAGGTTGTAATCGTTGCTCACGAGGTCGGCACCGATCGCTTTGGCGAGGCGGACCAGCCGACTGTCCACGTCCTCCCGAGGATCGGCCGCATACCGGTCGCGTGAGCCGATCTCGACCGAATACTCGGCCCGTAGGTGCTTCAAGACCTCCAGTCCGCGCCGTCCCCGCTGTCGTCGTAGAGCTTCGGCGGAGTCTGCAATGTGCTGAAGCTCTTGAAGCACGAACTTCGGAACGTAGAGCTCACCTTCTAGGAAGCCGGTCCGGGCCAGGTCGTAGATGCGACCGTCGATCAGGACATTGGTGTCGAGGACCTTGATGCCGGACGGCCGGCCGCGAATCTCGTCTCGCTTCCAGGGAAGGACTTCCGCGACAGAGTTCAAGGCGTAGACCGAGATCGCACTGAAGCCAAGTGTCAGTCCGATCGTTGCGAACGTCGCGATCGTGGGCCCCAAGTTGCCCAGCGCAATCAGAAACGGCAGTGCAACGACTATCCCAAAGACGGTCCCCAGCAAGAGATTGACCCTGTCCCCGGTGTCCATTCCCTCCCAGACCTTTGAGAGCCTTTCGAACAGCCGAATGGCCAAGTTCCCGGTACCGGCCCCGATCATCGATCCGAGGAGCGCCAGAACAATGATGATGATGGGCTGCCGCGAGCCGGGATAACCGTGTGGTGCCTCTTCTGGCTGGCTTTGCGGTGTCGTCGTAACGACCGACTTGAACTCGTAAATGCTGGCCTGTCCGGGCCGCGGGTCATTCCTGACGAGCGCGAGTTCGCCTGGAACTTTCAGTTTCCCCAGCTCTTTCAACTCGGGTCTTTGAAAGGCGTTGTCGGAAAGCAGCGTGTCTTCGCACTGAGCCCCATTGAGGTGTTCCTTGCAGACGCTGTCAATCGTCGTCTTCTTGCTTAGGACGTCGGCGAGGACCTGGCTTGCGTCCTTAGAACCGTCTCTATCGGGCCCGCCTGCAAAGACCACCTTTCTGAAGCTGGTCTTCTCGAGCTTGACCACGTTCGGTTGCGCCGACCGGCTCGAGTAGCTGGCGCTCTGGACGGTGTCAAAGATGTAGTCGAGGAGGCTTGGCATGCCAATGACCGCCAGCGCCATACCGGCAATGGCAAAAATGACAATCACTGACGTGCGGAGGTTGACCATGTGCTCTCAGGGCGAAACAATGGCAATCTTCGCGCCATCTAATAGGAAAGACGTGAAAGCTCCGCCGACGGTGCCCTCTGCGATCTTGATGTGGGTCGCGTCGAGCCCTGGGGTGGGTCTTGTCGAGTCCAAGCCCAACCAGGTCGATCCGGTCCAGACCTCTACCCATGCATGGTAGTAGAAGGCGCCCATTCCGTAGACGAGCCCACTGACCAACCGTGTGGGGATGCCATCGGCCCGAAGCAGCGTTGCCATCAAAACAGCATGGTCACGGCACACGCCCCGCCCTGAGTCCAAGACGTCTTCGGCATCGCGCAGAACGCCGATCCCACCGTCTGCCTGCACCTTCTGGAAGACGAACTGCCGAATCTTCTCACACCGGCCGAGCACTGAGTCCGACCCAGCCGTTACTTCCTTGGCCAACTGGACAAACCGTTTGGAGTCGGATTCCACGTGAAGATCGGGCTTCAACCACTGGGAATCGGGGCTCGGTTGGGCAGTGAACAGTGAGTCGTCAGGTTGGACAGGATGGATAGAAATCATCCAGCCGTCGTCTGTCTTGGAAACGGTCTGGTGCGCGTCGCTCGGCAGTTTGGACAGGTTCGCGCCCGTGACCTTGATCCGGAGGGCCTTGACCTCCAGAAAGTCCCTGATCTCCTTGTCCGGCTTGATCGAACTGGCAGTAGCGATGTCAGCCTCGCCGCTTGGTGCCAATGCGGCCTCTCTCGTGAGCGGCCTGACTTCCATCCCAAACGGTCCAACCGCCTTGATCAGGTCGCCCTTTTGGGTGAGGAAGACCTTCATGGGTGCCCTCGGGTCGTTCATGTCGATGACAGTGGCCTCGACCTCGCCGGCGGGCGTCGCAACTTTCTCGGTGCCGACGGGACGTGGCTCACATTTGACGAGCTCAAGGGTGTTGGGGTCGAACACGTAGACGGTCTGTGGATGGCCGCCATTGAGGAAGGGCGTCATCGGATCGTCGGCGATGACTCCACCTTCAGGGATCGTCAACGATCTGTGGCTGGATTTTCCATCGGCGTCCGCGTCGACGTCAAGCTTGTTGCCCTTGACCGTGACAACGACCCTTTGATGCCTTCCACCGCTGTCTGTGTCGAACTGCATTTTCTGAGTCCGGCCCGAGGAGTCGCTCCACGTTTGTGTGACGACTTTGACTGACAGTCCAAAGCCCAGCATCTTCCCGTCAATGACGCTCGTTGACGTCGACGTCTTGCCACCTTCATGATTGGCCTCGACGTAATTCACGTACCCGACCTTTTTGTCCTTAATGAACAGCCCCATCCACTCTTCTGAAGCCCATCCGAAGGAGACCGTCGCCAAGGCCAAAAGGACTGCAGTCAATGCTCGCATCGTTACCCTTCCCAGTCTAATACGAGTGGGCGCCTGGGAATGGACGTTCGGCGCTTTGAGGATGAAACTGTTCGGACGGATCGACAGTCAGTAAAGTGCAAGGGCCCAAAGCAGACCGGGCCCGTTGACTCGCCAGCCCCCTCATCGGTAAAACCGGCCCGCACCGCACCCTCCCATGCCTAAGTCCCTCGTCATCGTCGAGTCGCCCGCCAAAGCCAAGACCATCTCGGCCTTCTTGGGACGTGGATACGATGTCGTGGCGAGCTTCGGGCACGTCCGCGACTTGCCCGAGAACAAAAAGGAGATTCCGGAGGAGTTCAGAAAGCAGAAATGGGCAGATCTCGGCGTCAACGTCGACGGTGACTTCGAACCCGTGTACGTCGTGCCAGCGGACAAGAAGAAGCGAGTCTCCGAGCTGGTCACAGCAGCGAAGGGAGTCGAGCGGCTCTTGCTAGCGACAGACGAAGACCGGGAAGGTGAGAGCATCAGTTGGCACGTTCTTCAGATCCTCAAGCCGAAGAAGTCGGTGTCCGTCGAGCGGATCGTCTTTCACGAGATCACGCCGGAAGCCATCGAAGAGGCCCTGGCTCACCCGAGGAAGTTGGACGAGGAGCTGGTGCGGGCCCAGGAGACCCGCCGCATTCTAGATCGGCTGTACGGTTACACCTTGTCCCCCTTGCTCTGGAAAAAAGTCGCCCCAGGTCTGAGCGCGGGCCGTGTCCAAAGCGTCGCCGTGCGGCTCATCGTCATGCGAGAGCGCGAGCGGCGAGACTTCATTGTTGCCGAGTACGCGGGAATCGAGGCCCGGCTCGGAACCGGAAAGGGCTCTTTCGACACAAGGCTTATGAGGATCGGAGGTGACGCCGTGGCGGACGGACAGTCCTTCGCCTCCGACGGAAGACTCGTCGAGCGAGGGGCCGTGTGGCTCAAAGCCGACGAGGCAGAGCAACGGTCCGATCGGCTCCAGAAAGCCTCACCCTGGACGGTCGCGCGGGTCGAAACCAAGCCAGGGACAGAGAACCCGCCACCGCCCTTCATGACGTCCACCCTGCAACAGGAGGCCAACCGAAAGCTTGGGTTTCCGGCTCGGCGGACCATGCAGCTTGCCCAGCAACTTTACGAGGGTGTAGACATCGGCGGTGAACGGGTCGGTCTGATCACCTATATGAGGACAGACAGCCTGACCTTGGCAGACCGGGCTCTAGCCCAGGCTCGCGACGTCGTGCGCGACCTCTACGGCGCGGAGTACTTGCCGGCCAAACCGAGGCAGTACAAGAGCAAGGCCAAGAACGCGCAAGAGGCCCATGAAGCCATCCGCCCGACGGACCTCTCGAAGCGCCCTCAGGACGTTTCTCGCTACTTGGACAAGGATCAGGCTCGACTCTACGAGTTGATCTGGAAGCGGACGCTGGCCTGTCAGATGAGCCCGGCGAGCGTTGAGCGGACTCGAGTCGAAGTGGAGGTGCCCGAACAAGGCGACTCCCTGGTGTTCGGGGCTTCTGGCAAGAGGATCGTCTTCCCCGGTTTTCTCCGCGTCTACGTCGAAGGTGCCGATGATCCCGACGCCGAGCTAGGCGACAAAGAGACCATTCTTCCAGAGACCAAAGTCGGCGATGTCCTCGACTTGGAGAGCGTCAAGGCGACCCACCACTCCACCAAGCCCCCTGCCCGCTACACGGAAGCGAGCCTGGTTCAAAAGCTGGAGTCTGAAGGCGTCGGCAGGCCGAGCACATACGCCTCGATCATTGGAACTATCCAAGACCGCGGATATGTCTTCAAGCGGAAGAACGAACTGGTGCCCACGTGGACGGCGTTTTCGGTCACAGACATTCTTGAAAACTACTTTGACCGGCTCGTCGACATCGGCTTTACGGCTGAAATGGAGACCGAACTTGACGAGATCGCTACCGGGAGACGCGATTGGGTGGACCACCTTCGTGCGTTTTACAGTGGCCGTGACGGGAAGCAGGGGCTTGCCGAAGAGGTTACGTCGAAACAACGGGAGATACCGTTCCCGGCCATGCCCTTAGGTGACGAATTGGTCGTGCGCATTGGCCGCAATGGTCCATTCATCCAGCGGGGCGCCGGAGGCAATGGCAACACGGCCAGCGTCCCAGACGATCTCCCTCCAGCAGATCTGACGCGAGAAATGGCGCTGGAACTTCTTGAGAAGAAGTCTAACGGGTCTCCCGCTGTGGCTCACGACCCCTCGTCAGGCATGGCTGTCTACCACAAGAAGGGACGGTTTGGCGATTACCTCGAGGTTGCGCAGACGGACGAAGAGATCGAGGCGAAGGTTCCGCCCAAAAGGGTGACGGTTCCACCAGGCGTTCGCCCGTCCGAACTGGCGGACACCGATGTGGCGCTTCTCCTGACCTTCCCCCGCAAACTGGGCACGATCCCGGAAGGTGTCGAAGTCGTCGTCAGCCTGGGCCGGTACGGGCCCTACTTGTCTGCGGGAGAGAAACGGGTCAACGTGGGCGATTGGCGTCAGGCTGCCGTCATGTCCTTGGACGATGCGGTGGCGGCACTGGCCAACGGAGGCAACGGCGCGAACAAAGCCCCCAGTGCGATCAAGGAGTTTGGCCCTCTGGAGGGCGCGGCTGGCGTGGTCCGCGTGATGAGCGGCCGCTATGGGCCTTATGTGACTGATGGAAAAGTCAATGCGACGCTGCCGAAGTCAATGGATCCCGAGTCGGTGACGCCTGAGCAGGCAGTCGAACTGATCAAGGCGAAAGCCGCCTCAGGTCCGAGCAAGCGCCCCTTCCGGCGTAAAACAAAGTCAAAGCGCTGACCCTGGGCTGGGCACGGTGCTCAAAAGAGGCGGCGCTTGGGTTTGGCAAGTGGATCGTAGGACACCGTCTCTTCTGTTGTCTGGCCTCGAAAGGTCATGCTGTACTCGGCCAACTCCAGGTTCTTTTCCGTCTTGGCGCCACGAAAGACGAAGGACGGCATTGAGCGTTCGGCCAACGCATGAGGCCCGAACCTGAACAGGGGTTCTGTCTCCGTCTTGGGCCATTTCCCTGCCTGCTTCCGAAAGTCTACGATGCATTGGTGGATTTCGGCCTTTGTGAGGATCGGGCTTTGAGTACCGAGAGCGTAAGGACGCCAAAACACAAGGGGGCTGAACATAACAACGACCATCAGCGCCCACAGTGCATTGATCCTGTGCTTTTGGGACCGGGTCTGGGGCGGGACGTCGATAGTCATCGGTTCTGGCAGTGGGCGAGACTCCCTCTTTAGTATTGTGCGACGGTCGGATCGACTTGGCGGGCCCAGGCGTTCATACCACCTCGCATGTTCCTGACATTGCCGTACCCATGTTCCATCAGAAACTCCGTGACGTTGGCGCTCCTGGCTCCAGAACGACAGACGATCACAATGGGTCGATCCTTGGGAATCTCGTTAAGCCGGCCGGGCACCTGCATCATGGGGATGTGCACGATCCCTGGAAGCTGGCTGATGTCCAGTTCCTCTGATTCACGGACGTCGATGAGGATGGGAGGGTCGTCGCTCTTCAACTCGTTCGAAAGGTCCGCGACAGTCACTTCTGGAACCACATCTCCATTGTAGTGCGGATTGACGTTTACGTCAAGAATCTCAGGAGACCGTAATGAGGGCCTCGTCGCGGCGTCTGGCCTTGACCCGCGCCACCATGGACGCATAGGTTGGTGAACTGAGTTCAGGGTCGGTTTCCAAAACCCGCATGGCGCAACGCCTCGCCTTTTCAAGAAGGTGGGAGTCTTGGATGAGATCGGCGACCTTGAAGTCGAGTTCGCCGTGCTGACGCGTGCCCATGACGTCTCCGGGGCCTCGGATGCGAAGGTCTTCCTCAGCGATCCGAAAACCGTCGGAAGTTTCGCGCAACACTTCGAGCCGCTGGACTGACTCCTCGTTCTTAGCCTCAGCGATGAGAATGCAGAACGACTGGTATGGACCACGACCGACCCGACCACGAAGTTGATGGAGTTGGGACAGTCCGAACCGGTTCGCGTCCTCGATGACCATGACACTCGCATTGGGGACGTCCACACCCACTTCGATCACGACCGTGGAGACCAAGATGTCGAGGTCGTGCCGTCTAAAAGCATCCATGACGTCTTCTTTCTCGACCGGCTTCATCTGGCCGTGGAGGAGACCGACCCGCTTGTGCTGGAACACGCCGGTCGAGAGCCGGTAGTAGAGATCCTCTGCCGCCTGAGCCTCCATCTTCTCGTTTTCGAAGATGACAGGGCACACGAAGTAAGCCTGCCTACCTTCATCCACGAGTTTGAGGACCGCGTCGTACACTTGGGTACGTTCGGCGGCCTTCTTCCAGTGGGTTTTGATGGGCTTCCGGCCAGGCGGCATCTCGTCGATGATGCTGAGGTCCAGGTCACCGTAGACCGTCATCGTCAAGGTTCGAGGGATCGGCGTCGCAGTCATGACGAGCACGTCCGGTGAGAGGCGGCCTTTCTGCCGCAAGGCCAAGCGCTGCAACACGCCAAAGCGGTGCTGTTCGTCGATGACCGCCAAACCGAGATGGGCGAATTCGACTCCTTCTTGAATCAGGGCGTGGGTGCCGACGCAGACTTGGGCCTCACCGTTCGCTGTCTGCTGTATGGCTTTGCGCCGCTGCGGCGCCGACAGTTTCCCAACAAGCAGCACGGTCTTGATCCCAAGGGGGTCAAAGAGGCGGTGCAAGTTAATATAGTGCTGCTCGGCAAGTATCTCGGTCGGCGCCATGAGCGCGGCCTGGTAGCCACATCGGACCGCAGCCAACATGGCGCAGGCCGCGACGGCCGTCTTTCCGCTTCCCACGTCGCCTTGGACGAGCCGGTTCATCGGTACAGGACGCTCCATGTCCGACCAAACCTCGTCGATGACCCGTCGCTGGGCACCGGTCAGCTCGAACGGCAACATGCGGTGCACTTCGTCCCAGAGCGTATCGCCCATCGGCTCGGGTGTGGTGAAGAGGGTTCCAGGGAGGGTCCGCCGGCCCAGAGCCTCGGTCCGGTCACGTTCTTCTTGCGGCCCCAAGACAGTGTTCGCACCGCCAAGGGAAGAGATCGGAAAGCTGATGCCAAGCTCCTGCTTGACTTCTAGCCGTCGCATCTGCAGGGCCAACTGCAGATAGAGGAACTCCTCGAACGCCAGTCGCTGGCGAGCCGCGAGTTGGTCGTTCATCGTGTCGGGCAGATGCATCTGCCGCAGGCACCAAGCAATGGGGCGGAGCTTCTCTGCGCGACGGATTTCGTCGGGCAACGGGTCGGCGACGAGGTTGACAAAGTGCTCGACTGAAGACCGCGCAGCCTTCCGGACGATTCTCTGTGGGACACCCTCAGTCAAGGGATATACGGGCACGATCCGGGCGAACTCCTCGATGTCCTCGTCCTCGATCGCCTCCCATTCGACACTGTGCATCTCGAGGGCACCGCGATAGCCTTCGCGGACCATGCCGTAGGCTACGATCTGGCGGCCAACGGCGTTCTGCAAGTTCTTTCCGATCCAAGGTTGATTGAAGAAGGTCAGGGCGACCTCGCCTGTCTTGTCGGCGACGACGCCCTGGATCATGACCCGCCCCTTTCCGATAGACCGGCTCTTGACGTCCACGAGCTTGCCTCGAGCCGTACAGTGCTTACCTGGCTTGAGGTACATCAAGGGCGGGATCTCACGCCGGTCCTCGTATCGCCTAGGGAGGTGCCAGAGGACGTCCGCCACCGTCTTGAGCCCCAGCTTCTGGAGCACCATGGCGTTCTTGGGGCCGACGCCCTTGAGGTATTGGACTTCGGTTTCTAATCCGGACGGCATTGCTTTCGGAACCTGGCAAGCAGGCATGACGGCCAGGGCCATCCACGGGCCACGTTTAGCCATCCGCCGACAATTGTATACTATTCTCTGTGACGGATCAGAAGCCCGAAGAGCCTTATTCGGTCGAGGAAGAAGAGCGGTTCCGCAAGATCGAGGAGGAGTTGACGAAGGCGGCCTCAGTGGAATTTGCGCTGCCGTCGGACGATGTGTCTCTCGACGACCGCCTCAAGGCCTTTGAGTCCAGGGCGAGGGCTGCGCAGCGTCGGGCGGAACCTGTGGTTTCGCCAGGAGGCACGACCAAGAAGGGAATGGCTGGCACTCGAGACACCGGCGTGGCGATCGCCATCGCTTACAACCTGTTGGGTTGCGTCATCGGCGGCTGGGCGATCGGGTTTCTGATCGACCAACTGGCCCACACGAACCCGATGGGGCAGGGGATTGGAGCGCTGGTCGGAGCCGTCGCGGGGGTCACGGCGGCGGTCGTCTTGGCACTTCGGGCAGAATCGACCGGGCCCAAATGACAGCGACCGACTCCGATCCATCCGGACCAGGGACACGGAGCCCAGGCAGACGTCGCCGCATCGTAGCTCTCGTGGCATGGATCGCACTGCCGGGTTCACTGTTGTGCTTGCCGCTCGGGGGGCCTCTGGCTGGTGGTTGCTTTCTACTTGGCTGCGTCGTGTCCGCATTCTCTTTCTACGGGTCTGCGCTCTTTGTCGACGTCGTCACGGGACCGGCCCAGCCAAGTCCCAAAACCGGCCGCCTTCTGACCTATCTCGTCACGATCCTCAAGCTGCCCGTTTTCCTGGGAGCGTGCTGGTTGGCGACGCGTGGGGGTGTATGGGGCTGGGGGCCCTTTTTGATTGGAGTCCTCTTGGTATACTCCGCGCTGGTCTGGGGCACGCTCATACGTCGCCCGCCGGCAACTCCGACTGCGCGATGAACACTGACGTCCTGCCAGTATTGAACCTTCTGGCTGCCGAGGAAGGCGGCTCCGAAGCTCATCAGGGGCTTGGTTTTGGCATCTTCCTCTACGCGATTTTGGTCGTGTTGGTTGTGGGCGTCTTCTTTCACCTGGCCCTCAAAGGCCGGAACCCCCGGGTGAGCACGAGCCTGCCCACTCGTATTGCCGAACACATCTATCTCTTTCTTGAGAAGATCTGCGTCGGAATCATCGGCCCGCACGGTCGCATGTACCTGCCGTTCTTGGCGACGATCTGGTTCTTCATCATCACGTCGAACCTGATCGGAATGTTCTTCGGCGCGGCACCGACGGCCAACCTCGGAATCAACCTCGGCATGTCGCTTGTCAGTGTCGCGTACGTCCAATACTGCGGCATTCGGGCCAACGGCTTGCTCGGCCACTTGAAGCACTTTGCGGGTCCGGTCGGCATCCCGATCTTCATCTCGCTGTTGCTCTTCGTCGTCGAGCTCATTTCGGAGACGGCAAAGATCGGATCTCTGGCGCTCCGCCTCTTTGCGAACATCGAGGGCGGACACATGGTCGTCCAGAACCTGAACAGCGTTGCCGGGGAATGGCCCGTTGGCGGCGTTTTGATCCCGATCAAACTGCTGACGGCGATCCTCCAGGCGTTCATCTGGATCGTCTTGACCGCAGTCTACATCAGCTTGGTCACCCATCACGAGGGCGACGAACACGGCGACCACGGCGAGCACGCCGTCGCTGCGTAAGGCTCGACAGACACAGTTTTTACACGTACGACACAGCAACCACAGGAGACAATCACTTAGGAATGGAAAACCTCATCGCACAAGCCGCTCCCCTGGCGCCGTCATTCGGGTTCGGTATCGGCGCGGGCCTCGCGGCCCTGGGAATCGGCATCGGACAGGGGATCCTGGCGGGCAACGGCCTCTCAGCCATCGCGCGCCAGCCGGAGAAGACGGGCGACATCCGCACGGCCATGCTTATTGGCCTCGTCTTCCCCGAATTGATCTTCCTTCTGATGTTCGTGCTCTGCTTGATCAAGTGAGCGCAGGTCGGATTCGCCGGGGAGCCCACATGGCCCCCGGCCTTGACTTTGAAAGACGGAACCTGATTTGAGAAGAAGTCGGTTGAATAGCGGTTTCACGCTCCCACCGTTGGTACGTATGCTGCTTGGAGTGATCCTCATCGTCGCGGGAGTGATGATGCAGAAGCAAAAGCTGATGATCGCCGAGCAGTTCGAGCTGAACTTCGGTGTGACGGTCGCCATGATGGGGATGCTTTGCATCATGTTCCCTCTCGTGGCGCAGTTCTACACAACGCCGTTCGGCGAAATGCTCGACCAACGCAACAAGGAACTGGAGTCCACCTTTGCCGAAGCCGTTGAGCTGAGGAACGAGATGTCTGAGCTAAAGTCAGACTACGAGCGACGCTTGGCTGAAACCGAGGCCGACGCTCGTGAGAAGATACAAGCTCAGATTCGGGAGGCGCAGGAACTTCGGAAGACGCTCATGGCCGAGGCCAGTGCCAAGGCTGACGAGTTGGTCAAGCGAGCCCAGGACGAGATCGCCCAGGAAAAGGAGCGGGCTCTGACCGGGATCCGGGTCCACGTCGCGAACCTCACGCTGCAAGCGGCGGAGAAGGTCTTGGCGGAGAACATGGATACCGAGCGGAACCGCCGCCTCATCGACGACTTTTTGGACAAAGTGGAGGTTCCCACTGCCTGACGGCGAACAGCCCAACAAGCAGGGTGTCCGGACATGACCGACGCGCGAGTCGCTAAACGGTACGCAAGAGCGCTGTTCAGCGCAGCCAAGAAGGCTGGGATCGTCCAAAGCGTCGAGGACGACCTCAACCTGATCTGTGCGGTCAGCCGAAGCAGCACGGCCTTCAAGCGGTTCCTGGCGAATCCTGCAGCCGGCCGCGACGTCAAGATGACCCTCTTCGTGAAGACGTTCAGCGACCGGGTCACCGCGATGACGATGGCTTTCCTTCGGCTGCTCCTCGAAAAGAGCCGCGAGGACACTATCGATTTTGTCCGGCTGGCCTACGCCGACTTGCGCAGGGAAGACGAGGGCGTGATCCAGACTGTCGTCACGACAACGATCGAGCTCAGCGAGATGGATCGCCGACGGATCGTTGACAAGATGACGCGGTCGACGGGCAAGACGATCGAAGCCCAGTTCGAAATCGACCCCGCACTAATCGGAGGCATTCGTATCGCCTTCAACAACTATGTCTTGGACGGTAGCGTGAAAGGCGCCCTTTCCCGACTCGAGGACAAGCTCATTTACGACGTTTTGAAACAAACCTGAACACAACGACACGAACATGGCCATCAAAGCAGAAGAAATCACATCGATCCTCGAACAGGAACTGCAAGCGTTCGAGAAGAAGGTAGACGTCGAGCACGTCGGCACAGTCCTTCAAGTTGCCGACGGCGTCGCGCGCGTCTATGGCCTTCCTGACTGTAAGGTGGGCGAAATGTTGGAGTTCCCCGGTGGCGTGATCGGTCTTGCCCTCAACCTCGAAGAGGATTCGATCGGCGCCGTCTTGATCGGCGATGACACAGAGATCAAAGAAGGTGATCCCGTCAAAGAGACGGGCCGCATCATCGAACTTCCCGTCGGCAAAGCCATGCTCGGCCGTGTCGTCAACGCTCTGGGTCAGCCTGTTGACGAACAGGGCCCTATCGCCGCGACTGAGAAGCGACTGATCGAGGTCAATGCCCCGGGCGTCGTTGATCGCCAACCCGTCAAAGAACCGCTTCAGACCGGCATCAAGGCCATCGACGCCATGATCCCGATCGGGCGCGGACAGCGCGAGTTGATCATCGGTGACCGCCAGACAGGCAAGTCCTCGATCGCGATCGACACGATCCTCAACCAGAAGTACACGCACCAGCCTGGCGAGAGTCCGGTCTACTGCATCTACGTGGCTATCGGTCAGAAGATGGCCAACGTCGCCCGCGTTGTGGAAACACTTCGCGAGCACGGGGCACTGGAGTACACGTGCGTCGTCGTAGCTAGCGCTTCGGACTCCAACGCGATGCAGTACCTGGCACCCTTCGCCGGTGCGTCGATTGGAGAGTGGTTCCGCGACAACGGCATGCACGCTCTCGTCGTCTACGACGACCTGTCCAAGCACGCCGTCGCCTACCGTGCCATGTCGCTGCTGCTCCGCCGGCCCCCGGGACGCGAAGCCTACCCTGGCGACGTTTTCTACCTTCACAGCCGCCTGCTTGAGCGGGCAGCGAAACTGAACGACGCAAAGGGCGGCGGATCCCTGACGGCTTTGCCCGTCATCGAGACTCAGTCAGGCGACGTTTCGGCCTACATTCCGACCAACGTCATCTCGATCACCGATGGACAGATCTACCTTGAGCCAGACCTGTTCTTCGCGGGCGTCCGCCCTGCGATCAACGTCGGCATCTCGGTCAGCCGGGTCGGAGGCAACGCGCAGATCAAAGCGATGAAGCAGGTCGCAGGCAAGCTGAAGCTGGAAATGGCCCAGTTCCGCGAAGTCCAAGCTTTTGCCCAGTTCGCCAGTGACCTTGACCGCGCCACTCAAATGCAGTTGCAGCGGGGTCAGCGGCTGACCGAACTCCTGAAGCAGAACCTCGCCAGCCCGTACGACGTCGTCGATCAGATCGTTGCCGTCTATGCGGGAACGTCAGGCATCATGGACGAAGTCTCGAACTCGGAAGTCGCCGCATTCGAGAAAGTCGTCTTGGCCCACGTGAAAGACAAGTATCCGGACGTCGTCGAAGAGATCAACAACACGAAGGCGATCTCTGACGCAGCAATGGAAAAACTCGGTCGGGCGTTCAAGGAAGCCTTGGAGGCGTTTCGGGCGAAGTAGCCCGGGTTATTCACTCCGCCGGAAGCACACCACTCTAATGGCCACTCTCAAACAGATCCGCCAGCGAATACGCACCAGCAAGAACATCCAGCAGATCACGCGTGCGATGAAGCTGGTCGCGGCCGCACGGCTGAACCGGGCGAAGATGCGGGTCGAAGAAGCCAGGCCCTACGCCGACAAGATGCGCGACTTCATGGGTTCTGTCGGAGCGGCAGGCGAACTCCCAAGTCACCCGCTGCTCGTCAAACGCCCGGTGAAGAAGACCATGCTCGTGCTCATTACAGCCGAACGGGGCTTGGCGGGTTCTTACAACACATTGCTGATTCGCAAGGCGGGCGACTTCCTCAAGACCCTTGAAGGTGACGTCTCCCTTCTGTCCGTCGGTAAGAAAGGATCCCAGTTCTTTGGTAAACGTGGGTACACGATAGCGGAAAGCGTGACCGTCCCCACCTCGGGTGCGACACTGGACGATGCCGTCCACATCACGAACCGGCTTCGGACGCTCTACGAGGGCGGTGAGGTCGATTCCGTATACGTCTGCTATTCGAAGTTCTACTCACCAATCAGGCAGACGCCGCAGATCGTCCAGTTGCTGCCCATTGAGCCACCGGCTTCGGAAGAGCCGTCAGAGTCCGAGCAGTCGTCGAAGGAGTACGTCTTT
>JAKOXK010000084.1 GCA_029781035.1 Armatimonadota bacterium
CGGAAGAGTTTGTCCTTTTCTGGCCGCCAGTCTGACTTCACCCAGTCTGGATAGTGATCGGGGCCGGACCACTCGTGTCCTTGCTGTAACGAGTTCGGAGAGAAGAGAATCACTGATGCTGCAATTGTTGTAAGCATGTGATCACCTACTGAGGTTCCGGCCCATGGTTTGGCTGCGGCAAAGGGATACGGTGTCTGAAGACGTAGAGTCGAGCGCTCTCAGTAGGCTGGTCGGAGTACTCGAATCTATCCTCGACCTCTTGGCCCAGGTAGCCGTTGGCACCCCACACATCAAGGACAACAGGAAAAACCCACGTCCTTGGCTTGTAGTTAACCTTCCAATGGAATTCAGGGTACTGGGTTGGAAAACGGGGATCGCCGAGGGGTTCAGTTCGCCATGTGTAAGCCGAGTACTCGATCTTTAGCACCTGCTTCACCTCGTCGGGAAAAGACGGCAACGATACCTCAACGTTCAATAAGGCGCAAAGCATCGCAACGGTACCGGGAGCATCGTAGATCGCACTAAGAACCCCGCCTATAGCAGCGGCGAATTGTACGACCCTGGCGGCAACGGCCTCCACCTGGTGCGACTGCACGGTGATGTCAGAGACGCCGTCGTCGAAAGCCACCCAACCGTTCTGCATGTCGTTCAAAGGCAAGACCTGCCATTCCAAGTCGGCGCGCGGGTCGCAGATGTAGTCCAGGACCTGGTCTTTCTCCCGCTGCTTGTGGAAGTGGACCTCCCGCCTCGCTTCAGCACTCACTCCGTCGGACCACGAGTCGTCTAGGCCCACGGTCGTGACCGTGGCCGCGTCGTTGTCATAGATGTCGGTGTGCGGGTAGCCCGGAGGTGGGAACAGATAGACAGATGTGACCAGCTTCACGGGCGCCACGTAGTCGCGGAGCATCGACGGAACGATCCACGAGCCACCCTGGGGCAGATCGCCGGAGGGCCCTTGTAGCCAGGCGTAGTGCTCGTGGGGGATGCAGTCATGAGCTGCGTAGGGGATGTATTCGATGGTCACAGGAGGGAGGTATTTCGGAGAGTAAGTCCAGGTGTCCCCGTCAAAGCTGAACTCCTGCTCCGTCAAGGGAAGACCGATGTCCCACCGTCCGCTCACCGTGGCCCAGTTCGGGTGCACCACGGGATTCAGTTCGGCTTTGAACTTGTTGTACTGCCTCTCCACGGCCTGGCTCGTGCCCCGTAGGAGGTAAGCGTACGTGCCTATGCCATCGGGAACCTTGCCGTAGTTCGCCTGCGAGCCCGAGCACCCGATGTCCACACTCCGGATGTCGATGACTCCTATCAGGCTTCTGGCGTCGGCATACGCCCTGACCGTCTCACCCGTCACGACCGCTTCTGCAAGCGTGTGGAACGCCATCTCGCCATGCCCGTTGCTGACGTCGAACTGGCGAATGTGCTTGCCGGAGGAGACAAACCCAGGAACGTCGAGAAAGCTAGCAGGAACAGGGGCGTCGCCCATGGCATCGTCCACGATCAAGCTGCCGCCGATCGTGCTTTCGGCCTCGCTCCTTGTGCTCAGGAACATGCGCGTCTTGTCTGGGGCGACACCGATTCCGATCCAGTCGACAAGCACCTTGCAGTTTCCCTCGCTGTGGACGGCCAGCATCAGCATAGGGGTCGATGTCGAATTGAAGAAGGGCAGGGCTGGCGCACCTTGAATGGGGACTCCGTCTCTCTTCCATAAGCCGGATGCCCAATCGTAGGTGTAGACCACGTTGACAGGCTGGTTGTTCTGCCAGTCCAGCCAGGTGCTAGCGGAGGTCAAGCCGTCGAACGCGTAGCTGATTGCCCAGTTGTCGGCATTGAAGGGGTTTCCGTCCCTTTCGAACGCATGGGTTGCTGAAGAAACGAGGGCTATGACGCCCATGAAGACAGTCCGCAGATGCAGATGGGCGCCGTGGTCCAGTGATCTGAATGGCATTCTCTTCTCCCGTAACTCATAAAAATATCAGTCCTTGTACGTTACGAATGCGGGAAAACCTGTCACGTATAGAAACGTCCGATTACCTCTGGGACACCGCCGCAACTCGAGCGTTCGTGCAGGGCTCTGGTCTGGGCTTTTGTTCGGTAAGAGCCTCTGGAGGGCTTATCCTTACCCGCTGACCGTAACCCATCCGATCGGCACCAGTCCTATCAAGCAATCGGTAGCGGACTCTACGAACCGGTAGGCAGTCATGTGGGGGCTTGGCCGCACGTCGACCGAGATCAACAACCGTGGAGAGGTTTGCGGATGGTCGTCGTCCGTCCTCTTTACGCCGCAGCTCAGGGAGCCTGACGGCACGTGGGTCTATCTTGGCGGGATCCCCAGCAAGTTGGACTATTCCGGCGGTGCGTCCGACATCAACGACGACGACAGGGTGGTTGGGGTGGGGGTTTCGGGCGACTTGCCCCGCGCCTTCCTCTGGCGCCCGGGCTTGGGCATCGCTGTGCTTGACGACTTCGTGGACGACTCGGGCAAGGGCTGGTCGTTCGGGTACGCCAAGGGCATCAGCAAGCACGGCATGATCACGGGCAGCGGGCGCAAGAAGGGTGACACCGGCACCCGCGCCTTCCTGCTCGTGCCCCACCTGAGGCCGTCCGCGAAAGATTCTCCTTAGGAGCGCGCGCTCGGCGGAAGGTTTGATAGAATAGGCGGAGTGGAACGAGACCTCTTCGCCCTCCAGGACCGATTCAACCGCCGAACCTTCATGAAACGGACGGGTGGTGTCGGGCTCGCCGCGCTCGCCAGCATCATCGGCGACGAGGCGTTTGGTGCCCTCGTTCCGAGGGGAACAACCCCCGGCGACGAGAAGCGGTTCGGCGGACTTCCTCAGTTCCCCAACTTCGCACCAAAGGCTAAACGCGTCATTTACCTCTTCCAGTCCGGCGCTCCCAGTCAGATGGAGCTCTACGACTGGAAGCCCAAGCTCCTTGAGCGTCGCGGTGAGGACCTGCCAGCCAGCATTCGCAACGGTCAGCGCCTCACTGGCATGACGAGCGGCCAGGCGAAGTTCCCGGTCGCACCCAGCATCATCAAGTTCAACAAGTACGGCAAGAGTGGAATGGAACTGGCAGAGATCCTTCCCCACCTGGGTGATGTCGCCGACGACCTGTGCCTGATCCGCTCGATGTACACCGATGCCATCAACCACGATCCGGCCGTTACGTTCTTCCAGACGGGAAGTCAGTTGGCGGGTCGGCCCAGCATCGGTTCCTGGCTCAGCTACGGCCTTGGCACCTTCAACAAGGATCTGCCTGCGTATGTCGTACTTACCAGCATCGGTAGCGGACGCAAGGACGACCAGCCCCTCTACGACCGACTCTGGGGCAGCGGATTCCTGCCGACCGAACACCAGGGCGTCAAATTCCGAAACACCGGCGATCCCGTCCTCTTCCTCAGTGACCCGCACGGCATCGATCGCGAAACCCGACGAGAGATGCTTGACGACCTCATGGGCCTCAACCAAGAGCGCAAAGCCGTCATGGGCGATCCCGAGATCGACACCCGGATCGCGCAGTACGAGCTTGCGTTCCGCATGCAGACCTCTGTGCCTGAATTGCTCGACATCAGCAAAGAGCCTGCTTCAGTGCTTGAAATGTACGGCCCGGCGGTCAAGACCCCCGGCACCTACGCCTACAACTGCCTTCTCGCTCGCAGGCTCGCCGAACGGGGCGTGCGGTTCGTGCAGCTCTTCCACATGGGTTGGGACCAGCACTTCAACCTCCCGAACGCGATCAAGCTGCAGGCGCAGGACACCGATCAGCCGTCGGCGGCTTTGATCAAGGACCTGAAACAACGGGGGATGTTCGATGAGACGCTCATCGTCTGGGGCGGCGAGTTCGGACGGACGGTCTACTCGCAAGGGGACCTGACCGAGACCAACTACGGCCGCGACCACCACCCGCGCTGCTTCTCGGTCTGGATGGCCGGAGCCGGCGTGAAGGGCGGCCTCACCTACGGCGAGACGGACGACTACTCCTACAACATCGTCAAGGACGATGTCTCCGTGCACGACCTGCACGCGACGATGCTTTACCTCCTCGGCATCGACCACACCCGGCTGACGTTCCGGTACCTGGGTCGCGATTTCCGTCTGACCGACGTGTTCGGGGATGTCGTGAAGGATCTAATCCGCTGACCACATGCCTCGGCACGCCCCGTGCCGAGGCTCAAGAACCGCCGCCCCGTGCCGAGGCTAAAAGGCCATAGCGACCCGTGCCGATGCTAAAGGAGCCCCACCACGCCACCCATGCCTCGGCACGCCCCGTGCCGAGGCTCAAGAACCGCCGCCACGTGCCGAGGCTAAAAGGCCGGAGCGACCCGTGCCGAGGCTAAAAGGCCGGAGCGCCACGTGCCGAGGCTAAAAGTCAGGAGCGCCACGTGCCGAGGCTAAAAGTCTGGAGCGCCACGTGCCGAGGCTAAAAGTCTGGAGCGCCACGTGCCGAGGCTCAAGAACCGACGCCCCGCTGACAAGCTCATGTCAGCAAAAATAGCGACTCCCAGCCGCCGCCGCAGCGAATAGACTTTGATCCGTGCGGTACCGGCATTGGAAGAACTGGGCCACGAACGGCGAGACCGCTTTCGTGACGACGACCTGCCTCGACTTCGTGCACGCGTTCCGGCGGGAAGAGATGCGCGAACTGATATCCGCCTTGTTGATCGCTGACTGTAGCCGCTATCGGTCACCGCTCTACGGCTTCGTCGTGATGCCGCACCACGTCCATTACATCGTCCAATGTCCCCCTGCCAAGACCGTGTCCTGGCTGGTACAACGGTTCAAGTCCAACAGCGCGAAGCTCGTGTTGCCGCGCCTGACCCCCGAGGAGCTGGCCTGTTTCGACCAACAAAGGGGCCTCAACCGGAGATCCTTCTGGATGGACGGCTTTCGGAGCGTCGTCCTGGACAACGACGCGATGTTCGACCAAAAGCTCGATTACGTGCACTGGAACCCAGTCGAAGCCGGGTACTGCGAGCAACCCGTACAATACCGTTGGTCGTCAGCGCGGCTCTACGCCCAAGGGGGGCTGGAACACGAGTCAGGGCTGCGCCTCGATCTGTGCCTTCCCTACTTCGACGTGTCTCCAGAGAGCCTCCTTGTGGCCAAACCGCTCAGTGGATAGCCTCGGCACGGGGCGTGCCGAGGCATGTAAGGGGCTTGCCAAGCCTCGTCCACTCGGCCTCGACCACACTCGGCTAACGTACCGGTACCTGGGCCGCGATTTCCGTCTGACGGACGTGTTCGGGGATGTAGCGAAGGATCTGCTGAAATAACACGACGTGCTAACCTAGGTTCCAAACGACGGAGCTGGGCGCACACCCACAACTATCGCTCGCACCACGACCAAACTTCCGGTCGGCTACATTCACACCTCAGGCTCTCATCGAATAGAACTGCGCCCTGCCCGCGCCTGTCTGCCCTGTGGTACTTTCACAACGCACAACAAGGTAGCCTCCACAGGTGGCTGAAAGAGACCCTAACCTGCTCGACCAGATCGATGAGGAGGAACTGTGGGAAGAGATCGAAGGCGCTGACCGAGCTCCAAGGCGAGCAACTCCTGAGGACCTCGTACGTAAGTACTCCTCTCAAGATGGCAGAATCCTTGTGCAGCGCAATGATTTCTTGATCCCCAACATACTGTCAATGATTGACAATAGGGAGGTCATGGATCTAGCGCCGCAATACCAACGGAGGTACCGCTGGAACAACCGCAAGCGATCACAACTGATCGAATCCCTTCTGCTTAATATACCAATCCCCCCGATCTTCTTGTATGAGACTGACTACGCGAGGTACGAAGTCATGGACGGCCAACAGAGATTGTCAACCATAAAGCTTTTCTTCGGCAACTCATTCAAGCTAAACCAACTAACAGAGTGGCCCGAACTCAATGGGAAGTATTTTCGCGATTTACCTTCTCAAATTCAGAACGGCCTACGACGCCGAGGACTTGCGGCAGTCATTATCCTAACCGAGAGTGGGCAAAATAAAGAAACTGCTATGCGCTTGCGCCAGTATGTCTTTGAACGCCTCAATACTGGCGGGCAGCCCCTGAATGCTCAAGAAGTTCGCAACTGTCTCTTCGCTGGGCCGTTCAACGACCTGCTCATTGACCTGTCCAGATGTCCGGAATTTACCCAAGCGTGGGACATTCCACCGAGAGAGCCCGACGAGCCGTACCAGATTTCGCGGTTACTCGAGAGAAATCGTCTCTACTCTTACATGCTAGATTGTGAAATTGTGCTCCGCTTCTTCGCATTTCGGGATCTAAGCTTCTTCTCGTCCGGGGTTAAGCGTACGCTCGACGCCACAATGAATCGCTTCCTCAATGTCACCCAGGGCTGGATTGACGACGAAAGAGCCAACTATCTCGCAATCCTGAGGCTGGCCTTGGGAATTTATGGTGCAGCGCTCTTCCGGCTGCCAGATGAGAGCGGCGAGCTCAGTGGCCGTCGTTCGGTTGCATTTGCCGATGCAGTACTTGTGGGCCTTCAGTTCAATCTTGGCAAGGCACAACACCTCCTTGCCAAGGCAAAAGAGATTCGACAGCAAACGAAGCTCCTGCTGGAAGACGAGGAATCATACGCTCTTATTGTAGGGCGTGGAAATACTAAGTCAGAGACTGAGTCAAGAATCAGATTAATGGCTAACTTGTTTGAGACCATCTAACAATGGGAAGTGCCTCTGCTGGCTTCAAGCGCTCGGCGCGACAACTCAGGACGTGGCTGGATGTATATGCCACGGCGCGCCAACTTGCCGGATCCAATTACAGCGCTATCACTACAAGACATCCGGTTGGTGCGTTGGCACGGAAGATCCGTGACGCAGTTCGGAAGGGTGGATCTACAGGCGTTACTTTCGCACTTGAAGGGGCGTATCTAAGTGCGTACGCAGAGTATGAACTTGCTGTTCGTGGGATGATTGAGGACTCTGCGCAGCATATTTCTCGACGCCTCAAGCCGTACGCAAAGTGCCCAGATAGTTTCAAGAGCGCTCACGAGAAGGGATGCGCTACGATTTTGCAGAGAATGGACTGGGATCAGTTTGCTCACCTAACACAGGTACAGGTAATCGGTGACCTGCAATCCTGCCTCCTGTCGGCGTCTAAGGGCGACGTGTTTTGTATACGGCCCGAGGCAATTTCGTACTCGGACAGAAATTTCGTGCATAGCGTTGTTCAAGAGAAGATCTCTTCTTTGGGGCTGAATAGTCTATGGCCGAAGGTTGCGGCGCGTAAAGAGGTGTTGTCTTTCTATGGCACGAAGAACTCGTCGATTGCTCAGCAGATGCTCACGCAAGAGTTGGATCGAATTGTAAAGCAGCGCAATACGATTATTCACCGTGGACGCACAGCTTATACCCCATCTGACGCTGATGTGAGACGGTGCCTTGAGGTGTTTGAGCTATTGCTGACTGCTTGTGAAGCAGTTGTAAGAGCGTATTGTAGAGCATTGTGATGCTGTCAGTCGGCTGGGTGGCTAGGCTATGGCGTGGCTCTCGGCTGGGCGGTGTTTCTATGGTCCACAGGTGGTCAGTCAACTGCCGCTCTGGCGGCCACAGCCATGTCCGGAGGACTTTCCTTGCCCGCGGGGTCGCCCTAACGGCTCGCTGCGCTCAGTTGGCGGCTGAACCCGACAGGAGCAGACGTCTCCGACAGGCCCGTCGAGGCGCCGGGCACCAAAAGGAGCGCGTCGGTGCCTCTTGGCGCACCGTTAGTTCATGAGGATGGGCCGTCAGAACGAAAGGACGGTGCTCCCAATCGGCACGAGCATGTTCAATTGCCGCCGTCGGCGGCCCGAGGTTCACTAGCCGATCGGCCAATAGACCTCGGTCCGGCATTGCTCCTGACTGACTTGGTTGGGGTCATCGATGTAGACTTCAAAGGCTGGCCCTGTCATCCGCAGGTTGTTCTCCTCGAGGTACGACCTGACGCCGTCGTGCGTTTCTCCGAGACGCGAATACGGACCGACGTGCACAGCCTTGACCGCCCGGATCCCGCCGAACGTGCCGGCGTCGACCTCGGTCGTTCCCATCACCGGCGACTCGACCGGAATCCCAACCTCAGCCACGCAGACCCCGTCGCGAAGGTCGAGATACCGGGCAAACGGTGGACCCGCAGAGCCCCCGTTCGCCATCGCATGCTGATGAGCCTTCTCGAGCGCCATCGACATGCGTTTGGGGATCGCCTCCATCGGACAGCGGAAACTGACAGTGACGCACGGTCGCAAGGGCAGCGACACGATCTCAACTTCGAAGGCCATGATTGATTGTGGCCTCATCGCCAGGCCCAGAAGGCTATCGCTCATGCGTAACGAACACTTCTGCTCCGGTCTGAGACTTGAGTGAGGCGGGCAACGAGCCCAAGACGCATGCCGCCGTTGCGAGCGGGTCGGTAAAGGCACCCAGACGGGCAATGACGGTCGCCTGAAGGCGGTTCGTCAGTCCGAGACCTGTCTTCGGGTTCACGATGTGTGAGTAGCGCACACCGCCGATGTCGACAAACTGCTCCAAATCGCCGCTCGTGGACACAGCCTGGTCAGACAGGACGAACGGCGGGTGGTCAAGCCCGTGAACCACGATCCTCCAACCATTCTCACCAGGCGGCGCACCGGAAACGGCAATGTCGCCTCCAGCCTCGACCATGGCGCGGTCCACGCCTTCCTTCTTCATGATGGCTAGCGCGGCGTCACAGGCGTAACCTTTGGCGATGCCTCCGAGATCCAGAGTCGTTCCCGCATCAAGTCTGACCGTGCGTCGCAAGCGATCCAGACCGATGCGCCGCCAACCGACTTTCGACAACGCCTCCTTGAGCAAATCGGGATCGGGCACCGCGCTCACCTTTCGAGACGCTCGCCAAAGCTTGACGACCGGCGCCACCGTGACATCGAATGCCCCATCGGTCAGCGTCGAAAACCAAGATGAAAGTTGGAGAACGTCGAGAAGGTCGTCACTGACTTGGACTGGGCCTTGCCCAGCCCTTGCACAGAGCTTGTTGAGCTCGCTCGCTTGCTGGTAGTCGCTCATGACCGTGTCGAGCTGGGCGAATCGGTCAAAAGCAGCCGTGCCAGCCCGTTCGGCGGTGGCGCGGTCGGTCGCAAAGAGGGTAAGACGCACAGCAACCCCCATGTGCATTTGGGTGAATTGGAAGCGGGTCAGCGAAGTCGCTGCCAGAACCACCGTCAGGAACATCGTTGTCCTATTGTGCCTGTCGACAGCATCGCTGGCACAAGCCCAACAGGAGAGCTTTGAGGAGAGCCTGCCTTACAACCTGATCAAGATAAGGATGATCAAGGTGCCCGACGGCGAAGTCACCGTGGACGGAAAGAAGACCGAGATCAAGGGCCTTTGGGTCGAAGAGACCGAAGTGCCCTTCCAGCTCTTCGAAGTCTGGTCGGCGCGCCTCGACCTGCCTCCTGAGAAGGTGGCCCAAGGGGCCGAAGCGGAGTCGCGACCGAGCAAGCCGTACGCGATCATGTACACCAACTTCGGCAACCAAGGCTTTCCTGCGATCTGCATGTCGTTCAAGGCAGCCAACGACTTCTGTGCTTGGCTGTCGGCCAAGACGGGGAAGCACTACCGCCTGCCCACAGAAGCCGAATGGGAGTACATGGCCCGCGCCGGGCAACCCGATCCGTCCAATCTGGACGAGGTGGCTTGGTTTTGGGACAACTCTGACGACACGACGCACAAGCTGGGCAGCAAGAAGCCGAACGCCTGGGGAATCAAGGATGTCCTCGGCAACGTGGCCGAGTGGTGCACGGTGCAGTCGGGGGCACCCGTTGTCAGAGGCGGGTCGTGGCGCACGAAATCCAAAGACTTGAAGATCGGCCTGCGAGAGGCCGAGACCGAGGAGTGGAACGAGGACGATCCACAACTCCCCAAAAGCAAGTGGTGGTTGGCGGACGGCCAGTTCGTCGGCATGCGGCTTGTTTGCGACCGCAAATGAACGAGCGAGACACAACGATGATGACACGCAGGGACTTCATGAAAAAGACGGCCGTGACGAGTGCGGCCATGGTGGCGCCAGGCGCCTTCGCTTTCACTCAAGACCAGCCAACGCTCAAGGTCGGGCTGATCGGGTGTGGCGGACGCGGAACTGGCGCGGCGGTGAACTGCTTCCGCTCATCGCCGGGCGTCGTGCTTTGGGCCATGGGCGACCTCTTCGAAGACCACATGACCAACAGCCAGAACCAGCTGCGGGACAACCTCAAGGACGCTTTTCAGGTGACCAAAGAGCGGACATTCGTCGGCTGGGACGCCTATCAGCACGTCTTAGCGAGCGGGATTGACTACGTCATCCTAGCGACACCTCCGACGTTCCGTCCCCAGCACCTTGCCGCCTGTGTCGAAGCCGGCAAGCACATCTTCACTGAAAAGCCGGTCGCTGTTGACGGGCCGGGCATCCGAGCGGTCCTGGCAACGGCCAAGAAGGCAGACGAGAAGAAGCTCTGCATCATTTCGGGTACGCAGCGCCACCACGATGTCGCTTACAACCAGTGCATGGACTTGATCCATAACGGGGCGATCGGCGAGATCACGGCGTGCTACGCGTATTGGAACCAGGGAGGCCTCTGGAGCATCCCCCGCCAGCCGGGTTGGTCTGACATGGAGTGGCAGTTGCGGAACTGGCTGTACTTCACATGGATCAGCGGGGACATCATCGTCGAACAGCACATCCACAATCAGGACGTCTGTAACTGGGCGATGCAGGCTCACCCAGTCAAGGCGACTAGCCTAGCGGGGCGTCAGGTGAGGGTCGATCCCGCATACGGCATGGTCTTCGACCACTTCGCGACGGAGTTCGAGTATGAGAACGGCGTCAAGATGCTCAGCATGTGCCGGCAGATCGACGGCACCGCAGTCCGGGTGTCCGAGCAAATCGTTGGTACAAAGGGTGTGTCGAACGCTAACACATCGATCAAAGGCGAGAAGCCATGGCGCTTCGACGGCGATCGACCGGACCCGTATGTCCTCGAGCACAAGCACCTGATCGAGCACATTCGCGGCGGCAAACACGTGAACGAGCTGGTTCGGGTGGCCGAGAGTACGATGACAGCTATCATGGGCCGCATGGCTGGCTACACCGGACAGGAAGTGACGTGGGAGCAGGCCCTTGCGTCTGAGGTCAGTCTGATGCCTGAGAAACTTGAGTTCGGCCCCTTGCCGGTCGCACCTGTGGCGATGCCTGGCCAGACGAAACTCATGTGAGTCCTGTCGTGCGGAACTCGTGGGCCCGATGTTGATCGCCGGGCCCACGTTGATCATCGTTCCCGGGTATGAATGGGGCAAGAGGCGAACCGTTCAATCGTTAGTCGCCCTAGTCTGATGTCAGTCAGAAACTTGACCCATGCCTCGCGTCCGCAAAACACTGTTCCTCACGCTTCAAGTTGCTGGGTTGAAAAACTTCGCAAATAATTCGAGCAAGAGACTGGAGATGACTGAGGAAACTGCCGACAGCAATGTTGAGGGTACCGGCATTGAAGAAGAAGCCCCTACCGCCGTCCGTGAGGCTTGTGGCCTCCTTGATGGCGTTGGTGGCGCTCGGTTCGTCGCTGTTGGCTGGGGTCGATCCCCTGAACTGCCTGATCCGCGGCGCAGTCGCCTTCATTGTCGGACGGTCTGTAGCCGGATTCTGGTGCGTCATCTTCCCGCCGAAAAACGTCGAGAAGAGTGGCGATCCCGATTCGGCATCGTCGGGAGTCGATGTCGCCGAAGCTGCTGACAGGGCTGCGGCGTAGAGGGAACGTTATTTATGCCATTGTCGCAAGATCAACTCCAGAGGGCATGGATCGAGTACAAGGTCTACAAAGACCCGCGCGCGCGGGTCGACCTCATCAATCACTATTCCTATCTCGTCAAGATCACATCGGGTCGGCTCGTCACCAACACCCCAAACGGTTTGGATCGGGACGATCTGATCAGTGCCGGGGCGATCGGTCTCATCAAGAGCGTGGACCAGTACGATCCGTCTCGAGACGTCAAGTTCGAAACCTACGCCATCGCCCTCATTCGGGGCGCGATCCTGGAGATGCTCCGGGACGAAGACTGGGTCCCGCGATCGGTCCGAGAGAAACTCAAGGCTTTGGAGCGGGCTCAACAGAAGCTAGAGACGGCGTTCGGCCGTCCCGCCAGCGTCCGAGAGTTGGCCGACTTCCTCGGCATCTCGGACGGCGAGGTCGATGAACTTCTCGTCAGGGCCGGTAGGACGAACGTCTACTCACTGGACGATGTCGTCGGGGGCACGAGCGACGGTGAGGAGCACATCCACTTCATCGAGATGATCGTTGACGAAGACGCCAACCCAAGCGGTGAAGCCGAAGGGAAAGACCTCCGTCGTATCCTGGCCAGCGGTGTGGACGTGCTGCCGGAGCGCGAGCGGCTCGTCGTCGCCCTGTACTACTTCGAGGGACTGACCTTCAAGGAAATCGGAAAGGTTCTCGGAGTCAGCGAGAGCCGTGTCTACCAGCTTCATACTCAGGCAATGGGCCGGCTCCGCAGTCACATGAGAGAGCACGGCGCCGCGCAGGTCGCCTGAGCCCTTCATCCTCCGTCACGGGTGACCCCGCGTCCTCAAGGCGCAGAGACGCCCGTGGTTCGTATGTGGAAAGTTCTCTCGAACCTGAAGTGATGTGGCAAATACCGCTGTCATGGCACGAATGATGCTGGCAATCGGTTGAACTCGATGGCCTCGAACTCCTCGTTGCGAGCGGGTAGCATGGCCTGCGAATCACTCTGAGTTGCGTTTGAACCATGAAGATAAAGACTATTTGGTCTGTGGCCGGGCTCGCGGCTTTGTCGAGCGTCATCGGTTGCAGCGGCGGTAACGACCAGGAGCTCCTGGCGACTGTCAACAACGATCCGATCACAGTCGGAGAATTCACGAACTACCTCCAGATCAAGCCCAGTGTCCGCGTTGTGGCAAACGGCCAAGTCGCCGAACTGCCGGTTTCCGACACGCTCGCGTTCCAAGCGATGCAGGATCTGGTTCAGAGGGCCATCATCTTCCAGCTGGGCAAAGAACAAGGGGTCATGCCCACTGAGGCTGAGATCGACAAGGAGGTCAAGTTCCAGTCCGACCTCAATAAGGACTTCATCAAGAACCTGCAAGTCCGTGGGCTCAACCTCAAGCAGATCCGCGACGAGGTCAAGTACAGCCTCGTTCAGGAGCGCTTGGTCAGCAAGGGCCAAAACGTGACGTCGGCCGATGTGGACCAGTGGCTGAAGGACAATCCCTCTGCCCTGGTGAACCCAGCGAGCGTGAGCCTGAGTTGGATCGCCGTCAGCTCCGATGCGAAGAAGAAGCAGGTCGATGAGGCTCTGAGTGCAGGCACGAAGTTTTCTGACGTCGCGCTCAAGATGAGCGAAGATCCCAACGTCGCCGTCACGGGCGGCCGCTATCAGCCTCAGCGCGGCCCTCTTGCCATCGCATCCTTGCCAGACGAACTCAAGAAACCAGTCGAAGCTGGAAAGGTCGACGACGATCTCGACTGGGTCAAGGTCGGCACGGGTTGGGCCAAGTTCCACATCGATGCGAAGACGCCGGAGTCCAAGCGGGAACTGACCGATGCGATGCGAGAAAGCTTGAGAAGGAACCTCGCGGTCCAGCGAGGGAGCCGCGCGACCGACTTGCGCAAAGAGGTGTTGGACAAGTTGGAGAGCGCCGACATCGTCGTACGCCGCGATTCCCTCAAGGAAGCTTGGAGCAACTTCGCCTCGCAACTCAAGTCGCAAGCCAAGCAAGCCGCTTCCCAGCCGACTGGGGCCAGCGCACCTGAGGACACCGGAAAGACCGACAGCACAAAAACACCAGAGAGCAAGTAGCCACTCTCCGGACTTAAGGCGCGGGGCTCCTCAGACGAGAAGCCCCGCGTTCATTTCAAGCACCTCGCCTGAAAAACGCACGTAACTCAGAAGCCAGCGCTTCGACGTCGCCTGTGGTCATTTCATCAGACCGAACGTATTCTTGGAGGTCTTGTTCGAGACCTGGGAACTCCGGCGAACACCACGAACCTAGGGACGGCCGGTCAGAGTCCGCAAGGACAAGGTTAAGTCGAAAACGCGCCCGGCCAGCAACTCCGTCGTGCCACTGCACACCCTTTTCTAGGAGGTCATGGATCGATGTGTAGACGCCACCGATGCCCGAGTCCCCATCACGCGAAAGCTGCTCGGTGACCCAATACAAATGCCGAAAACGCATGGCGAACAAGTTTACGCGGACGGACCGGTATCAAGGTTCCGCAATGTCGGCCAGAGACAGGAACCGAAGGCGGAAACAAGCAGACAGTGCGCAGACCGTATGTCGAGTAATCCGCCGATCTCCCATCCGGCAATCTGCCGATGGGCTTACCCGGCTTCCTCCGTAGAGATCAGACGTGAAGAGAAGCTAGGCCGTCCACAGGAACGGCTCTGCGTCCGTCAGAACCTTGCCGTGCTGCTCAATCGCCCGCAACATGTACTCTGGTAAGACGAACATCGACGGCATGAACCGTGGTGTGGCGTATCGGTTCATGACTCCACGCGATGCGAGCCTTTGGGACAGCGCAGCGGCGTCAAGTTCCAGTGGATCGTGTTCCTTGCTCGCCAAAATGAATCCCCAGGGCATCTGGAACGTGGTCACCAGTCCGTAGTAGCCCCGGACAATAGGGAATGTGTCCTTCATCGAGTCAAGTGTCGCGTGGATCTGCGCGAACAGATACGGGTACGTCTCGTTGCACGCCCCGCTCTGCAACACAAACAGCCCGTCGTCTGAGAGAGCGTTGGCGATGTGCTGGAAGTACTCGCGCGTGTAGAGCATCCTTGCTGGAGAGCCCTCGTGGGGACCAGGCAGGTCACTCAAGATGACGTCGTAAGCGAACCCCTTGTGATCTTCAACCCACCGTCGGGCGTCTTGATGGACCAGCGAGACTCGGGGATCGTCGAAACAGCCCTTGTGCCACTCCGTCATGTGGACTTTGACCCACTCGATGAGTTCCTCATCCAGGTCGACCATGTGGGCCTCCTTGACCGTGTTGTGCTGAAGGGCCTGCCATAGGGTCGCACCCTCACCACCTCCGCAAACAAGCACCTTCTTCGGATCTGGATGAGTGACCATGGCCGGCTGAACCATGCTCTCGTGGTACACGTACTCGTCCAACAGACTGCTCTGTATCTTGTAGTCCAGGAAGAGAGTCTTGCCAAATACAGGGATCTCAACGATTTGGTACTGCTGGAACTGGCTCTTGCCTTCGACCAGGAATCGATCGACGGAGAAGAACCAAGTCATCCCCTCTGTGTGCGTCTCGGCTATGAACATGCCGGTGGATTGGGAGAACAAGCGTTCGGACATGGAGCAGGTTCGGAGGATACCGGGACAGAGGACCGGGCTCAAGGAACGTTCCCCGTCGGTCAACCTCGGGCACCTGAGACCGGCGTCCCGAAGACCCGGCCCGGTCAAGCGGCAGCCGACGGTCCGTCCTCGCCACGGCCTTTGAGCCTGAACATGAGGTGGTCGAGGCTCCACTCCCCGCCTCCCACAAAGACCAGGAACAAGAACGCGAAGCAGAAGAGCACCGCCAGCTCTCCTTTGTTCAAGATCGGCCAGAACCCATGCGGAGCATGTTGTTGAAAGTAGGCAACGGCAAGCTCGCCACACAGGAGGAAAGCGACAGGTCGAGTAAACAACCCGACGAGGATCAAGAAGCCCCCGAACGTCTCCAGAATCCCCGCCAATCCCATTTGGGACACGAGCGGCATGCTATGAGGTACACCAAAGCCCCCAAACAGCTTGCCGATGCCATGCGGCATCAACATGAATCCAAACACTGCGCGGAACAACGACAGGGCCCTGGGCGACCAAGCGTCGAGTGACTGCTTCACAAGCTCTTAGACGGATTCCGGCGCGTCTTGTTTGGCCCGAAATCGCCTATGCAGCCCTTGCGCCTACAAGGACGTGCTTGGCGATCCTTTGGACGTCGAGTCTCAAGACAATGTCGTGGCCGTCGTTGATCGTGTGCGTCACAAAGCCACCCGAACTTTGGGCGATGCCTGGCGATTCGTCAAACGACTCCTCCGGGTATGAACACACCGCTTCCACCTGATCCACGACGAGGGCGAAGCGAAACCCGGGCAAGCCAATGATGAGGAGCGAGGGAAGCCGCAGCTTCCGATAGGCCTCATAGTAGGTATTGAACTTGTGGACCAACTCCTCCAAAACGGTGTCCCTCGCACTGTTCACGAGTGCCACCGCTTCATGGATCCTACCTGTGGTCGCAAGGCCCAAGACCTCTTCAGCCAATGCATGAATCCGTCGGTGGGGGTGGTCGAACGAGTCAATGATCGCTGCCAGAGACACAGAGCCTCCGATCAAACGCTCACGTTCGGGACCATCGGTCCGGATCGTCTCATACCACTGGCCGAAGGCACACTGCTTGGGATCAAGTGCCAGCTTGAACGGATCGCCCGTACTGGCGCACCGCTTGAGTTCGTCGAGCCACAGAACATGGTCTCGTTCGCGCTGCTCGACAAACTCCTTGGCCGCTCGGATCTCGCCGCGAAATGAGTTGTATCCAAGGAGCTGGCGCACCTCGATCAGCGGGAGAACGTCCCCACGAAAGTCAGTCAGGCCAATGCAACCGCGTGTCCCCGTCCCGACCCGAGCGACGTTGCAGTCTTCCAGTCTTGCCAGCTCGACGACGTGCTCGGCAGAGACAGTCAGGTGATCGGATCCGACCATGACCCGGACAAAACGATCGTTATGCAAAGTGCCACTCCCAAGAGGACTCGATAGCCCCTTCTTTATAATCGGCAGAACAAAAGAATGGAGTTACACAGCAGAATAGGAATTTCTTGTCGGGAATTCAGGTTCAAGGGAGTGCTTCATCTGACGAACGTCACAACAAAACGGCCGTTTGCCCGGTAATCTTGCCCCGATGACGCTCATTTCCATGCTTGCTTCGGTTGGAATGGTGCCAGTTCCGACACCTGTCGCGGACGATGACTTTGAGTCACTCCTACTTGGACCACTGCCACAAGTGAGCAGTCCTTTCGAATCGTGGCCGAAGAGCAAGAGCTGGCCCTCGGATCCCCGAGAGAAGCATCTGAAGAACATCCGTCAACTAACCTTTGGCGGCCAAAACGCCGAGGCCTATTGGAGCGCAGACGGCCGGTGGCTGACGTTCCAGTCTCGGCAAGCCCAGTGGCCCGACGAACAGATCATCGTCATGCGGCCCGACGGAAGCGGCAAGACTCTCATGAGCACGGGCTTGGGACGTTGCACCTGTAGCTATTTCTCACCCGACCTGCATTGGCTGTACTTCAGCAGCACTCATGAGCGGAACACCGGCCCCCAGCAGGCCGTGGACATGAGCAAGGGCTATGTGTGGCGCGTCAATCCCGACTTTGCCCTCTACCGGCAGAGGCTGGGAGCAAAGGCGAACACCAAGGCCAAGATGGCCCTTCAGGCAGTGATCAAGAAGCCCGGCTATGTGGCTGAGACCACGATTGATCCGAGAGGCCGGTATATGACCTTCACAGGAGACTGGCAGGGCGACATCGACATCTACCGCGCCAACACTGACGGAACGGACATTCAGAGGCTCACGACCGAGAAAGGGTATGACGGCGGCCCGTTCGTCAGTTGGGACGGAAAGGTGATCGTCTATCGACGGGGAGCGTTCGAAAACGCCGAGGATGAGAAGGCCTATGACGAGCTCCATGCCCAGCACTTGGTCCGACCGTCTCGCATGGATCTGTGGATCATGGACTCCCACGGCAGGTACAAGCGACAGGTCACGCACCTTCCAGGAGCGTCGTTCGCACCGTTCATGCACCCCGACGGAAAACACATTATCTTCGCCAGCAACTACGAAGATCCGCAGGGCCGTGAATTCGACCTCTACATGATCAACAAAGACGGTACGGGTCTCGAGCGGATCACATGGACGCCAGACTTCGACGGTTTTCCCATGTTCACTCGAGATGGCAAACACCTGGTCTGGGGATCCAACCGACATGGTTCGGTTCCTCACGAGACGAACATTTTCGTCGCCGACTGGGTGGACTAAGACTCCTGTCGGGTTCCCGGCGCGGCGTGCGTGACGGCATGGATATCGAGCGAGCGGCGTTCGAACCTGAGCTGTCGCGGTGAGCTTCCTGTCGCGGCCTTGATGATGCGGCTGAACTGGTGCAGGTCGGGGATCCCGACCCGGTTCGCGATGCTCTTGACCGAGTGGGTGGTCGTCGTTAGAAGTCGGCAGGCAGCCATTGTCCGCTGGATCCGTATGTACTCCTGTATGGTCGTGTCATGTTCCGCCCGGAACAGCCGGACCAACTGCGAATGTGAGATCTCCAGTTCCCTGGCCAGACCCAGAACGCTGATCTTCTCAGACATCCTTTCTTGGATGATTCTCTCGGCCGCTTCGACGTAAATGTTCTTCCTCACGTTCTCTGGTCCACTGCTCACGTGCCAAAGCACGTCCCAGAGCCAGGCGACCACTCCCGTTCTCGTGAACTGGATCCGGTCAAATGCTCGACTCCAATGAGCCTCCCAGGCATCGAAGACGCGGCTCACGTCGGACGCGAGGGGCAGCCCCACCTGGGATTCCGGACTCTCCGACAGCGAAAACCAGGCGAAGATGTGTTCGTACGCAGTCAGACCTTGCCGCTCAAGACGGCACCGCGACCGTGGTGGAAAGACAAGGGCTGCCCTTGGCCCGTAGGGCAGGACACGGCCATCGCAACTCAGGACGCCCCTGTGACTCACGATGAGCAACTGCCACTTGTCCACGGGCTGATGCCACTCCAAGGTGTTGTGAGGGCTGGGGAACGCGCCATATCCGTGCAAAACCGGGGGTTCCAACAAAGAGGCGCGAAAGTGAGGCACTCCGGTCAGCATCGAATCGGGTCCTTCCGCTTCTCATTATAGACGAAAAATAGCTCTAAATTGATCTTATTGCTCTTTCTCAACAAGTAATGCGTGAATAATGCAACTTATATAAACCATACTATCGGTAAATTGGTTTATGAGACGAGCCACGCCGTTCGTCACAGGAATCGACCATGAAGACTTCGTTGACCATCGTTGCGGGCGGCCTTGTGCTCGCCGGCGCCTCCGTCATCCTGACGACACCGGCCCACTCACAATTGCAGGAGACACCGATCGGTTTTGTTCGGCTCCAAAAGTCCACCCCGGGAACAGCCGACAGCGGCAACGCCAACCTCACCGGTACCTTGATCGCTGGCAACATTCAAGGTTCCGGCACAGGTCTCACTGACCTCGACGCGACGAAAATGACGACCGGCACGTTGCCTGATGCCAGGTTGTCGGCGAACATCCCGACGCTCAGCGCCCCCAACGTCTTTTCGGGATCGTCCAATTCGTTCTCAAAGTACTTGGGCGTAGGCCGGACACAACCCCTCTCCGGTACCGAGCTTTTTGGCGTGCGGGCCAGTGCGACCGGATTCGCCGGAATGAACATCGATGGCCCTAGCGGCACCAAGCCTTACTACGGCTTTGCGAGCGCAGGTTCCATCCGAGCCTGGACCGAATACGACGACGCAACCAGCTCATGGCGCCTCTACAACAACGGTTACCAACTTTCGGTGAGTAACGGCGGTTTTCTTGGTGTCGGATGTCTGCAACCGAACGCCAAGTTGGACGTCAGGAACGGAAACTTCGCAGTCACGAATTCAGCCGGCAACCGTCGTGTCGAGGCATCCATCAACAACTCGACGTTAGCAGGGCAGGTCGAGGTCAACGGACCCAACGCCAGCACGAACTGTTTCTTTGCTTCATCATCGGCTTCGCCGGACTACGGTTACTTGGGCATCTGTGACGACACGGGATCGACGGCAGCATGGATCTACGTCGACAACCTTGGGCGCGGAAACGTTGTGGCCGACGTCAAGAACTTCCGCGTCCCTGACCCGCATGACGCATCGCAAGACATCTACTATGCGTCATTGGAGGGTCCCGAGGCGGGAGCCTATATTCGCGGAACCGGGACATTGGTCAACGGTAAGGCCCATATTGATCTGCCCGGCCACTACACCGATGTCACGGTGAGCGACGGTATGACCGTCCAACTGACTCCGCGTTCGCCGGAATCCAAGGGAATCGGCTATTGGCACGGCACGAACCAAGGGTTCGATGTCTTCGAACTCAGTGCCGGCAAGGGCACGTACGATTTCGACTGGGAAGTAAAGTGCGTCCGAAGAGGTCACGAGGACTATAAGCCGGTTCGGTCCTGGACCGAGTCGCTCCCCAATGGCGCGGACAAGCAGAAAATGTGGGAAGCCCGGCTGCAGAGCATCGCAAACCGCAGGGCCCACGCCGCCAAAGCGGCCTCCAATCCCTGATTCCACGGAGTGTGCCGGACGGGAGCAGCAACGAGGCGAGCTACTTCTCTCGACGGCTCCTCCTTTGGATTCGATCCGTTAAGGCACAACCAGACCTCAAAGACTCCGACCGATCGAGCCGAGGCTGTTCGCCAAGCTCGATGACCTTTCACAGCAATGAGAAGAAGACACTATTTTCGAACAACTTTCGTCAGCATAGCCACTGGACTGTTGGCCACCGCCCATGCCCAGTGGGCTGTGACAGACTTGCACCCACAGGGGGCCGATGCAAGCTCGGCGAACTTGGCCGCAGGAGGCTATGCCTATGGAGCCGTGGAGTCAGGTGCCAGCTGGCAAGCGGAGCGGTTTGGACAGGGGCCCGCCGTCAACTTCAATCCATTGGGAGCAACCGCTAGCGGCATTGCGGGAGTCGACGGTTCCTACCAGTACGGCAGCGCAACGTTCGACCAAGTCCATGCTGGCCGCTGGAACGGATCCGCCGCAACTTTCGAGGACTGGAATCCACAGGGTGCCGACTGGAGCATCATCTACGCAGCGGAAAGCGGCGTTGCGGGAGGCTACGCAGCGTACGGAGGAACCGAGAAAGCGATATTGTGGAACGGCGGAGGACCGAACGACATCACGAGCCTACACAACGACAATTGGCTCAATAGTAGCGTTGACGCGATCGACGGCGGCGTTCAATACGGCGACGCCAACTTAAGTGCTGGCGTTTACCACGCAATGAAGTGGACGGGTTCGGCAGCGAGTTACGAAGACATGAATCCGATCGGCTCACAGGCCAGTCAGGTCATCGACTCGACTGCAGGAACCCAGGTTGGCTTTGCCGACTTCGGCACAGGCAACACCGCAGTCGTATGGCACGGATCTGCGCTGTCCGCAGCCGCGGTTGGACCGAGTGGATTCGATGCGAGCGTCGCCTTTGGCACGACGGGCCAGTACGTGGCCGGAATCGTATGGAAGAATGGTGTCTCTCACGCCGGTTTCTGGGACCTGTCGACCAACCTGTTCACAGACCTCCAACCGTTCCTCTCGGGATACCAGTCGTCCAGCGCGTACGACGTACAGGTCTACGGTGGGCAGATTCAGGTCTTTGGCGTCGCGAATCCGAACACTGGAGACGGCGGTCATGCCGTCATGTGGACCATGCCAGTGCCAGAACCCGGGTGCATGCTCGGACAGGCCTGCCTGCTGTTACCCCTGGCCCGTCGGCGAAAGGCGAGATAGTGTCTAAACTCAGTCTGATGAGTGACGGGCCCGAATGGAAAGGCCAGGTCGAAATGCTCCATTTCGACCTGGAACAGGTGACCGCGATCGCTTCTGCCACCCGCTCCGACATCTTCTGGTCTTTCAGTGCCGACAAGCCAATGTCGGCCCAAGACGTGGCCAAGGAGGTGGGCAAGTCTGCCCAGGCTGTCCGATACCACATCAACGAACTCGTCAAGGTGGGTCTGCTCCTGCCAGTGGAGCACCGAAAAAAGCGATCAAGGACTGAGGAAGCATACGTGCAAGCGGCACGGGCCATGTACTACGAGCCCAAGTTTGTCTCCGAGGCCTACGAAGAGCAGATGATCCGCGGGTTCGATTCAATGACGCGGTACCTTGCCAAGGAGCACGCCGCCGGTATTCGGGCTCGAAATCTGGATTCGAACCGGGGTGCTTTCCAGGCATTCGTCCGATGGAGCGTCCATCTGAACCCGGAACGGGCACGGCAAGTCAAGCAGATCCTACTCGAGGCGCTCCGCGAAGCCGGGAGTGTGGACGAGGACAAGGGGACACGCGTGACCATGGCCGTGTACATGTCGGCATCCTTGGGTGAAAGTCGTCGGTTTCTCGCCTTTCGGTCCGCGCTGGGCCGTGGATCCCAAGACAAGAAGGAGTGAGTGCGCGCCTTTGAACGGTGTTCAAAGGCGCGCATGCCGTTCAGCCTTCGACTTCGCTCTGGATGCCGCGCCTGACGACAAGAAACTTGAGACGGGTCGGTTTGAACCGCTCTCGAAGGGCATCCAGGGCCCGATCGACGTGAACAGTACCGCCGCAGTAGAAGAGGTCCACCGCAGCGTATCCATGCTCGGGCCATGTATGAATCGTGTAGTGCGACTCTTGGATAATCACGGCGCCGGAGACGCCCCAAGGCTTGAACTCGTGGAACGACTCAGCGACGATAGTGGCATTGCTGTCCACGGCCGCCTGTCGCATCGCAGACCCGACCGTCCTCTCGATCTCAAGAGACTCTCGGTCACATCCAAAGAGCTCGATCAGCACATGCGAACCAAGCGAACTGGCTTCTCCCTCGAGAGTCGGCAGACCCTCCGAGTCCTTCATGAGCCACTGACGGAAGAGGTCCGAGTCTTCTGAGTGGATCAACTGCCAACCAGCATCGTTGACGATGCGGGGAGGTTCTGCGACCACCATGTGGGGTTGTCGCCTACGCTTCTTTAGACGCTCTTTCCAGGAAGCGCGTCCCTGTGCCAACGGAACCATCACGGCCATGCAGGCCGAGCTAAGTAAATCTGTCCATATTGTAGCCAATCAAGTTTCCCTCCGCGGTTGTCGTACCGACCTTGCTTTCGCGAGATCGGGAGAAACCCGACCGAACGACTCAACGGGACGCCTGCAGGCCGTTCGTGTACCCGACGTACTGGGGCACCGCCGTACGTTACGCACCTGTACCCCAGCCCGTTCCGACCGCGCTTCCGGTCGAATGGCGTTCCGGTTGTTGGCGCCGGCTACCGGTTGTCCGATGGCTTATGGCGCAGCTTGGCAATGATACCGCGCCCCTTTGGGCCTGTCAAGGACGAACTCGCTAGGCCCGGGACGTAGCATCTTTGCTTAATCTTCCACACCGAACCGACAACTGAGACATTTGTCAGCCGTAGGTCGCAGTGACGGTGAACGGCCCAGCCCCGGGATGGCCCGGAGCCGGGCCGCAATTCAGTGCATGTCCTTGTCCCCGTAGAGGGTCTGGATGAAGGCGATCTGGCCGAGATGGTAATTGAAGTTCCATCGGGGATAGTCCATCATCTCTTCGACTGTGAAGTCGCGGCCGCCGTCATAGGGAAGCCATTTGGTGTCACTGAGCTTCGCGTCGGAGAGCCCTCGGAACAGGTCGAACAGCTTTTCGAGGCGCCGGTTGCACTCGGCTTGGCAGTCCTCTGTTGTCTTCCACTGCTCTTGCTCTTTCTTGATGGCCGCCATCGTTTCCTCGTTCCACTCAGGTTGCTCTTTGCCGGTGATGATGTCTTCGGCCCAGCCAGGGCACATGGCCATCTCTCGACACAAGTCCAGCACGGACCGTCCCACGTCCAGTGGCTTCCAGTCAAGCTTGTCGGCAGGCACGGCCCGTGCGTAGCGGAACGCCTCGTCGGCCGCCTTTCGTGTCTCGTCGATCATCCGGTCTTGAAATCTCATGATGCAGTCTCCATTTCACGTCGTAAGTAGACGTGCGTCTGCTATTATATCAGGACAGGCGACAAAATGGGATGTATTGACTCCCTCGTTTTCCTCAAATGCGCAGGGTCAGGACGCCGCGAACCGGTTGCGGACGGCAAATCGAGCCACGCTGCTGATCACCAAGATGATGACCATGAGGACGAGTGCCCCAGCCCACGCTTGGTCTACCCAATCGTTGTAAGGCGAGATCGCATACTGATAGATCTTGAGCGTCAAGGCTGAGACCGCCTCGGCTGGGCTCTTCGCCATTTGATCGCTGCCAAAGGCTGTGAACAGCAGGGGTGCGGTCTCTCCTGACACGCGGGCGATTGCCAGCATCAATCCGGTTACGATCCCGCTCTTGGCCGCAGGGATGACGACCGACCGGATGGCCTGGGCACGCGTCGCGCCAAGGGCCAGCGCCCCTTCGAGATACGTGTTCGGCACCAGTCTCAACATCTCCTCCGTGGTCCGGAGGATTGTGGGAACCATGATGATCGCCAAGGCTGCACCGCCTGCCCAGGCCGAAAAGTGCTTGACGGGTAGCACGAAGGCAGCGTAGGCGAAGAGCCCAATCACGACCGAAGGGATACCATTGAGGACGTCTGCCGAGAACCGCACCGTGCTTCCAAGCCGCTTCGACCCAAAGTGGGCGACGTAGACTCCCCCGAGCAGTCCCAATGGGATCCCGATGACTGAGGCGATACCGACTACGGTGAACGTTCCCAGAATCGCGTTCTTGATGCCCCCTCCAGGTATCCCGGCCGGTCGAGGGAGCTCAGTGAACAAGTTGAGGTTGAGCCCCTTCGCGCCCCTGGCGATGACGTAGAAGAGCAGGGCCCCCAGGACGAAGCAAGCGCCGAACGCGAGCAGGGCCAAGACTGACTGCATGACGATGCTGCTGAACCTTCGCCACTTGCTCCCCAGCAGCGTCCCTTTGATCCTGGACACAACGAGCGACGCAAGAACAGCGAGGAACGTCGCCAATTCAACCGGCCTGAAGAGTCCTGCTACGCCATATGCCTTGATGTCGACAAAGAACTGGACTCCCAGCAGTAGCGCAGTAAAGCCACCGAACACGAAGGGTGCCCCTTTGTCTGCAAGAGACCTCAGACCCTTCAGCACTCGGCCTTTCCGGTCATCGTCCTCGGGCTGAGTTGGACGTTGCGTCAAGAGTAGGACCAGTCGTGCGAAGGCGTTGACAAGAACGGTCACGACAAAGAGGATCAGCGCGATCTCAAGGAGCGCCGAGCGATGGACTTCGTCGTTGAAGGCCTCGTTGAACTCGTTCGCCAGGAGGGCAGGCATCGTATAGCCGGACTGGAGGATCGATGCGACGATCTTGGGCGTGTTGCCGACGACCATCACGACCGCCATCGTCTCGCCGAGCGCCCTGCCCAACCCGAGTATGACCGCGCCGACGATGCCCGCTTTCGCCTCGGGAAGGACGATCCGCCAGATCGTCTCCCACTTAGTGGCTCCCAGTGCCATCGAGCCCTCACGCTGCAGTGTGGGAACCGTCCGAAGCACCTCCCTCGAAATGGAAGTGATCACGGGCAGAACCATGATCGCCAGGATCACGCCCGCGGCGAGCATGTTGGTCAGGAAAGGCGGGCCCGCGAATATCGGGTTCGCACCCAGATTGGCTGCGATCCAGGGGCTTACGTGCGCCTGCAAGAACGGGCACAAGACGAGAAAGCCGCACAGTCCAAAAATAACGCTCGGAATAGCGGCCAGAAGTTCGATCACATAGGCGATCGGGGTGGCCAACTTCCTGGGTGCAACTTCACTCAAGAAGAGTGCGGCTCCGACTCCAAGAGGAACAGCGATCACCAATGCCAAGACCGACGAAACAACCGTTCCAAAAATATAAGGAAGGGCCCCGTAAACCTCATGAGGCACATCCCACACGGTTCCCGTGAGCATTGAGAACCCGTAACGTTCCCGCGTCAGTTGGCAATCAAGGTAAAGCTTGACCCCGATCCATACGATCAGGCTGAGCACGATCAACGCGAAGAGCAGCGCCGACCGCTCGAAGGCCATGTCTTTGAGCCCCTCGAGCGTGAACCGCTTCGAGGGGCGCGCGAACACCCTCCGCTTCCCAGCGACCGCCGTGAAGTTCTCCATGTCCAGAGTTGGGTCGCTTAGCTACTGAGACGCCTTCACGTCCGCGAGAGCCGTCTTATTCAGACCAACGACCGACTCGGGCAACGGGGCGTACTGCAGCTCGGCAGCCATCTTCTGACCGTCTGCGAACACCCAGTCAAGGAACTCGTTCAGGGCCTTGGCTTTCGCCGCGTCTTTCGGTGCCTTGGACACCAGCAAGTACGTGAACCCAGCGATGGGATAGGCATCCTTACTCTCACCATTCACGATGGAGGTGCGGATGTCCTTCTTCATGGCTTCGACCCCGGCGTTCGCTGCAGCAGTCGTGCTCTCGATCGACGGCTCGACGTACTCTCCGCTCTTGTTCTTGATCGGCCCGTAGTTGAGCTTCGTTTGAACTGCATAGGCCAGTTCGACATAGCCGATGCAGCCAGGAGTCTGCTTGATCAAGCCAGCCACGCCCTCGTTGCCTTTGCCTCCAACTCCGACCGGCCAGTTGACCGATTTTCCCATTCCCGGGCCAGACTTCCACTCAGGGGATACCGAGCAGAGGTAGTCCGTGAAGATGTAGGTGGTACCCGAACCGTCGGAACGGTGCGCGACTGTAATGTCAAGGTCAGGGAGCTTGAGGCCCGTGTTCTGGGCCACGATCAGTGGGTCGTTCCACTTCTTGATCTTGCCGAGGTAGATCCCGGCCACGACGTCGGACGAGAGCTTTAGTCCGTTTTGGACTCCGGGCAGATTGTAGGCCATCACCGTGCAGCCCGCGATCACGGGTACGAGCACGGTAGGAGTCGGCATTTCAGACAGCTCTTTGTCCGAAAGGGGCGCGTCTGTGGCACCGAAGTCGACGGTGCCAGCCTTGTACTGAGCGATGCCTGCGCCCGAGCCAACGGACTGGTAGTTGATCGAAACGTCGGCATGGTTCTCATGGTAAGTGTATGTCCACTTGCTCATTGCAGGGTTGACGAATGTTGAACCTGCGCCGGTGAGAGAGACGGTCGCGGCGGCCCCATTTCCAGAGCTGTTGCTGGCACTCCCCGAAGCACCAGTCGTTCCGCTTGAGCTGTCGCCACCACTGCATCCAACGAGGGCACCCATGGCGATCGCCAGGAGGCCCAGAAAGGCTACGCCGCGCTTGCACTGTATTCCCGCGGCGAAGGAGCTTGTCGCCTTAATCTTCATGTTAAGATCCTTCAGGCCCGATGTTACTTCTCGGGCTCAAGGGCAAGCCTTGAACCCGTGTTATCGGAATGTTAAGACCGAATGGCCGAGTTCAACACTCGGCCCTCAGCAAGGATCCGGCAGGCACGGGGCTGGGCAAGGAGGCCCAGGCTGAGATTCAGCGCTTATGCCCCTTGCCAGCCAGCGAGCCGCGCGAACAGGTGCCACGCCGCATAGGCCTTCAGGTTCCCGTTCAAGGGTTGACTATGAGCCGGGTTGCAGGCGAAGACCTTGCCCGGATTTCGACGGGCCCACTCGATGGCCCAGTTTCCACCTTGGTAGTCACAGTTGTCGTTTGCCCCTCGGTCGAGGAAGTCGTTCCCGTCCGGATCGTAGCGCTCGATGTCGGCGAAGTCATAGAGGACTTTCCCGTTGGCCCGACAGAAGCTTCGGATCTGCTCGTTCCTTTGATGGGTGGCGCCGCGAGAGCCTGTCCCATCCAAATGGCCGGTCATGTAGACAAACTTGACCTTGGGGAAGGACTGCTCCAACTTGTCCATGAGGCCCAAGTAGGTGTCAATGTCTTGAGGGTTCGGTGTCGCACACTGGCCACACCAGGACCACATGACCACGTTGACTTCGGGATGCTGGCCAAGAAAACGCCGCGTCGCTTCAGACCAAGCTGTCCGATCCGGGTTGCCCAAATCCGAGGCCCCTTGGAAAGGGCTGTCCATTAACCGAAGCCCTTCTTGCGAGTTGACAGAGACCCGGTATGCGTTTCCTTTGGCCTTCTGTAACGAGGAGAGCCCGTCGACAAGCTGGCTCCCGTGAGACGTGTGCCCGTAGGCCACCACCAAGGTCTCGCAAGCCTTCTTGATTGCTGAGAGGGGAATCTCACTCAGTCGGGTCGAACGATGATCCACGATCAGGGCGCCATCCTTGCCACCAGGAACGGGCAAAGTAGACGAACCTGAGGTCGCTTCGATCACAGCCGGTCGGCATCCAACCAGGATGATCCCTGCCGCGAATGACAATAAGAAAACCCTGAACATGGCCCATTATGGGCCAGTGTCCAGGGCATTACAGATTCTCGCGTTTAGACGGCAGCCAGCTTCTTGGCCTTCTCGTGGACGTCTTCGAGGCCTCCACAATACAGGAATGCCTGCTCGGGAATGTGGTCGAGGTTTCCATCCACCAGTTCCTTGAAGGAAGACACCGTCTCATCGATCGTGACAAAGCGGCCCGGGTTGCCCGTGAACTGCTCGGCGACAAAGTTGGGCTGGGACAGAAAGCGCTCGATCTTGCGGGCGCGGGCCACGACCGTCTTGTCGTCGTCGGATAGCTCGTCGATTCCGAGGATCGCAATGATGTCCTGGAGTTCCTTATAGCGCTGCAGCGTCTGTTGAACCTGTCTTGCGACTTGGTAGTGCTCGTCACCGACGATTCGTGGGTCGAGGTTCTTGGACGTCGATGCCAGCGGGTCCACTGCCGGATAGAGGCCTTTAGAGGCGATCGAGCGCTCCAGGTAGACATAGGCGTCGAGATGGCTGAAAGTCGTCGCCGGCGCAGGGTCGGTGGGGTCGTCGGCAGGGACGTAGACAGCCTGGACTGACGTGACCGATCCCTTGTTTGTTGACGTGATCCTCTCCTGCAGGAAGCCCATCTCGGTCGCAAGGGTGGGTTGATACCCGACCGCACTCGGCATGCGCCCAAGGAGCGCCGAAACTTCAGATCCGGCTTGAACAAAGCGGAAGATGTTGTCGATAAAGATCAAAACGTCCGTCCCCACTTCGTCCCGGAAATACTCGGCCATCGTGAGCGCGGTCAACGCCACTCGCAAGCGGGCCCCAGGCGGCTCGTTCATCTGGCCAAAGACCATGGCTGTCTTGTCGATGACTCTCTTGGTCGATCCGTCGGTGTCCTTGAAGGTCGCCTCCGTCATTTCCAGCCAGAGGTCGTTCCCTTCGCGAGTCCGTTCGCCGACTCCGGCAAACATCGACACGCCGGATGCCTCGACCGCAATGTTCCGAATGAGCTCTTGGATCAAGACCGTCTTGCCGAGGCCTGCACCTCCAAAAAGACCGATCTTGCCACCCTTGTTGAAGGGGATCAGCAAGTCGACGACTTTGAGTCCGGTCTGGAGGAGTTCCACCCGTACGCTCTGTTCGGCGAACGCGGGCGGCGTGCGGTGGATCGGCAAGAACGCCTTGGCATCCACCGGCCCAGCATTGTCGATCGGTTTCCCCAGGAGGTTGAACACTCGTCCCAGCGTGCACTCACCAACGGGCACGCTGATTGGCGAACCCAGGTCTTTCGCCTCCAAGCCGCGAACGAGGCCGTCTGTGCTGCTCAGCGCCACGCACCGGACCATATCGTCGCCCAGATGTTGGGCCACTTCGCAGGTCAGGTCGATCCCGTCCTTTTCGCTTTTGATCTCAATCGCGTTGTAGATCTCGGGGAGCTCGCTGGTGGGAAAACGACAGTCGACGACGGGGCCTGTGACTTGAACGACGGTGCCTGCGGATGCCATGGAGTGGTGGTCCTCGCGAAATGAAAGCCCAGAAGCGGGCCGGGCGCGAGTATACCGGTGGAGCGCAGGCTTGATGGGACAGACGGAGGGTTGGTTGGCTACCTTCTTCCAACGGACCCGACCAGACGGAGCGCGCTGAGACGACCTGTCCCGTCCCCTGAAACCTCTATCGGCCTTTACGCCGTTCCTGGATCCGAAGCTCGTAACCTCGATCTGACGGCTCGTAATACGGCGTCTCGAACTCAGCCTCGGGGAGATACCGTTCCTTGACGTAGGCACCTGGGAAGTCGTGGGGGTATTGGTACCCCTTTCCATGACCGAGCTTTTCCATGCCCTGGGTCGGGGCATTCCGCAGATGCATCGGGATCGGTTCGAGTGGTCTTTGCTCCACGTCCTTGAGGGCTTTTTCAATGGCCAAGTAGGCGCGGTTGGACTTCGGTGCTTCGGCCAGAAAGGTCGTGACCTGTGCCAATGTGATCCGTGATTCCGGCATACCGAGGGTGCTGACCGCTTGCAGGCCTGCCGCCGCGACGACAAGGCCTTGCGGCTCTGCATTGCCAATGTCCTCGCTGGCCAGCACGAGGAGCCGCCGCATGATGAATCGGGGGTCTTCTCCGGCTTGGATCATGCGAGCCAGATAGTGCAAGGCAGCATCGGAATCGGAGCCACGCACGCTCTTGATGAACGCCGAAATCGTGTCGTAGTGGTAGTCGCCCTGACGGTCGTAGCGCACCGCCTGGCGCTGCAGGACCTGCTCCAACTGAGCCAGGGTCAGACGAACTGAACCAGGCTCATCGCTGACCAAGAGGCTGGCCGCCTCGAGAGCGTTCAGGGCTAGCCGGGCGTCGCCATTGGCCATTGTCAACAAAAAGTCCAAGGCATCGTCGTCGATCTGCAAGCCAAGACCGCCCAGACCCCGGTCCCGGTCCTCAAGGGCCAGACGCACCAGCCCGAGGACGTCCTCGCGCTCCAGGGGCTTGAGAGGCAAGACCCGTGCACGCGACAACAAGGCTGGGTTCAGCGCGAAGAAAGGGTTTTCAGTCGTCGCTCCGACGAGCATGAGCGTGCCGTCTTCCAGGTATCCCAGCAGTGAGTCCTGCTGACTCTTGTTGAAGTGATGGATCTCGTCCAGCAGGAGGAGTGTCGGCTGGCCCTGCATCCGCCGTCGATCTTGGGCGGCATCAGCGATGCGTCGGACTTCGGCGACGCCGGTGGTCACTGCGCTTCTCACTTCGACAAAGGCCCCTGCATGGTGCCCGATGATCCAGGCCAGAGTAGTCTTGCCGCAGCCAGGCGGAGCCCACAAGACGATAGAGCCCAACTTGCCCTCCAGGATCGCTTGTCGCAACGCCGATCCCGGGCCGAGGACGTGCCGCTGGCCGACATATTCGTCCAGTGTCCGGGGCCTCATCCGACTGGCGAGAGGGAGGCCTTGCATATGAGACGCTGGCTCGTCGAAAAGGTCAGCCACGTTGACGAAATTCTACCTGTCTGACTTGATGACCCAGCGGGCTGACTTGGAATCCGAGCCTGCAGGCGATGGTTGGGGCAGTTCCACTTTCTTCTTCCGCCGCGTTGGCCGGAGAACCGGTTCCTCGGGGGGTGTCCAGTCGGCTTTGGGACTTGACTTAAGCGCCTCGGCCAAGACCCCGTTGACGAACCGTCCGCTGTCCGCCGTGCCGTAGGACTTTGCCAAGGCGGTGTACTCACTGAGCGTGACTTTGGGAGGCACATCGGGCATGCCCCAGAGCTCGCAGCAAGCCATGCGCAGGATCAGCCTGTCCACGACGGCGAGACGGTCGAGAGGCCACTGCTTTGGCAAGAGCGATTCGAAGCATCCGTCCCAGGCGGCGACACCGGTGACAGTCGCGGACACGAGTTCTGACACGAAAGCCAGGGTTTCGGGTGCGAACTCGCAACCAAGAACTTCTGGGCTGAGGCACTGTTCGGCCGCAAGACCGCCAACGGAAGCGGCATAGACGGCTTTGAACGCAGCCTCACGGGCCAGTCGCCGGGAACGGACCTCAGACTTCAACCGGGGTCTCTCTTTCGCTGAGGAAACGGGGGACAAATCCAGTGTTCACGTTCCCTGAAACGTAGTCCCGGTGTGCGCACAACTCGCGAAGGAACGGAATATTGGTCTTGATTCCCTCGACGTGGAACTCGCGCAACGCGACTTGAAGTTGGCGGACGGCTTCTGCGCGGTCAGTCCCGTAAACGACGAGTTTTGCGATCATGGGATCATAGAAGGGACTTATGGTGAACCCAGCATAGACGTGGGTGTCGAGGCGGACACCACCAAAACCCGGTGGGTTCCAGACAGTGATCTTGCCCGTGCTCGGTGCGAACTCGCGGTGCGGATCCTGCGCGGTAATCCTGGCTTCGATCGCATGGCCCTTCAAGTTGATGTCTCCTTGGGTCAGCGTAAGCTGCTCACCGGCAGCGATCTTTATCTGCCATTCGACCAGATCCAGGCCGGTGATGAACTCGGTGACAGGGTGTTCGACCTGGATCCGAGTGTTCATCTCCAGAAAATAGAACTCCTCGCTCTTGTCATCGTACAGAAACTCGACCGTGCCCGCGTTCGCGTAGCCGACCGATCGCGCGACCCGGACCGCGGCTTCTCCCATCTCCATTCGCTTGTCTTCGCTGAGCACGACACACGGAGCCTCCTCGACGATCTTCTGATGCCGGAGGTTCTGAACGGAACACTCGCGTTCACCGAGGTAGACCATGTTCCCGTGCTCGTCCCCCAGCACCTGAATCTCAACGTGGCGCGGGTTCTGAACGCACTTCTCCACGAGCATTTCGCCATTTCCGAAGCTCGCCTGTGCCTCGCTCTGACAGAGCTTCCACAGCCGTTGGAGGTCGTCGGGAGACTCAACACGGCGAATGCCACGGCCACCGCCTCCCGCGACCGCCTTAAGGAGAACCGGATAGCCAATGCCCTCCGAGAGCCGCAGCGCTTCCGTCTCCGTCTCTACAGGACCCTCAGAACCGGGCACGACGGGGCAGCGTGACTCCAAAGCGGCGCGTTTTGCCTTGGCCTTGTCACCCATGGCTCTGATGGCCGTGACTGGCGGGCCAATGAACTTGACACCCATGCGACCGACCTCCTCAGCGAATGTGGCGTTCTCGCTGAAATAGCCAAAGCCCGGGTGGACGGCATGAGCGCCGGTGATCTCAATCGCGGAGAGCACATTGGCGATATTGAGATAGCTGTCCTGGTTAGTCGCCTCTCCTACACAGAAAGCCCGGTCTGCTATCTGAACGTGACGGCTGTCGCGGTCGGCTTTCGAGTAAATCGCGATGGTTTCGATGCCCAGGAGGCGACAAGCCCGGATGACGCGGCATGCGATTTCGCCTCGGTTCGCAATGAGAATCCTGTCGAACATCAGTACTTCTCGTGTCCAGGGTGCACACAGTGCACCTTTCCTGTCGTGGGATCGTACTCGTATGGCTCGCCACCCACGGGACACTTGTAGAAGTCGGCACCAAGCCCCGTGTCTTTCAAGCTCTGAGGATGGGTGTTGTCGACGGGGTCGGTCTTGGTCTCGATCGAGAGTCTCAGCTCTTGCAGGTCGCTCCTACAGACCTCGTCCTTAGCACGATAAAGGGCTTTGCCGACCACAGTCGTTCCCTTCCCGTCTGGCCGGGCAGGCTCTGACTTCCCGGCCAGTGCGCCAGAACCGACAGTGAACACGATGGCGAGGACGATGACGATGGCGACGGCCACCAGGATCCCGATCATCGATTCTCCTTTCTGTCTCATAGGGGCTTCACCTTGGCCAAGACTTGACCATACTCCACCGGACTTCCCGGCTCCACAAGAAGTTCGACAACTTCACCTGATGCAGGGGAGACCACGTCGTTGGCGAGTCCCAGTGCGACGATTTCGGCAACCGTCTCACCTGCGTCGACTTTTCGTCCGACTGCCAATGGGGTGGCGACCTCCCGCAGGTAGCCTACGACGGGAGCTGTCAACACAAACCCCTCATCGTTGACCGCTGACTCTTCAAACGTTTCGAGCTCTCGTACTTCCGGATCCTCGTCCCACGGCCCATCCTGAGCGGAAAGCACGGCCTCAAACCGCATGTCGCCTTCTCGCAGGCGCACCTTTCGGTACCCGTGTCTCTGTGCCAGGTTGAGTGCGTGGCGCAAGGTCTCAGGATCCAATCCGGGCATCTCAGTGATTGTACCGTCGCAGTTTCGCAAGAAAAAGCGGGGCACGGCTGGAGAGGAGCAACGCCGTACCCCGAACGATGTTGAAGTTGTCGTGGCCGCCACCTCGCCCTCGATTTCAGCAGGCGGCTCTTGTTGCCCTGTTACTTCTACCGGGCGATTTAACCACAATCGGCGCGCAATTTGATACACCGGAAGCTAGTTTTTTCCTCAATTCCTCCACAGGTTGTTCCCAGCACATGCACTTGGGGGCCGAGCGGCTATTGGTGGAACCACTCAATCGGTGCGTTTGGGAACCTGGCCTTGATTAAGTTCTCAGGCTCGCCGACAATTCTGGGGAAGGCGGGCTTCTTGAAAGAAAAGGACGAAATCTCACTGGGCTTGATGGAGGCGTCGGCCGTTCGCGAGCTTGCGAACATAGGGTTGGGACACGCGACGACCTCGCTGTCTGAACTCCTTGGCCGACCGTTCAACATGCAGGTGCCCAACGTCGAGACTGTGGGCTTGAGCCGTGTGTCCGAACTCATGGGCGACCCTCTGGATCTGGCGGTCGGCATCTATATGCCGATAAGTGGCGATATCACCGGCCACCTCGTCTTCCTGTTCCCTTGGGGCAGCGCCCAGTCCCTTTGGAAGAGCCTCGTCGGCTCGTCACCAGACTCTCCTTCGGACGTGGACGACCTCTTCGCGTCTGCAGCCTTGGAGATCGGCAACATCATCAACTCGAGCTTTTTGAACGCCATCGCGGACATGACCGGACTGGCGCTCCACGCGACTCCTCCGTTGGTCTCGATCGACCTAGGCGCCACGATCGTGTCGAGCGTCGTCGCAGAAGCTGAACTTGAGGAGGTCGTTGCCCTCAGTATCGAGACGGAGATCTTCGACACGACCGACACGGTGACGCACGGGTACTTCCTCTGTGTCCCGACTTTGGGCGGCCTCAAGCTGATCTTCTCACGACTTGGAATCCCGGAGGCGGCCTAATGGCCTCCGTCCCGCAGATCATCGTGAACATGGCCGAGATCCAGTACGCGCAGGGCCCTGCTGTCTTCAGTTGCCTGGGTCTGGGCAGCTGTATTGGTCTGGTCGTCTTTGATCGGGGACTGGAAGTCTCTGGGATGATCCACATCATGCTCCCCGAGGCGTTCAAGGACCGCCCGGTCGACAAGCTGGGGAAGTTCGCCGATACAGGGATCGAGGAACTGCTTCGCGGCATGCAAGAGCGCGGTGCGGATCGGCGCCGGATGGTCGCCGCGTACGCCGGGGGGGCTCAAGTCTTCAAGTTTGGTTCGGCAGGTGAAGGGCGGTTGGACGTCGGCGCGCGCAACGTGGCAGCGGTGGCCAGTCTCGTGAAGAGCCTCGGTCTGAGAGTCCTCGCCACCGACGTGGGCGGATCGAGTGGCCGTACCGTGACCGTAGACATCGCGGCTGGTTCGGTCAGCGTCCGCACGCTCAACGAAGGGACGAAGATCCTTTGCAACCTCCGAAGTGAAAGGGCTCAGGTGGCAGCATAATGGGCACGACCATTACCCTTGAAGAGATCGTCAAGCGGACTCCGGATCTTCCGAGCCTCCCCGCAGCGGCGATCAAGGTCATGCGCGAAACGGAGTCGACGACCAGCAGCGCCGCGAGCATCGCTCAGATCCTCGCCCAAGACCAAGCTCTGAGCGCGCGTGTCCTCCGGTTGGCGAACAGCGCCTATTACGGCCTTTCGCGAAAGGTCTCGAACCTCCAGGAATCGGTCGTGGTCCTTGGCATGCGATGTGTGCGCAACTTGTGCTTGGTCGCGGCGACCTACCCCTGGATGTCTCGAAAGCTCGATGGGTACTGTCTCGGGCCCAAGGAGCTTTGGACCCATAGCTTTGCCACGGCGCTTGGGGCGCAGCTGTTCGCACGGTTGAGCCGGCGCTGCAACGAAGAGCAGGCGTTCACGGCTGGGCTGCTGCACGACATCGGCAAGGTAGCCCTTGCCGTATGGCTCGAGAACAAAACGACGCTGATCTGCGAGTACGCCAACAAGGCTGGCATACCGTTCGACGAAGCCGAACGGCGCACCTTGGGATTCGACCATTGCCAAGTCGGCGAATTCCTTGCCAACAGTTGGAACTTGCCTGAGGAGATCACGATGTGTATCCGGTGGCACCATCAGCCGGACTGCGCGCCGAACGTCCCCGCAGTACTCGACTGTGTGCACCTCGGCCTCTATCTGACGATGTCGATGGGCTTTGGGCTGGGGGCCGACGGGCTTCACTATCGGTTCTGCGAAGAGAGCCTGGATCGTCTCGGCATCAAGCCGGAAGACATCGACCAGGTCACGGACGCTTTCGTCGAAGGCTACGAAGCCTACGAGAAGCTGTTCCAGGAGCTAGCAGCGTGAAGCACAGGGTCTTGATCGTTGACGACTCGCCTTTCATTCGCCGGATGTTGAGCGATTGGCTCAAGGACACGCCAGACTTTGACGTTGTTGGCACTGCCAGGGATGGAGCCGAAGCGGTCTCCCAGGTGAAAGAACTCAAGCCGGACATCGTCACTCTGGACGTGGAGATGCCAGTCAAGGATGGGTTAGCCGCTCTTGATGAGATCATGGGAAGCTGTCCGACCAAAGTGCTCATGGTGAGTAGCGTGACCTTGCGCGGTGCCGAACAGACGATCCGCGCGCTCGAGCTCGGCGCCCTGGATTTCGTGACGAAGCCAAACGGGGGCGCGAGCCTTCGGTTCGTCGATGCCAGGGACGAGCTTTTGAAGAAGCTCCGAGCGGCAGCTTTGGCACGAGTGCCGGGAAGAGCCCCCGTGCGTAAGCCGCTTGCGACCATGTCTCAGGTGGGCACCGACAAAGTCGTGGTCGTCGCTAGTTCGACGGGTGGACCCAAGGCCCTGGCAGCGTTGTTCGAAGGGCTGCCCAAGCCGTTCAACGCCCCTGTCTTGATCGTCCAGCACATGCCTGCTGGGTTCACCGCGAGCCTCTCAAAGCGCCTTGACCTGGTCGGATGCATGTCCGTCCGCGAAGCTCAGACCGGTGACTCGATCAAGGCAGGACAGGCCTTGGTAGCTCCTGGTGGAAAGCACCTCGTCGTCGGTGCAGACGGCCGTATGAAGCTGACCGACGAGGAACCGATTCATGGTGTCCGACCTGCGGCGGACTTCCTCTTCCACACAGCAGCGAAGGCTTGGGGACCCAAATGCCTTGGTGTCGTCCTCACAGGGATGGGACGGGACGGTGCCGAAGGGGCCGTAGCGATCCGAAAGGCGGGCGGGGTGGTCTTGGGTGAGAGCGCTGAGTCGTGCATCGTCTATGGAATGCCGCGTGCAGCCAAGGACGCTGGAGGAGTCGATGCCGAATTCACGATCGACGACATGCCCACCGCCATCGTCGCCAACCTGACAGGGAGGTTGCAGCGTGCTTCCTAGCCAACAAGAATGGGCTGACTTCTACGCTCAAGTGAAGAGGGCAACTGGGCTCGACTTTGCGCACTACAAAGCCAACCAACTCCAGCGTCGCATCCTGTCGATGGCGGAATCGAAGAACGTTCTCAGTCTGAGCGACTTCTGGCAGTGGCTCAACTCGGACAAAGATAATCTCAGGTGGTTCCTCGACAAGATGGCCATCAACGTTTCAGAGCTCTTTAGAAACCCCGAGAAATGGGACGAGCTGCGGACGAAGGTCATACCTGAATTGCTCGCACGCTCGAAGACTCTGAAGTGCTGGAGTGCCGGGTGCAGTTATGGTGCCGAGGCCCACACGTTAGCAATGATCCTCGACCGCAACTACTCGGGACAACACACCATCACGGGAAGCGATATCGACGACGCCGCCTTGAACCAAGCCCGAGAAGGAAGGTTTTCCGACGCTGACGTCAGGAACGTTCCGGTGGACTATCGGTCGCGATATCTCACCAAGAACGGTGAGTCTTGGACGGCGGACGCGAAGCTCAAGAAGTACCTGGACTTCCGCAAGTCCAACTTGTTGGCGGACAAATTCGAGAGTGGATACGACCTCATCCTGTGCCGAAACGTCGTGATTTACTTCACCGACGAGGCCAAAGACACGCTTTACCGGAGGTTCTACGAGGCCCTGAAGCCTGGTGGAGTCCTCTTCATCGGCAGCACTGAACGGATCTTCGGGTCTCAGCAGATCGGATTCGAGTCGTTCGTGCCGTTCTTTTACAAAAAACCCGTGCTGAGAGACCAACAATGGCGAAACGCATCTTAATCACCGACGATGCCCTCTTCATGAGGGTGACTCTGAAGAACATTCTTATCCAAAACGGCTTTGACGTTTGTGGCGAAGCCCAAAACGGAGCCGAGGCGATCAAGCTCTATCAAGAGCTGAAGCCAGACTTGGTGACCATGGACATCACGATGCCCGAAATGGACGGCATTCAGGCTCCTAAGGAGATCAAGAAGGTCGATCCGGGAGCGAACGTCGTGATGTGTACGGCCATGGGGCAGAAGAGCATGGTGGTCGAGGCCATCCAGTCCGGGGCGAAGGACTTCATCGTCAAGCCGTTCCAACCCGAGCGCGTCATCGAGGCCGTCAACAAACTCCTCGCTGCGTAAGGCAAGAAGCGACCCAAGAGGATGAAATGAAAGTCGAGTACGTCCTACCCTTTGTGCAAGGCTGCATCAACGTGGTTCAAAGCGTGCTTCATGTGACCCCGGAGCGAGGGCAGTTGAGCGCTCGGCCTCAAATGTTCACTTCTCAGCAACTGAACATCGTGTGCGGGATCACGGGAGACGTCGCCGGGCAGGTGATCTATGGCATGTCCCTGGTTGCCGGCGACAGGATCGCGAGCAAGATGATCGGACACACGGTCGTGTCGTTCGACCAACTGGCTGCATCGGCGATCGCCGAACTCGGCAACATGATCAGCGGAAACTCGCTTGCTCTCCTCGCGACGGAGGGCTATTCCTGCGACATCACCCCGCCAACGATCGTCAAAGGTTCCAACGTCAAGATCTCCACACTGGACATCCCCGCGCTAGTCATTCCGATGGCGATCCCTGACTTCGGCAATTTCGAGATCAACGTGAGCGTCAAGGACGTTCAGCGCCGGGCCGCCTAGATCCAGACCAATCCGCAGCACGGTCGGGCCGTCCGAGAGAAACGTCTGTCGGGCGGCCTCAGTCTGTCAACTGGCCGACGAGTGCCGTTCTCGCCCGGCCGGTCATCAGGACTCGGTCGCCTTTGGCCTCCACTCTGACGTACCCGCCCCGACGTGAGGCCTGATACCCCCGTAAGCTCGCCCTCCCGAGCCGTTCACTCCAATAGGGAGCCAGTGCGCAGTGGGCAGAGCCCGTTACGGAGTCTTCAGGAACACCGCATTGGGGTGCGAAGAAGCGCGAGACGAAGTCGACTCCGTGCGAAGCGCTAGGTGCGGTGAGCAGAAGTCCCCGCATCCCGAGTCCGGCAATGACGCTGAAGTCAGGCTCGAAACCCCTGACTTCCTGTTCACTGGCAAGCTGGACGAACCAGTCCATGCGGTTGCGCCCGAGCCAGACCCACCCCTTTGGCAACAGTTCGCTCATTCCCAAAGGTGCCGGTGACTCAACCGGAGGTTCGGATGGAAAGTCCATTCGGACCTCCTCGGAATCTAGCGAGCAGACAAGTAAGCCACTCCGGGTGTTGAACATGGCTTCCGAACGAGGCTCAAGGTACCCCGAAGACCAGAGGACGTGTGCCGTCGCCAGCGTGGCATGACCGCAGAGGTCCACCTCGACCGCTGGGGTGAACCATCGCAGACCGTATTCCGTGCCACTGGGCCAGACAAACGCGGTTTCGGCCTGTTTCATCTCTTCAGCGACGTTCTGCATCCATCCAAGCTCTGGCTCATTCGGCACGATACAGACGCCCGCCGTGTTGCCCGTGAATGGAGCGTGGGCAAAGGCGTCGACTATGAACAAGGGACAACTCGGCACGCTCGCAGTCTACTGACCATGCGGAGGCGGCACCTGGACGTGGGTCAGTCCTTCACGGGGAGGCACGATTCGGCAACGGATCACTGCCAGATCGCGTAACCTATGGTCAGTCATGCCAGAGCGCAAGAGGTTCCCCGGACTCACGTATCAGTCGTTCGCCAGTGAGACAGACCAGAAGGCCATGGAGGCGCTTCAAAGGATCCCGCTCTTGCCCAAGGTCGTCTCCAAGTTCCATGAGGTCGGGTGGGACCGATGGATGTACGCCTTCAACATGGCGACGTCGGTCAGTTGTGGGCCAAAGCAGTTCAGCAAGCTGTACGACATCATGCGGGAGTGTTGCGAAGTGCTCGACATGGCAGAACCGGAGCTCTACCTCACCAGCAACCCGTTTCCCAACGCCTTTGCAGGCGGCGTGGAACGCCCTTACATCACGATCCGGAGCGGAATGGTCGATGCCCTGAATGATGAACAGCTGTACCACCTGATGGGACACGAACTCGGCCACATCAAAAGCGGCCACATCCTGTACCACTCGATCGCCGCGATCCTGATTCCTTTGCTCGACGCCTTGGGTCGCCGAACGTTAGGTGTCGGCGACGCGTTGACACTCGGGCTCGTCCTTGCCTTTCTCGAGTGGTCGAGGCAAGCTGAGCTCTCCGCAGACCGGGCTGGGCTTCTCTGCAGCCAGGACTTTCAACTTTCCGCGCAAGCGAACCTGCTCTTGTGCTCCGGACCCACGAGAATGAACGGCGATGCCAGCGTCGACGCGTTTCTCGATCAGTCACGCACCTATCAAGACATGAACGCCCTGGACTCGATCGGCAAGCTGCTCGTCTTCTTCTTCTACGGCTCTCAGTCCACGCACCCGATGCCGGTCCACCGCACGAAGGAACTCGAAAAGTGGTTCCAAGGTGGCGGATACGAGAGGGTGCTCAAGGGCCAGTACGAGCGCAGGTCGGCATAACGCAGGAGAGCCCATGCAATATCAGAACCCTCACCCACACCAGCAGGGCGGAATCCACCAATGGGTCACGACGGCGAACAGCTTTGAAGGCTACAAGATCGTCCGGCATCTCGGACTCGTCCGAGGCGTGACGGTCCGTAGCCGAAGTGCCCTTGGCAACCTCGGCGCGTCCATTCAGACGATGTTCGGTGGCAACATCACGATCTTCACCGAACTGGCAGAACAAGCGCGCCAAGAGGCATACGATATCATGGTCGACCATGCCGCAGCCATAGGCGCCAACGCTGTCGTCGCCATGCGATATGACGCCAACGAGATCATGGAAGGCGTGACCGAAGTCTTGGCCTACGGCACCGCCGTGGTTATCGCTCAGCCCTAGGTTTCATTTCTTTTCCGCCGAGGCAGCCGCCTTCGCCAGGTTTAACTTGCCTGAGCCTTTCATACCAGGCGCGTCGCCCGTCAACGACTTGCCCTCCTTGTCGGCTGTGAACACGATCGGTTCGAACTGCGCCTTGACCATCGGGGCCATGCTCGGTGGCGCGATTTTGAGGATCTCTTCTTGAGTCTTCCCCATCGCCTTGGTTGGGGTCATCGTGACCTTTGAATCAGCGAAAGCCCATGTGCCCTCCAGAGTCCCGACGCCTTGGCCGATAGAACACGTTTTGTCGGACTTGAGTTCGAGCGTCAGGGTCTCCTTCTCTGCTTGCTGGGCGACCTGATCGGCCATTTCGGCCGTTCCGCCTTGTCCCTTCATCTGCTTTTCGAAGGCCGGCTTGTCGATGGTCACGTGGCCAGTCCAGTTCCCAACGAAGTCCTTTTCGGTCAAGCTCTTTTGGCAACCCGCCACGGACAGCGCCACAAGAGCCACGAGGGCGAGTGAATATCGCATGGTCGTCTATTGTGGCTTACATCCCATGTGCCCGCCGGGTTTCGTCCTGCTGGTGCCACCACCGGTAAACTCGAACCTGGATGGACTACCGTCGGACTTATTTGCGAGACCTGTTTGAGGCTGCTCCTGGCACCAAGACTTCGGCGTTTGGATGGGTGAAGACCCGCCGCGACAGCAAGGGCGTCAGCTTCGTCCAGGTCAACGACGGTTCCTGCTTCAAGGATCTCCAAATCGTGATCGAGGCCGGCACGATCGCAGAGGAGACGTTGAAGCGCGTGACGACCGGTGCCAGCGTCCGGTTCGATGGCGAGATCGTGGAGTCGCCCGGCGAGGGGCAGGCGGTCGAGTTCAAGGCGACTGGCATCGAGATCTACGGCGAAGCTGATCCAACGACCTATCCCCTCCAAAAGAAGGGCGCGACGATGGAGTTCCTCCGCGAGATCGCCCACCTGCGCATGCGAGGCAACACCTTTGGCGCCGTGACCCGCGTCCGCAACCGGGCCGCCTGGGCCGTCCACAAGTTCTTCCAGTCGCGGGGGTTCGACTGGATCCACACCCCGATCATCACGGCCAGCGACTGCGAAGGGGCCGGGGCCATGTTCGCCGTCTCGACCCTGATGGAGCATTCACCGGAAGGTGGATTCCACCTGAAGTCTCAAGACCCGGCGCAGGACTTTTTCGGCAAACCCGCCTACCTGACCGTCAGTGGGCAGTTGAACGTCGAGAGCTTCGCCCTTGGCATGACGAACGTGTACACCTTCGGCCCAACGTTTCGAGCCGAGAACTCGAACACGCCCCGCCACCTCGCCGAGTTCTGGATGATCGAGCCCGAAATGGCGTTCTGCGACATCGAAGGCGACATGAACCTCGCCGAAGAGTTTGTCCGCGAAGTGATTCAGGACATCCTCGACGGCTGCGCCCCTGACCTCCAGTTCTTCAACCAGCGCATCGAGCCCGAACTGCTGTCGACTCTCGACCAT
>JAKOXK010000069.1 GCA_029781035.1 Armatimonadota bacterium
AGCATCAAAGGGAACATCTCCACCTGAGCTTCGAAAGACCGTCTGAACCCGTCGCCGAAGGCGACAGGGTCTTGTGCTAAGGCGGCGTTCCAGCAGTCTTCGGCAGCCCGGGAAAGGCGCTCGGCTCCGGCGGCCGTGACTCGGGTGTCGGCCAGGACTTCGTAGCTGGGAGCCCGTGAACCTAGGGGAAGGAGTTGGAGATGCTCCTCCAAAAAGCGGAGGACGTTCTCGTCGTGGACGCTTTCAACGGTCGTGGGCCAGTATTCACCGTCGTAGTTACTGCGGTTGAGCCCCGGATAGACGATCCCGATGCTGTCCTGGGAACCACTGATATAAGGCGTGCCAGGTGGGTTCTCGCAACAGAAGAGCACGCGGGCCATCCGCTCGAGGTCGCCTTCGGGCAGTCGGGGCCCCCATAGGCTGATCGCGGTCCGTCGGGTGCTCGTGCTCATGCCGCTCCGATCGTCGAATTCGTGCGTTGGCTCAAGGCTGATCGTGAGAACGGGCCCAGGATAGAGTTTGGAGACCCACGGTTGGTCGAGCCAGCCGCCAGCCAGGTCGATCCGGTAGGGAATCCGGACGTCTTGGCGCAGGGACGTCGTACTGCGCGGCTTCAGCGCCGCATGAGGCTCACGTTTGAGGACGATGTAGCGGGCGCCGTGCTGTTGGCAGAGAGCCTCCTTGTCGCTCGAGTGGCCGTCTTCGTTCACGACAAAGACATCTGGTTTGATCGCCTCCATCTCGTGCACGAAGTCTAGTAGCCCCCAACCCGAGTTCACCCTGACCTCATGGACGCATGAAAGGGCTTTGATCAGGTATTTCCGCTCTTCCTGGTCGTTCAAGGGCCACCGGTTCTTCAGGCGGTGGACGTTCTCGTCGCTGCCGATGCAGACGTACAACTCCCCGTAGCTGGCCGCTTCTTGCAGGAACGCCACGTGTCCACTATGGAGCAGGTCAAAGCAGCCCGACACCATCACCTTTGTGCGTCCCATAGGGACCTCAGTATATCGGGACGGATCACTCTTCGGGGACGCCAAAACGACCAAGCACGTCCCGCACGGACTGAGATCCGGCTTGGCGGTCTGGAAGGGTGGCACCCGCTTCGAGCAACAACTGCACGGTTGCCGCGAAGTCCCCTGAACCGCCCCATCCTCCCAACGAGCCGTGAATGGCCCATCCAAGGGGCAGGCCATCGTAATCGTTCTTGTGATCGTGAATGTCTGCGCCCGCCTCGATCAGCAGGCGCGCCAGCTCCGCGTTCCCGTGCCAACACGCCCAATGGAGTGAGGTCGCACCGTGCTGGCTCCGGCTCGCGACCGGAAGCCCGGCCCTCATCATCAGTCGGGTAGCGCGCACGTCATTGTTCCTGCATGCATGGGCGAGTTGACGAGACTCTGCCGACGAGAACTCGGGTCGGCCGGCCTCCAGAATTCGCTCGACCGATTCGGCGTCGCCCAACCAGCAGGCCGTCGTCAGCCGAAGGTCGGATGGGCTGGCCCCCAGAAGGTGGACGAGGACGTCAGAGTGGCCGAACCGCTTAGCGACCTGGTGTGAGGACACATACCACCCTAGCTCCCACTGGTAGATCGTCCCGCCGTTCTCGCCACCGATCATGGGATACCACTCGTCGCTCACACGCGTTCGGATCGATTCCGGATCCTCCTTGAGAATCGCTTTGACCCGTTCGAGGTCGCCGAGGGCAGAGGCTAGGAGGATGTCGATCGAGCAGCCACGTTCGACGAGACGCCGGGCGACATCCTGTCGGCCTCCCGCCATGTACTGAGCAGGGGTCGAGACATGGTCCACGTCAAGTGCGTCGATATCGGCGCCGAAGTCAAGAAGAAGGTCTGCGGCCTCAAGAGTCGTCGCGAAGTGGAGCGGTGTTTGGCCGTCGCCGCCTCGGGCGTTCACGAGTCCAGGGTGTTGATCCAAGATTCGTCGAAGTTGGTCGACGAGGCCCAGGCGGGCAGCGGCGTGGACGTCCACGGTGGCTCCGCGGTCAATAGCGGCGAGAGCCACTTCCTTGTCCGCGACATGGAGGAGCCCAAATCCTCCGGCCCACCAATCACTCTTTGCGTCGATGTCCGCACCTGCGCCCAGCAGAACATCGAGCATGCCCGAGCTCTTGACGCGGGTGACAGCCGGCGCACCAAAGGGACCGTTCGGGCTGTTGATGCCGTCCTTGACTGAAGGATCCTCGGCGAGGAGGGCGGTCATCGCTGCGACATCGTCGTTGGCAAGCGCCCGCTCAAAACGTTGACTGATGGTCATTCCGGGAGTCCATATCGAGTATGGCTCCCATAATTGACGGAATCGTTGTGAAAGTTGCCGGGCCTCACAAGACTCTTCGTTCGAAGAGCACGAGTCCCGTACCCCGAAGGGTGATCGTCGCCCTTTCGTCGTACTCGATCGCTTGGTAAAGGGCGGTCGAAAACGGATTGACCGCGTAAGCGCCCCAGCGCACGAACGGAAGGCCCCGCTCTCGCGCTAGGCGCTCCACATGATCCATCAGGAAGCGGCCGATGCCTTGGCGTAGGCGCTCGGAGAGCACGACTAGTACGAACACACCCAACGCTGCCGCCTGAGGCCCTGCCCAGAAGCTCTTTCGCCAAGAACCAGGGGAGGCCCGCGAAACACCCACCGATCCGACGACGGAACCTCTTTCGGTGGCAACAAAAGGGGTCAACGTTCGTAAGCCACTCTCGTCGGCAACTTTGATGCGTTCTCGTAGCGACGACAACCGAGAGCTTCCGCTCCAGTTTCCTGGATCCAGTTTCGTCAAGAGGTCATCGTTTGAAACGGCCCTCATGTGGCCAATCATAGGCGCGTGTTCGAGTCTGGCCAGCTCAAAGCAGAGCTCTGACATTCCCTGAGCATAAGGCACCGCAGACGCAAAGCAATGGAGAAAGGCTTGGGCTACGAACTAGGACAAGTTGTGGAAAAGTCGTCCGGCGCTCTAAGAAAAGTCTTGTTGGCCGCCGATAACAGACGATGGCGAGGAACCTACCGCGTCGGCACGACATGTCGTACGCATGGCACCTGGCCAGGGAAACAAACAGGATGAACAGAAAGTTGGCACTCCGCAACGGGATCGCGGTTGCCTTGTTCGCGTTCCTCGCCGCGCAAGCTGGTGCTCAGGTAGTGGACACGTCTGGCACGGCTTCCGTGAACGTGCAGTCAGAGTTGACGCTCACGCTCAACGCGAGTCCAGACTGGGGTCGGGTCACGCGGCCGCCTTCGGGAACAGCGCGCTACACGCTTGACTACAGTTCGGGCGCCGTGACCTTGATCAGTGGCGATGGATACGCGTTCGACGATGGAACGGCAGGCGACTACACGCTTTCTGGCGCCCCGACCGCACCGGTGTCATTCAGCGTCGCCATCGGAGCGTTCAGTGGATCGGGCATTACAGTCGTTGCGAGTCATATCAACGGGACTGCGAACTCGGGAACCGACACGCTCGACGGATCGGGGAACTTGACCCTGAAAATCGGTGGCACGGTGGACATCGCTTCAAACGCGACGCTGACGACACAGACAGCGACCGTCACAGTCACGGTCGACTACCAGTAGTCCGCGTCGGGCAAGGAACGCCTCCATGCGCAGGACATGCCGACCTGAGAGAGTTCTGGCGATCGTCGTCGGGGTTTTGACGGCAGCCTTGGCCTTCGGTCAGCGCCTGGGAGACCTCGTCGTCACTCCCCCCAGGCTGAACTTGAGCGATGGGGCACGAGCAGGAAGCATCACGGTCGTCAACCGCGGCGCTCAATCGGTGCGATACCGGCTGAATCTGGTGGACATGGAGATGAGCGAGGACGGCATCCTCGCCCGCCTGACGGTGCCAACGACGAACTCGGCGGCGCCCTACCTGCGGCTCTCGCCTCGCGAGTTCGTCCTCGGACCTGGTGAGTCGCAGACGATCCGCATCCTTGCATCGGTGCCAACCAACCTTGACGACACGGAACTTCGGTCTCACCTCGCTTTTGAGCCGATATCGAACCGGGCGGGGCAGGCGTCCCTTCCTGTCGACGGCTCCGGTCTCAAGATCAACCTGGAAACTCGGACGGCGGTCTCAATCCCCGTCATCTACGAGCATGGCAAACTCGCCGCCAAGACATCGGTGTCTGACGCTAAGGTCGTGAAAGAAGGTGGTCGGTGGCTGGCCAAGTGCCGGCTCAACCGAGAAGGGAAGAGGACTTTGCGAGGCGATCTAAACGTGACGTTCTTCCCGGCCGGCGGCGGAAAACCGGTTGCCCTGGCACACGTTTCCGGGCTTCCTGTCTACTTCCCAAACAACGACCGGCTGGTAAGGGTTCCTCTAGCGGTCGATCCGACCACCCTGGGAAAGGGTGAGATCGAGTTCAAGTACGCGGAAACCGAACGAGGGAAGGCCGGCGCCTTCTCGAGAATCGGAATCTCCGCGCCGAGCTAGGAGGCGGCCCATTCTTGGCCTGCTCCTCGGTTGGGCGATCTTCGGCAAGGGCGTTCCCGTCCATCCGTTGACGGCGCTCCTCCAGCAAGCAGTCCCGACGGCCAAGTCGACACCGCGAGAGCCTGATGGCGTCCTCGACTATCTCCTTGTCGACGTGACCTACCAGCACTTTCGCGTCGACTCGGTCGTTTCGGCGCTACAAGACTCTGGCGGCACAAAGTACTTACCTCTTCGGCGTCTTTCCACTGCTCTTGGGTTCCGATTGGACGTCGATCCCGGACACAAACGGGCTTCTGGCTTCCTGACAGCCCCGAGCGACAGGCTCGAGCTTGACGGTAATGCGGGGATCGCCCGCCGACACGGAGTGGCCCACAAGTTCAGCCAGATCTTGTGCTTTGCGCGCGACGGTGACTTGTACGTGGAAGCAGGAGTCCTGAGTGAGATCACGGGACTCCGGCTTGACTGGAAGATGAACCGTCTGGAACTCAATATCCTCTCGGACGCACCGATGGCGAGGCCGAGACGGCTTGCCGCGAAGAGAAGCGGTTCCAACGAGCCCGGGATCGATGCCCCGTCCAACTCAATACAATTGGAGACAGCGACGTTGCCTTACCGGTTTTGGAGCTTGCCCGCCATGGACTTTCAGCTGTACTCCGTGGCCGATTTTGGTCATGAGGACGGCCAGAAGACGTCGGTGCCGAGTGTGGAAGGTCGAGGTGACTTACTGTACATGAGCTCCAGGTATCGGTTGACGACCGACGTCAACGGTGCCCCATACGGCTTGTTGACGCTGGGTCGGTCAGATCCTGGAGCCCGCCTCTTGGGTCCCCTCAAAGCCAAACAGTTCGAGATTGGCGACCTGGTCTTGCCGTCGTTCCCACTTCTTTCGCGGGGGCGGGTCGGTTACGGCTTTTCGACGTCGAACTTTCCGTTGGCCGCCGAGGATCTGACCGGCGAGACACAGGTGGCAGGTCGTGCGCCACCGCACACTCTGATCGAGTTGTACCGTGACGACGCTCTCCTCGCGGCCACCTATGCCGACGAGGGAGGCGTCTACGAGTTCTCCGGACTACCGCTCGATTCGGGGCCCAACTACCTGCGCATCGTCGTTGTCGGAGGCGATGGCGACGTGCACGAGGAAGTTCGCACCGTCTACGGCGACGCTTCGGCTGTCAAGGCAGGGCGCACGATTTACCGGCTCACGGCTGGGCAGGCGGGGCGAACCCTGTTCGGCTCCAACGCATTGGGGGGCACGGGTCAAGATGCGCGGGTCGTTTCGGGAGAGTTTAGGACGGGCGTCGCACCCGGATCCTGGATGTCTTTGAACGTCACGGGCCTCGACGGCACGGGCTACCTGGGTTTGGGCTTCCACTCATGGCACCGTTCGACTCAATGGCACCTGCAGACTCTGGCGGGTGAAAACGGCTCTCGGGGCGTCTCTATCGGGGCCGTCCGCAAGATCGGAACAACGTCCGTTTCTCTCGAGCACACACGCTTGACAGGTGCGATCGGGAACGGCGTTTTGCCGGAGATAAGTGAAGGGGCCGACACGGCGACGAGCCTGCGTCTGGACGGCATGGTGGGGCCCCGAGGCCACCAACTCTCCTACGGGCTGAGCCTCGACCGCTACAACGGGGTAGGGGCAGCCACCGACATTCGCGGCAGGATGAGCGGTGGGAGCGGTTCCGTCTTCTTTTCGAACAACATGGAAGTGCGCTTTTCGGATCAGGTTGTCGACGGATCTGGTCTCTTCCAGCTGCGCAAGCAGTTTGGATCTTCGTTTGGGCGGCTTGACCTGGGCTATGGAATCAGCGACAGCATGCACTACCAGGTCGCTCGGTTGTCCTTGGACCAAAAGATAGCCAACGATTTCCGTATCCACTTCGGGATCGAGGACGACAATACGCGCGACCGCGCCCTCGGTGTTTTTGGCACTGTTTACCGCACATTCGGTTCCTTGTCCGTTGGCGTCACCTTCGGGGCTGATGGCGGTGGAATCAAGACGAGCCTCCTGCTCCTGACCGGACTGGGCTACTCCGGATCTTCCAGTCGCTTTGTCATTTCAAAGCCTGGCTCTTCCTCGGCGTCCAAACTGCAGGCTCGCGTCTACCTGGATCAAAACGGAAACGGGGTTTTTGATCGAGGAGACACATTGCTGCCTGGGATTGGGCTCAAGGTCTCGGGACGCCCCTATTCGGCCAGAACGGGGAAGAACGGAATCTGCACGCTCGACCGCTTCCAAGACAAGGAGGTCACCCTCTCACTCAACGAGGACACTTTCGAGGATCCGTCGTGGGTTGCGGCCAAAGTAGGAGTCCGCGCCCAACCGCGCCCCGGAGCACGTCTCACGGTGGATCTCGGCGTTATCGCCACGTCGGAACTGGACGGAACAGCCGTCTTCAACCGGGAGTACCAACGAGAACACCCCGGCATGCAGGCTGACCTGCTGGATCCTTCGGGCAAGGTCGTGTCAACAAGCGTCTTCGATGAGTTGGGGACCTTTGTGTTCAGCCGTGTCCGGCCGGGGGACTACCGTGTCCAGGTGACCGATCTTCAGGGGCAGATCCTCGCGACCAATCCGGTCCATGTCGAGAACGGCGCCCAGCCCCAGTCCATCGTTTTCCAGTTGGGAGATCCTCTGGCTGTAAGCAGCTGACAGTCGATCGGACTCATCGGAACCGACGAAGTGCTAGGACGATCAGGGCAATCGCGACAAAGATCCAAACCCCAGAAGATGAAGGCATCGAGCGGTGCCCCGAAGCGAATACCGAAGCCAAGATCGCGGCTACGGCGACGGCTCCTACCGATGCTCGCTTCCGATTCCGGTAGCGGCTCCTAGCCCAATTGCCGCTGGCAAACAGCCCCTCGAAGTCAGCCTGTGACGCCTGGGATCGGCGACTCAGCTCTTCGTGCTCCCGTTCCAGTTGTTCAAGCCGATCGCGCAACTGCTGCTCTGTGCTCGACCGCCGGATGTCGTTGAGCATCTGGGAGACGACTGATGGCTCGACTTGTAGGGCCTCAGCGACGTCCGAAACCCTCGGTTGGCCTTCGCCCGCTTGCTGCTCGCCGTAGCGTTTCAAGATTGCCGAGACTTCCTCGTGAGTCAAGGTCTCGTTCGCTGCGCCACCAAACCGCTGGTTGTCTTGCTTCAAGTCAATGTCCTTTCCTTTCAATCTTACGGCCTTGTGACCGGATGGGACGCACTTGCGGTGGGCCCTAGCGTACTTGTGCCTGGATTTGACTTGTGCTTCAGGTGCGAGGTGTAAATTGAACCTGGCGACTCGGCGTACCAGATCCTGTTCTGGCTGATGATTGTGATCGGTCTCGTTTCCGAGGAGCTCGGCGAATGAACGGCGGCCGGGTTTGTCATTGTCTGGTCGTTGTCCCTCGGATTCACTCTGTGCCTCCATTGGTCGCCTTTCGTCTTTGAGGCTGTCACCCTGTTCATGGACGCTTTTCTGATCCTGATTGTGGTCAAGCACGATCCTCGGATCTTTGGTTCACGGATCAGGTGACGTGCGTATCAGAGTGTTGTTGGAACTTCCGCTCTGTGAGCGACCACGCCCGCCTGAGATCGTCGGTACCGAGCTAGACCCATGACGGTGGCAGGCCGATGCTGGTTCCGGCGAGGACACTGGCGACGAAGTTGTCGATTCGTCAGGGAGGAAACTGAACCAGGTTGGCGCACGTATGAGACAGAGAACGGTCCTGCCCGCCGGTATCCCGAAAGTGGCGAGTCGACCGAGTGACGGAATGACCTGACATGCCTGTTACCACGAACCCTCAAATCGAAGCTGTCAAAGCCGAGTTTGGCCGCGCCAAAGAGCGTATGACCAGGGCGCTCGCCAACACGCCTGACGACAAGCTCAATTGGTCGCCATCGAGCACGGCCCGTACTCCGATCGAGCAGGTCGCCCACGCCGCACTCTCGATCAAAGGCATGCAGGATTGGTTTTCCGGCGTGCCGTTTCCCTTTAGCGATATGCAGGAACTCGACTCGTGGCTGCGTGTCAAAGAGAAGGAGTTCAAGACGCGCGACCAAGCGCTGGGCTTGCTCGAAGACAACAGCAACGAATATGTGTCCTGGCTCGACAACCTGACTCCCGAGCAGATCGACTCGACGCTGCACACGGGTTTCGGCGACTATCCGATGGCGGTCGCGGTCACGTTCGTCGCCGATCACATTCGTGGCCATACCGCGCAGATCGAGTACATCCAGACGATCTACGGTGACCACGACTGGCACATATCCTGAGTGGGTTACCGCTCCGGGACAGGGACGCCCTGTCCTGGAGCTTTGGCAAGAGCTCTAGCCGATGACGGCACGGACTTCCTCTTTGCCCTTCTTGTTCACGCGCCAGATGTAGGCGTCTAGGACGTAGTGCGTGACCTGAGGCATGGTCAGCAAAGGAACCAGGATCATGAGGAGAGTGGCCGAGGCTCGAATGGCGAGTGGGCCAAAGATGTCGGCGTGGTCCTGCCACACGAACCAGTCCCAGATCGCTTCCTCGAAATAGGCAAACCCAAACACGGCCAAGATGTAAAGGGGGATGTATTTGAGTTGGAAGAACTTGAGGAAGCGGTTCTCCGACGCCGGTTTGCCCGTCCGTTTGCGGTACTGGTAAATCCAGATCAGCGCCATGTACGGGATTCCGTGGGACACGATGTTGATCAACGTGAACGGCAGGTCGCCGTTGAAGAGGATGATCCCCGTTCCCCACGCTGCTGCTGTCACCGTCAGTAACAGAACCTTGCCGGCATTGAGCTTTCCGGTGGTGAGCCAGGTACAACCCTCCTTGAAGAAGAACGACGCGAGCGAGGCGATGTAAAGCCAACGGCACAACTGCTCGGGCCACGCCACGGGGATATGGACGACGTCGAAGTCGCTGAACCACTGGAAGTTTCGCGGATAGGTGTGCCAATAGACGAGCGGGTAGACGGTCGCCAGGTAGATCGCGGCCTGATCGATGCGATAGCTGAGGTTCCCCACGGGCTCGCCGCGCCGGTAAAGCATCAGGAACCCGTACTGCTGTCGGACGAAGTGGTAGATCGCGAAGTACGCCACGCAAGACCAGAAGAAGGTCGCCCCGCACCCCGCGTAGATGGCGATGCCTCCCAACCACGATAGTACGGGGACTATGAGGTAGAGCCGTTTGCGTTTCCTGAACTCTTCTCGGTCGAGATAGGTGCGGAACAGGGAGCTGTAGACGTGGGCAACGTCCACAAACAGCACGAGCAATACCCAGAGCCAAGGAGGCGTCTCACTAATGGCGCTCAGCCGGTTGCCCCACACCAAAACGATCGCCGTGACCAACACTGGCGGCCCAATAATGGCCGCCAAATCGAATTTAGGCGAGTAGATCCATGGGGTGGAGACGCGCATCTAAACCAACGGCATGTACAACTCGGTGATCAGTTTGTCCGGCGGCGTGTCGCTGGCATCATTGACATAGACCTCAAAGGCAGGGTTCTGGCTGATCTGCCGCCGCATGGTGCCTTCTATGGTGTTCGTGAAAGCCGTCCACACGCGGGTGAGACCTTCATAGGGCCCCACGTAGCTCGTTGTCGCATACGTTCCACCTGCGATGTGCTCGAACGTGAGGGCTAAACCTGCGGTGTCCTGCAACAAGAAGTTTGGCGGCACCTCGACACACGCGGCTGAGCGGAGCCTCGACGCAGGGACATAGTCGGGATTGTCCCAGTAGATCCCGATTGTGCGCTTCACAGGCACGCTTCGAGAGTTGACCCACTCCCACAGTTGGTCGAAGATGCCGCTCAACTCCTCGTACGGGCCAACATGGCGCCACATCACGACGGGGATGGGGGTCAACTGCTTGATCTCGACTTGCATAGCGTAAGCGCCATTCTACTGTCTGGTCTCTCGCGGATTTCCGGGGCAAAAGTAGTGAGGGACAAACCGGGCCAGATCCTGCGTGACTGGTCCATCGGACTCCCGGATCCCGATCCCCCGTGCTTCTCCGTCGATCACCCAAGAGCCGATCACGGCGTGGTTGCCGTCAAAGATAGGCAACGGGGCCAGCGCCTGATAAATGAACCGGCCTTCTTCGTAGGGACCGGGTGTTTGAATCTCACCGTCGCCGTCGACGAGGGTCACATTGGCCCCTTCCCGACCCAAGATCGGTTTCCTCACGTATGAGGCGAGCCCAGACGGGCTTTCGACATAGGTGGGAAGGAGATTGGGGTGTCCAGGGAACAACTCCCAAAGAATGGCGAGAATGGTCTTGTTCGAAAGCACCATTTTCCAAATCGGTTCGATCCACTGCACCTTTCGGTAGGACTTCAAGGCCATCGGTCCGAACTTGTCCTCAATCATCCATTCCCATGGATACAGTTTGAAGAGAGTGCGGATCGGGAGCCCTTCTTGGTCCACGAAGACTTGCTTGTGAATGTCCCACCCGATCTCGTGCATCTGCATCAGGTTGACTTCGAGCCCAGTTTCGTGGGCTGTGTCCATCAGGACCGCGGTCGTCATAACGTCTTCGGCCGAGTCCATACAGCCGAAGTGCACGCGTCCCGTCTGCAGGCAACCTTCGTCTTTCAGGTTCTTCCACTTTTCGACCAACCCTTCCCAGATCGAATTGAACTGGTCGGCAGCGGGGCAAACCTCCTGCAACCAGTACCACTGAATCACGGCCGCTTCGAGCAACGAAGTCGGCGTGTCTGCGTTGTATTCAAGGAGTTTCGGCGGTGTGCTCCCGTCGAAGCAGAGGTCGAACCGCCCATAGACCGCAGGTGGATCGTCTTCCCAGGCTTGTGCAATGACGGAGTGGGCTGGCTCGGGAATACCGAAGCGGTGGAACCAGTTTCGCTCGATCACTTTCTCGACCGCGAAGAGGCACATCTCGTGTAGCTCGTTGGTAACCCTTTCCAGGGTCTCGATTTCGTGGGGCTCGAACACATAGGCTGCAGCCTCGTTCCAATAGGGTTGGCCATCAACTGTGTGGAAGAGCAGGCCGAGCTGTTCAACCTTCTGGCGCATGTCTGGACGGGGGTCTCGCCGCTCGCGGTGCATCAACCACCGAAAAAGCCACCCGAACTGCTGGAACTGCCGAACCCACCCGTATGGATGTAGTGGGCTCCCGAGACCGTTCCCGAACGACAAGCCGAGTCAGGCAACACGTTGCCTTGGGCGTCCACGCACTGGTTTGTGCCGCTGGAACTGCAACCGGCCGTCGAAAGGCTCGCCGCGAACGCGACGATCAACGTGGCTGGTACGCAACCCGACTTTTTCATGGAAGCGAACTAATCTACCTCACATGGGTCTGGAGAGCGACAGTGATATCAAGAGGATTCCAAAGACCCTCTGAGCGTGTGCCATCCTTGACGCCGTGGTTCAGCGCCTCGTCGTGATGAGCGGACTCCCTGGGGTAGGCAAGAGCACAGTGGCCGAGCAGGTCTCTCGGACGACCGGGTGGCCGGTTTTCTCGGTCGATCCGATCGAGTCGGGCATTCTCAGGTCGGGAATCCCGGCTTCGTTCGAGACCGGTCTTGCCGCATACGTTGTCGCAGACGTTCTGGCTCGGGAAAATCTGTCGCTTGGGCATTCGGTCATCGTTGACGCCGTGAACGCTGTTGAGCCGGGCAGGGCGATGTGGCGCAGTGCCGCCCATGCGACCGGCGCCAGACTGCGCATCCTCGAGTGCGTCTGTCCCGATGTGGCCGAGCACCAGCGTCGAGTCGCAGTCAGGCGGCGAGGACTCGTGGGTTTCGAGACACTGTCTTGGGACAGGGTCGAGCAGGTTCGGGCCGAATTCGAGCCTTGGACGGAAGAGCGCTTGGTCGTGGACACGTCCAAGGAGCCCGACTGGCCCGCATTGATCGCCTTCGTGCGGTCGTAAGCGATTCTTGCGGAATCCTCAGTGGATCCGTCGTCACATCGACCGATAGGTCGCCCGAATGCCGGGCCAGCGCCGGACTCCCCGTCAGCCGCCGACGGGTGACGGGGATGAGTCCGGAGTCTCAAGGCTTGATGTTCTGATTGAGCCGGAACAAGTTCATCGGGTCGTATTTACGCTTGAGGTCGACGAGGCGTTGGTAACTATCGCCGTAGATCGACTGAATGCGTCCGGATTCCTCCTCGGTCATGAAGTTGACATAGCCGCCACCGGTCGAGAATGGTGCCGCTGCTTCGTACAACTGGCGGCTCCAGGCTGTGTTGGCCACGTCATCCGATGCCGCGTCCCAACGACCGTGCACGTTCATCATGTACCTCAGGCTACGGTCGCGGTACGCGGTCTCGCTGGCGGGCACGCGGCTGATGGCACCTCCAAGCTGGCCCAGAAAGATCTCAAAGTGCGGCCCAGGCATGGAGCCTGCGGCACCGACCAACGTCTCGAGCAGTCCATCGGGCAGCGCGGTAAAGTCGCACGACTTCCAGTAGTTCCGCATACCGGGGGTCAGGAGCGGGTCAAAGGCCTGCTGCCAGCCGACGAACGAGTGGGGACCGATGACGTCAACAATGGGACTGCCATGTCTGCGTAAGGGCTCAAGCGCTTGCTCTCCATTCGCCATGTCGCCCGTACACATGGCTGCGAAGATGAGTACGTTCTTGAAGTGCCACTCCTGCGGCAGGAAAGGAAGTGGTGGCGCTTTTCGCATGACGACCCAGACTGAAACGTCGTCAGGCAGTGTCTCCGCGAAGTCACGGTAGAAGCGCAGGAGGCCGAGAGCTTCGTCGAAAGGGTGGACGACGAGACCCGACAGAACCTCCGGGCCTAGGGGGTGTAACGCGAACTTGAACGAAGAGACGACTCCAAAGTTGCCGCCCCCACCCCGTAATCCCCAGTAGAGGTCAGGATTCTCGAGGGTAGAAGCGTGCACTGTGCCTCCTTCTGCCGTCACGACGTCAGCCGAAAGCAGGTTGTCGATGGTCAGCCCAAACTTACGGCTCGTCCAACCGAATCCGCCACCGAGAGTGAGGCCGGCGATGCCTGTCGTTGAGTTGATCCCGACCGGCAAGGCGAGGGCGTGTGCCTGGGTTGCAGCATCGACTTCGGCAAGCGTCGCTCCCGGTTGGACCGTCGCCGTCCGGGATTGAGGATCCACCTCAACGGACTTCATCGGGGAGAGGTCGAGCATCATGCCGCCGTCGCACACCGCGAAGCCACCAATGTTGTGTCCTCCGCCTTTGACGGCCAGCAACAGCCCGTGAGCCTTGGCAAACGTGACGCCGGCAACGATGTCCTCGGCGCAGGAGCATTGGACGATCAGTCCGGGGCGACGGTCGACCATTGCGTTCCAAATGGTTCGCGCAGCGTCATAGCCGTCAGCTCCAGGAGTCAATACTCGGCCTTGGACGCCTTTCGCGAGAGCATCGATAGCTGATTGGTCGATTTGCGTCCTTGTCCCCTCCGTCGTGTTCACCATAAGTCCAGACATAGCTTCATCCTCGGTCGGCATTGCAACCTGATACTTTTGTCATGTTACAGCATGTTTGTCACTTCGCAGGACGAAGCCGTGTCGACGGGTTGATCCGGATCAAGCACGGTTCACTGAAGCCCGTTGGTTCATTGGAGGCTGATCCTGCCTGCTGCCTGGAGCCCTGACGGCCATTGCGTCGAACAACACCAATTTGCGGGGAATTGTGGTGTTGGGCAGCCGGTAACCTTTGTCCCGTGCGCACGAGTACTGTCGTCTTGATGCTGGCCGTCGCGTCGGCCGCGGTTGCAGAGCCCGGGGCGACCACCAGCGAGCGAGGATTCATGAACGGACTGGTCAGTGGACCCACGTTTTCCTTCACGATGGACCGGCGACCATCAGTCGAATTTCTTGGGCACTGGCGCACCGAAGGAAGCTCCACCCGGTTGGATGCCGACCGGACCCAGGAGACGACTCGGTGGCACGATCCCGCTTCGGACCTAGAGGTCCGCTGCGTCCGGATCGTCTACCGTGACTTCGATGCTGACGAGTGGACTGTCTACGTCAAGAACACCGGCAAGCAGGACTCACCGTTGATCGAGAACCTCCTGGCCATGGACGGTGAAGTTTCGAACACCACCGGAAGCGAAATCGTGCTCCACCACAATGTTGGGTCTCCGGCCAACGGCAACGACTACGCACCGGTCGAAACGCCCGTTCAGCCTCAGGCTTCGCTGCGCTACTCGGCCTCAGGGGGCCGGCCCTCCAGCACGGACATGCCTTACTTCAATATCGCATGGCGTGGGGGCGGGACGATCTTGGTCGTAGGTTGGCCAGGGCAGTGGTCAGCCACCTTTGAGCGTGACGCAGGAACCAACGTCCGTGTTCGTGCTGGGCAGGAACTGACGCATTTTCGACTGCACCCAGGCGAGGAGGTGCGCACTCCCCTGATGGTGTCGCTCCACTATCGTGGCGATTGGATCGACGGCCAAAACCAGTGGCGTCGATGGATGCAAGCCCACGGAATGCCGAAACCCGGTGGCATGCTGCCCCAGCCATTGTTGCTCGCTAGCAGCAGCCGAGCCTATCAAGAGATGATCGGGGCAGACGAAGCCAAGGAGATCATGCACATCGACCGGTATCTCGAGGAACGGCTGAACATCGACTACTGGTGGATGGATGCGGGGTGGTACGTCCAGCAATCAGGCTGGCCTCAGGTCGGCACGTGGGAAGTGGACAAAAAGCGCTTTCCGAACGGCTTCAAGGCGATCAGCGACCATGCCCACGCGAAGGGCGTCAAGATCCTCGTCTGGTTCGAACCGGAGCGGGTCGCGCCCAAGACCTGGCTTGCCGAAAAGCATCCTGAGTGGCTCCTCGGCACGGTGCAAGGTTTGCTGGTTCGAAAGTCGTCTCAACTGGGGACGGGCGAACCATGCGTCGTCAAGAACACGAGTGATTTGCCCGTGTCGCAACCAGGCATCAACTGGCCCCCTCACGCCCTCTCGTTCCACCCCGGCCCGAAAGGCGAGTACAGCGTCGTGCGCTACGTCGCACCCGTGGGGGGAACGTTCAAGATCGATGCTGTTTTCTCTGGTCTCGATGATAGGACCACGACCGATGTGCACGTCTTGCACAACGGTGCGTCTCTCGCGGACTCCTTCGTTCTGCTCAACGGCCAGGGGCGGCGGACTCCTTACTCCGGCACTCTGGCACTGCAGAAAGGGGACGTGCTCGACTTTGTCGTCGGTTACGGAAACGGGGCATACGGATGGGACACGACTGGCCTGGACGCCGTCATCACCGGACCAGACGGCAAGGCTCACGATGCGGCCATCGAGTACGGTTCTAAGTCGTGGAGCTATGGTTGGCTCAGCCCGGGCGCTGGGCCTGATTCGGGCACCTTCAGACCTTACGATCTTGAGGAGCGGGGAGGCTCAAGTGCGAACCACCTTCTCAACCTCGGTGACCCGAAAGCGTGGAAGTGGTTGGTCGGGCACATCGACAAACTCCTCAAGGACAACGGCATCGACTTATACCGGCAGGACTTCAACATCGACCCCCTCGCTTATTGGCGTGCGAACGACGCTCCCGAGCGGCAGGGGATCACCGAGAACAAGTACATCGTCGCCTATCTCGCCTACTGGGACGAGTTGCGCCGCCGTCACCCTGCCATGCTCATCGACTCGTGCGCTTCTGGCGGTAAGCGCAACGATCTCGAGACGATGCGACGCGCGGTGCCGCTGTGGCGCAGCGACTACGCATACGAGCCGATTGGCCACCAATGCATGACCTATGGAATCTCCATGTGGTTGCCTTATGACGGCACCGGCACAGTCGCCGTGGAGAGCGCGCCGTACTATGGCGGCGGTGTCACTCCCGTCCATGCTTACGCTTTCTGGAGTAACGCAGCCCCAGCGCTTGGTCTGGGAATCGATGTCCGAGAGCCTGGACTCGACTATGACGCGCTGCGGCGGCTGGTTGGCGAATGGCGGTCATTGGGAGCCTACTACTATGGCGATTTCTATCCATTGACCGAGTTCAGTCGCAGGAGCGACAACTGGATCGGCTGGCAGTACGACCTGCCTGCTCGGGGGTCAGGCATCGTTCAGGCGTTCCGCCGTCCCCAAGCCACCGAGGCAACGATGAGCTTCAGACTCCGCGGTCTGGACGTTCGTGCCCAGTACCGCGTGACGGTCATCGATGGGGCCCAGGTAGCCAAAACCGACTGGTCTGGGCGTGAACTCATGGAAGATGGGCTGCCAGTGACCCTGCCCGAGGCGCCCGGTGCTGCAGTGGTCAAGTACGAGTTGAAGAAGCCATAGGGCTCGGTACAATCCGCGGATGCCCAGAGCCAAACCGGATAGCGTGGACGACTACCTTGCGAGCGTCGAATCCGAGGTCGCCCGCGAGACTCTGTCTGCCCTCCGTCAGTTCATCCGAAGCGAGCTCCCACAGGCCGAGGAGGTCATAAGCTACGGCATTCCGACGTACAAGCAGAGCGGTTTTGTGGCCAGTTTCGCCGCATTCAAGAACCACTGCTCGTTCTTTCCTGGCCACACGGTCCAAGACTTCAGCCAGGAGCTCAAAGGCTACAAGACGTCGAAGGGAACCATTCAGTTCCCGCACGACAAGCCATTGCCCGACAAGCTTGTTCGCTCCATCCTCCGGGCAAGGGTTGCTGAGAACACCCGGTCTCGAGACTGACGGGCGACGTGGCAATCCGAGACGGGGTGGCCGACTTCGGAATGACGCACCTTCTCTCCGGAAGAAAGGTCCGGCTGTCAGGCAGATGCTCGTTCCGGGACAGGAACTGGGAACGTCGACATAGGCGGTTGGTAGACTGGATACGGCATGCTGAACCGGCGGGATTTCCTGAAGTGGACCGGAGTCGCGTGCGCTGCAGCTCCGGCTGCCCGCTTGTTCGGCGCGATTGTGGACACAGGACCGCGGTTCAAGGACAGTTCTGTGCGGTGCATCAACGTCGTCAATTTCATCCGCGGTGTCGAACCGAGATTTGCCACCGATTTGCTCCTCCCCGTCCAGAAGCAGATGGAGCTGATCCGGCAATACGGCTTGCCGGCAACCTGGCTCCTTCAGTTCGACGCGTTGGTGTCAGGTGGCTTCGTGGACACCTTGAAGGAGCACAGGGCCCCTGGACACGAGGTCGGTTTCTGGTTCGAGATGAACGAGATGCTCTGCGACGCGGCCTCGGTCAAGTGGCGCGGACGCCCTGGATATGAGTGGGATCACCTGCCACCGGTCGCCTTTACCATCGGATACACGCCTGAAGAACGGATCCGACTCGCCGACACCGCCATGGCCCACTTCAAAGAGGTCTGGGGTGAGCATCCCAAGTCGGTGGCGAGTTGGAACTTGGACGCCGTCACGATGGCCCACCTCACGGGTCGGTTTGACATCGACGCCTATGCCGTGTGCCGCGACCAGATCGCGACCGACGGCTTCACCATTTGGGGAGCTCCGATCGCCGGGTACTTTCCAAGTAAGACAAACTGCTGGAGCCCGGCCCTGACTGGCGAAGCACAGATCGACACGCCTGTCTTCAGAATGCTAGGTCAGGATCCTGTCCACTATTACAACCTCCGTTACCAAGCTAGTGATGGCCGGGTGATCAGCGAGCCCGACACGATGGAGCCGGTCTGGACGTCGGGCCGGTCAGAGGTGTTTGTTCGATCGTTCCTGCAGATGATCGAAAAGGGCCCCAGTCTGGAATTTGCGTATGCACAGCTTGGGCAGGAAAACAGCTTCCCATGGCAACAGATGGAGAAGGGCTATCCCGCGCAGATGAGGGCACTTGCCGCTTTGAGGGACGCAGGAGCCGTGCACGTCGAGACGATGGGCGAATCCGGACGTCGCTTCAAGAAGGCGTTCAAGGTCACACCGCCTCAGGCTCAAGTCATGCTCGACGATCCGTTCGGTGAGGATTCGCCCGCTGAAGGGTCTGTCTGGTACCAAAGTCGCTTCTACCGCGCCGACCTGCATTGGAAAGGAGACCTCCCCTATCTTCGTGACATCACGGTCTACAGTGACCACTTCCCGCAGCCGTTTCTCCATGAGGCGACGCGACAAAACGATGTGGAGCAGCGGATGCCAGCCGTGCTGGACGGCTACCATTGGAGCCAAGATCCAACATCGTTGGAGACAATTGGCGCTGGCGGGTTCTTCGAAGTGGGTGGCGAGCGACTCAAGTTGACCGGGCGGCCATCGGTTCGCGAAAAGGGGGCAACGCTGATGGTCGATCTGCCCGTGCAGGGCGGCCGCCTTCTTCGGATTCAGTTCGAGGAGGAGTCACTGTCCGCAAGCCTTGCAAGAGACAGAAACCAGGGCCTGACCCTGAGTTTTGAATGGGATCCGGAATTATCTCACTTGACTGAAGTCGGCACCGGGCGCGCCAAGTATCGCTGGCAAGGTTTTGACTATGCAGTGACGGTCCTGAAAGGGCACGCAGAGACCACGTCGAAGGGTTGGCAAGTGGCTGGCATGGGCGGCGCGGTACGGTTGCGCTTGGCCCAGAACGCATGAACGCCGCCACCGCCATCGAAGAGGACACAACGACCATGAAGACGACGACCAACGACAATGAAGGACGGGAAGAAGACCAGTCTCCGTCTCGGCTGATCGATGCGAGGATCGAACAACTGGGTGATTGGCGTGGTGAGACGCTCCGCCGTGTCCGGGAGCTTATCAGGCTGGCCGATCCCGACATCGTCGAGCAAGTGAAGTGGAGGAAGCCGTCGAACGCTATGTCTGGGGTTCCGGTTTGGGAGCATGACGGGATTGTCTGTACTGGTGAACACTACAAGGACAAAGTGAAGTTCACCTTCGCAAAAGGTGCCTCGATCCCCGATCCGTCGGGCCTTTTCAACTCGAGCCTCGACGGCAACGCAAGACGGGCCATCGACTTCTTTGAGGGAGACTCCATCAACGAAGACGCCCTGAGAACGCTCGTCGAGAGAGCGGTGGCCCTCAACACCTCGTCGGGCAAGAAGCCAAAGCAGAAAGCCTAGGTCCGTTCCGCCCGCCCATGGGTTCAAGGCGTCCGCTGGACGGGAGGGGTGCCAGGACCTCCTATTAGATGCGTGCGCACGCATGGAATAATCGATCCATGAACGAGCAACGCAATGGCTATTCGGATCTGTTCGACCTGATCGGGGTCTTGGCAAGACGACGCTTTCAAATCGGTGAGCGGTACTTTGCCACTCTCGGGCTCAACCACACAGAGGCTCGACTGCTCACGCTTTTGCAGGAGCGCGGGGGCGTGGCGACCCAAGACGCACTTTCGGACAGCCTGTCCGTGGACCGGAGTAACGCGGGAAGGGCTCTCAAAGCTCTTGAGCAGCGGAGGTATCTGACACGGAGCCAGGACAGCCGTGATGGCCGGACCAAGCTCGTGCAAATCACGACACGGGGCCGCGATACTGCGGCCGACATACAGCGGCTCCGCCTTGAGATGGCGCAGGTTTTCTTCGGTGACCTCACGCAGGAGCAGGCGAGTTCCATCGCTGACCTGCTGAGAGGCTCGATCCGATTGGACCAGCCACTAGCGCTCGACGGCGACCCGCCCGGAGCCGACGGGGAGGACGAAGCCAGGGGGGAGGCATGAGGAGCGTCGCTGGTTCCGAGATCGGGAATGAAGTTCCGCAGGCGACCGGGGACAGTCCCAATCGCGCCACGGCTTGGGCGCTCAGTGGACTGTCGCTGTCGATGCTGATGGCGTCGCTCGACACCAGCATCGCGAACGCCGGATTGCCAACCATGGCCCGCGCCCTCGGCGCGCCATTCCCAGCCGTCCAGTGGATCGTACTGGCTTATCTGTTAGCTGTGACGACACTGATCGTCAGCGTGGGAAGACTTGGTGACTTGGCAGGCCGGCGGAGGATGCTGCTCGCCGGGATCGCCGTGTTCACGATCGCCTCGGTCGGGTGCGGAGCGGCTCCGTCACTAGGCGTTCTCATCGCTGCCAGGGCGGTGCAGGGGATGGGGGCGGCGACCATGATGTCGCTCACGATCGCGTTCGTCGGGGAGACGGTCGCGAGGGGCCGGACGGGAAGCGCGATGGGACTTCTCGGCGCGATGTCTGCGATCGGGACGGCCCTTGGCCCCTCTTTCGGCGGAATCCTGATCTCACTCGTCGGATGGCGCGCCCGGTTCCTGGTCAATGTCCCCATTGGCGTGGTAGCCCTGATACTCGCTTTCCGGTTCTTGCCAAGCGATCATCAAAGGAATGGAGCCTCCGTGGCGGCGTTCGACACCTGGGGAACGGCGCTTCTGTCCGTGACCCTAGCATCCTGTGCGTTGGCGGTGACGGCTGTCCGCGACCTTCCGAGGTCTGCGGTGTTGGCCCTGGCAACTGTCGCCTTGGCCGGCCTCTACTTGTTTGTGCACGTTGAAGCTCGCGCAAAGAGCCCCATGATCCGGCTGACGATGTTCAGGGACTCAGCGTTGAACACGGGGCTGGTCTCGAGTGCGCTGGTTTCGACGGTGATCATGTCGACACTCGTGGTCGGCCCGTTCTACCTGTCTCGGGCGCTTGGCCTGGACGCGGTCCACGTCGGGTTGGTGCTCTCGGTCGGGTCTGTTGTCGTGGCGCTCTTCAGCGTGCCTGCGGGCCGTTTGGCGGATCGGTTCGGGGCTCCCCTTGTGGCGGCGATCGGCCTGAGCGCTATGGCCGTGGGATCATTGCTCGTGGCCGCCTCCTCGTTGGGGAACGGCATCCCGGGGTATGTCGTGCCGATCGTGGTCGTTACATCAGGCTATTCGCTGTTCCAAACGTCGAACAACACAACCATCATGTCGAAAGTCACGTCCGACCAGCGCGGCGTCATGTCAGGGATGCTCAGCTTGGCGCGCAACTTGGGCTTGATTACGGGAGCATCAGTCATGGGTGCCGTGTTCGCTTGGGCCTCAGGCTTCTCGAGAGTCGAGGAGGCCGATGCGATGTCGGTGGCGCGCGGTATGCAACTCACGTTTGCGGTTGCTGCGATACTCATGGTCGTTGCCCTCGTTCTCGCCGTCAAGTCGCGGCCGAAACTCGAGATCGCCCAGTCTTCTTGCTGACGGATGGCGGGGGCCCGACGGGTTCAAAGGCCTCCCATTGGAGTTGTAGACACGGTTCCGCATGGCCACAGCAAGCGGGAGCAGGTAACGAGGTTGACGCAGGAACATGCGCCCATGAGAGTCAGCGCATCCACGGCCTTGTTGCCATGGTCGGTGGCGAGGAGGTCTGGTACTCCCGACGGGATTCGAACCCGCGATCTTCGCCGTGAGAGGGCGATGTCCTGAACCGCTAGACGACGGGAGCCCTTGCGGCCCCTGTTTGTACCCGGACTCAGCCCAACAAAGTAGGGCCAGTCATCCTCCAGTCCCAGATCAGAGGGCCCAAGCTAGTGGCCGCCGTCCTCCTTCAGCAGTTCCTTGACCTTCGTCTCGGTGTCGAGCTGGGCGTCCACATAGCGGAGGGCGCCCTTGCGGTCCACGAGAAACCAGGTCGGCAGGGCGTTGATGCCCCAGCCCATCGAGAAGGGGCTCCGGATCCCCTCGGACTGGAAGTAGTGGTGCCAGTCGAGGTGATTGTCATGGACAAAGTCCACGTACTTCCTTTTGCGGTCGTCGGCGGTTCCGTCGAGGCTGATGTCAATGACCTCCAGCCCGTCCTTCTGGTACTTGAACCAGACCCGCTTGACGTCGTCCATCTTCTTGCGGCACTCCAGAATCTCGTGAGCCCAGAACACGACGAGCAGCACTTTTCCCTTGTATTGCTCGCTGCCGACGGGGTCTCCGGTCAGGGCGTCGTCGAAGGCGAACGTGAAGGGGTCTCCGATCTTGTCCAGGCGCTTCATCTTTGCTTCGTAAAGCGCCTTGTTCGGGCTTTCGGGATAGTCTTGGATCACCCGTGCATAGATGGACCGGGCTGAAACCGGATCGTGGCACGCCTCTGCCAGGATGTCGTACAAGCGGGCGCCGCGGTTTTCTTTGGGGTACTTCTCGACAAACTGCTGGATGATGCGCATTCCAGCCGCGATCACGGCCCGGCGCTCGGCGTCATCTGCCGGAGCCTTCAGTCCGTCCAACTCGATCAAACGGTTCCATGGCCCGCACAAGAGGTAGTAGGCGCGGTAGTACCTGCCCATCACCGTCACCCAATCGGGGATGATCTTGACCAACAGCGAATCGATGTCGAGGATCGCCTTGCCGATCCGCTCGTTCACGGCTGGACTCGTGCCACCCGAGAGGTTCTGGAACCATTCCTCCATCAAGGGCTTGGCCCTCTGGTGGTCAGGGTAGGTCTTGACGAAGGTCCAGATCATGTCGTTCCGTTGGTCGAGGTAGCGGAGATAGTGCAGAGTCCAGTTCTTCTTGTACGAGTAGTCGTCTGTGTCGCCCAGAAAAGCCGGAGGCTTCTTGGCGTCGATCTGGTGAAGCATCGAGTCAGCGCTCACGACCGGATCCTGCTGCCAGGCTCCAGTAAGACCAGTCAGTGCCAGTACCAACGGGATCATCATGCCTCGTTCGCCTCTACGTGTCTCAGACGGGTCAGAGTGCCCTTAACGGTCAACTTCGTGGCGCCCGTCGGTGTACCCTTTCAGTATGTCTAACCTCGAGGCCTTGAAGAAGAGGCTGGCTGACGTCAATGCCCTCAGCAGTGCTGCCGCGATGATGGATTGGGACCAGCAGACGTTCATGCCGCGAGGAGGTGCCGGAGCCAGGGCACAGCATCTCGGCATCCTCGGTCGGATGGCTCACGAGACTTTCACAGCAGACGAGACGCGCACACTTCTCGACAAGTCCCAGTCTGAGGCTCAGACGGAGGACGATAAAGCGCTTCTCCGAGTCGTCGCACGCGACCTTGACCTCAGCACGAAGATCCCATCAGCGCTGGTCGAGAAGAAGTTGCGGCTGGCAGCCATCGCCCATGAAAAGTGGATTGAAGCGCGGGCGAAAGACGATTTTCCGTCGTTCGCTTCTACGCTTGAACAGATGTTCGACATCGCCCGCCAGGAAGCGGAGTACCTTGGCTATCAGGATCACGTCTACGACGCCCTGACAGACCTCTATGAAGAGGGTGCTACGAAGGCGGGTTGGGACGCGATGTTTGGCGCGATCCGACAGCCGCTCGTCGATTTGGTCAAGCGGATCAAGGAGTCGCCCGTGAAGCCGGACGACGGCTTCCTTTATGGAAAGTGGGACGAAAGCGTCCAAGCGACCTTCACGCAGTACCTAGCCAAGGAGATAGGCTTCGACTTCAACAGGGGGCGTCAAGACACAGCGCCGCACCCGTTCTGCGGCGGATGGTCAGTCAATGACGTGCGTTTGACGACTCGGTTCAAGGAGTATCTCGGTTCGGCCGTGTTCGGAACGCTGCACGAGGCGGGTCATGGAATGTACGAGCAGGGTTCGCCTCAGGAGTGGGACCTCACGCCCCTTGCGGGTGGTGTCTCGCTTGGCGTGCACGAGAGCCAAAGCCGGACCTGGGAAAACATCGTCGGTCGTTCCAAGCCGTTCTGGAAGCGCTACCTGCCCCAACTGCGGGCGATGTTCCCCGATCTCCCCGAGCTGGATCTGACGACTTTCTACCGCGCCATCAACAAGGTCCAACCTTCGTTCATTCGCGTCGAAGCTGACGAAGTGACCTACAATCTGCACGTCATGGTCCGGTTCGAAGTCGAGTGCGCCATCTTGACCGGTGAACTCAAGGTTCAGGATCTTCCGGACTTCTGGAACTCGAAGTACAGTGAGTACCTCGGTGTGACGCCTCCTAACGACAGCCTCGGCTGTCTTCAGGACGTCCACTGGTCACAGGCTTCGATCGGCTACTTCCCAACATATTCGATGGGCAACCTGCTGAGCTATCAGATTTGGGAGTGCCTCGTCCGGGATCTCGGAGACGTGGATGCACTCATGGAAGACGGGAACTTCGAACCGGTTTTGGGCTGGCTCCAGGAAAAGGTGTACCGTGCGGGCCGCAAATACAAGCCTGCCGAACTCATGACCATGGTCACGGGCAGGCCCCTGGATCCGCAGCCATACCTTCGGAACATCACCCAGAAGTACGAGGGCATATACGGTCTAGCCCCTGCAGTGGTGTGACCGGTGTCCTGGCTGACTTGTGCGATCGCTCTGGGAGCCTTGGCTCGGCCCGGAACGGTCGTCATGGTCCATGGTGCTGGTGGAGGGGGCTGGGAGTACGACCTGTGGAAGCCGGTCTTCCGCAGCGCGGGCTGGAGGGTCGTCGCCCCCGATCTGGTGCCAGAGAAAGCCGGCTTGGCTGCGACCACCTTCGCCGATTACGCCCGCCAAGTGGAGTCATGGGGCGCCCGGGCGCGTCGACCACTCGTGCTCATCGGGGCCAGCATGGGGGGGCCATTGTCTCTCTCGGCAGCGGCCAAGCTCAAGCCGGACGCCATCGTCCTTGTGAACAGCGTGGCTCCAGCCGGAATCCCAGTCGAACGCAAGAAGTCTGAGTTCCCTGATGTTGTCCGATGGGCGAACGGTCCGATTCAGGATACGCGCGACGCCATGCCGGACAGCGACGAAAAGACGATCCAATGGGCGTGGAAGCGGTGGCGAGACGAGAGCGGGGCTGTCATGAAATCCATCCTGGACGGAGTCTCCGTGCCGACACCTGTATGCCCGGTGATGGTCGTTCTCGGAGACAAGGACACGGACGTTCCAAACTCTGTCGGGCTCGCGATGGCCAAGGTCTACAAGGCCGACGTCGAGGTGTTTGCGGGCACGAGCCACGTCGGGCCCTTGATGGGGCACCGCGCGAAAGAAGTGGCGATAACGGTCCTGCGATGGATCCAGGGCCGCGTCAGGAAGCTGTAGCCCCGTGGTTTGTCGAGTCTTGACTTGAAACTCGTAGACTGACCGGGTTATGATGGACACCTTGTGCCGACAATGTCGGACAAGGTTGTTGGATCGTGGTCGTCTTCTTGACTAGCTTAGCGGCAGCTGCGGCGATGGCACACGCATCGCCTGCGGCGACATGGCCCACCTTCACGTCTGAAGACGGTGGGTTCAAAGTCCGCATGCCGGCCGAGGCAGTACGCGAATGCACCAAAGTCGAGACCGAGTCTGGCACCATGGTCCGCGAGACGGTCAGTTGCACCTCGAACAAGGCTCTTTACCAAGTGTCTTATGTGGATTTGCCGCAAGATGTGTTCGAGGGCCGCACGGGTGACGACATCCTTCGACTGGCGCAAGACGGCGCCAAACCCGACACGAAAGCCATGGTCTTTCGAGAAGGGGGCGGGGAACTGGCCGGGCGGCCGTTCCAACGATTCCGCGTCGAGGACTCGCGTGGCCCGTACGTGTTCAACGAAGTGTTGCTGGACGGTCATCGGCTGTTCCACCTCATCGTCGTAACCCCCGGTACGTACTTCCGCAGGGCCGACCCGAAAGGGTTCTTCGACTCCTTTGCCCTGGGTTCTGGCTAGCACGCCGCAACTAGGTCGTGGCAGGTTCTTTTGACCGCTCTATGTACTTGAGGCAACAGGCACGGGCTCGGGCACGGATCCGATTGATGTAGGCGGCACGCTCGGTCACGGAAACGGCGCCACGGGCGTCCAAGAGGTTGAAGACGTGGCTGCACTTCAAAGCGAGGTCGAACGCTGGGTAGACAAGGGCACGAACGTCGCTGGGTTCGTCGGCCTGAGTCTCGGGTGGCGCAGAGGCCGACAGGACGCCACGCTCGGCATCCCACCGCACCGGCGTCTCCAAGACCCTTTTGCTCTCACTTTCGTACATCTCGAACAACTTGAGCAAAAACTCGGTCGAGGCGACTTCGAAGTTGAAGACGTTGTTCTGCATCTCTTGGTCGAACTCGATGTCACGGTAGGAAAGCCGGTCGTTCCACATCAAGTCTTCCCAGATGGAGACCTGCTTGTTCAACATCAGAACAAGCCGTTCGGGTCCATAAGTGAGCTCTGCGCACACGGGACGACACTCGATGCCTCCCATCTGCTGGAAGAAAGTGAACTGACTGATCTCAGTGCCGTCTAGCCACACCTCCCAACCCACGCCCGCAGCGCCCAGTGAGGGGTTCTCCCAGTCGTCCTCCACGAGTCGGACATCGTTCTTCTTCGTGTCGAACCCGATCGCGTTCAGACTCTCCATGTAGAGGTCGACCACGTTGTCGGGATTGGGCTTCAATATCACCTGGAACTGGTAGTAGCGCTGATTGCGCATCGGGTTCTTGGTGTAGCGCCCGTCAGCGGGCCGGCGACTCGGCTGAATGTAGCACGCGTTCCATGGTTCGGGCCCCAGACACCGCAGGGCGGTCGCCGGATGGCTCGTGCCCGCCCCAACCTCAGTGTCGTAAGACTGCAGTACTGCGCAACCCTGAGCGGCCCAATAGTCTTGAAGCTTGCGGAAGAGGTCTTGAAGCGTCACCATTCGGAGAGATTATGCAGGAGTGTGGGCGGGATTGCCCGCACTCCGGCCCTGCCCGCCGACTCGGGCACGGTGGCCCTTTGGCCCACGGGCACCATGGCACTTCAGCACTCCCGCTTCCAGTATGAGGGGCATAGCTGGAGAACGGGGTCAATCGAGCGGCCCGCCGCCCGAGCGGGTGTCCTTCATGGCTCGGGCGGGAGTAGGAAGAATCAAGGCACCCATCCCGCCCACCTCGAGAAAAGCCCTGCTCGGGCCGCCCGCCACCGAGGCGTGCTCGCAGCTCGCGGAAAAGAGGCTTCCAGACTAGGTCGGGGGTCGGACAGACGCTGTGTCGGTCGGAGCCTGGAGGCACCAAACATTCCTGCAACTCCACAAAGTGGCACAACCGCAGAACCAGTACATCACTAGTCTGCAAGGGTTCATATGAGACTCGTCATATTCCCTCACCATATTGGCTTTCTGAGTCAATTGGTTTGTAGCCTGAGTTCTGTAACAAAGAAATCGAACGAACATCCTGACGAAGACCTTTAAATCCAGCCGACTTCCGGCAACTGCGTAGTCCAACACAGTTTGGTGAGGAAATATGGAACGAAACGCATCACTTCGGCCGACGATCGTCTGCCTTGCTGGGCTCTGTGTTCCACAGGCTCACGCCACGTCGAGCGTCCCTCGGATTTTTAGTGTGTTCCGAAACGTCGACCAGCCCTACGGGACGCCGATCAACCCAGTGGACCGAACCTTCAAGTTCGTCAACAACGGCGGCACGAACCTCCACAGGATCACCCTCAGGTACACGACGGACCCGGACACCGAAGACCATAAGTTCCGCGCCGGTTACTGGAACCGGGACGACACGTCCACGAGCTACCACACGGTCATCCAGCCAAGTGGCTTCACACACCAGACCGCCGTGAACGGGAATTTTTGGCGACAACATCGGAGCCCAATCCGACGGAGGGGGGAACACAGTGCCCGTCCCAGCGATGAAGGCTATGATCGCGGTCTACCACGTCTCCCCGCTCTGCCTCAACCCGTGGACATGTGACATTGAGCAAGGGGTGTTCTTAGGGAAATGACTCTTCCAAGCGCTCTCCGGCTTCAGCCGGAGAGCGCATCTGTCGTGAACGCTATGAGGAAATATCCGTGCACCTTTCGAGTGTCGACCATTGTCGCCCTGCTGGCCTCTGTTTGTGCCTTCGCGACTGCGCAACAGAAACACAGGGTGACACCTGTCGGCGGTTGGGATGGGACGCAGATCGGGAACGACGGCACGATTGTCGGAACCCACTGGAACAAGAGCTATGCCTGGAACTCCTCGTTCGGCTTTGAAGTGATCCCTCCGTTGTCCCGGGATCCGAGACATGGAAATGTGGCGGAAGGTATCAACAACGTTGGTCAAGTGGTGGGTTGGGACCAATCCTTGCAGGGCCAACCGCGGAAAGCCTTCCTATGGAGTCACGGAACTGGCATTCGTCCGGTGACCGACTTTGGCAAGGACGCGCACGGCAACCACATTTCGAGCGAGGGCAACGGGGGCCACGACTTGTCAGAAGTGGTAGGGCGCTACGGGCACGACGACACCTGGGACTCCTTCTACTTCCGGCTCGGGCAGGGCTGGACTCAGTTGAGGAGGCTGGACCCGGCCAAGCCCACCCAGGCCCTCTTCGTGAACGACGCGGGCCAGGCCGTGGGCTATGCCGGGGTCACCGGGGGCTATTACGCCCACTCGGTGGTCTGGGAGCCCGACGGCCGCCTCCTCGACATGGGCATGATGGGCGCCCAGACCCAGACCGACCCCCACGGCCTCAACGAGCTGGGCCACGTCGCCGGCCTGACCTTCGGGCCCCAGCTCGACGTGGGCTTCCTCTGGACCGAGTCGGGCGGCTACCTGCCGATCTACAACCCTTTCACCCCGCGGCTCTACTTGAACGTCTTCGGCCTGAACGACCAGGACACGCTCGTGGGGATGATGTTCGACCTCGACCACCAGAAGAAAGGGTTCGTCTGGACGGCCCTGACGGGGGTGGTCATGCTCAACGACCTGCTAGACCCCTCTGTCACGGGCTGGGACATCGCCTGCGCCTACGACGTGAACGACTCGGGCCAGATCATCGGCTTCGGCTACCACGACGGCTTGTACTCGAGCTTTGTCCTCGACCCGGTGCCGGAGCCTCCAGGCTGGCTGGCGTTCGCGCCGCTGGCCGTCCTGGTCCTGAGGCGGCGGAGATAGGGCTGTCTGCCCGTAGAGGCTCCTCCGTCTTTGGCTAGTCGCATAGAACCGACAGGATGGGAAGCTGTCGCAGGGCGCGAAGGGCTAGGCCATGGAGAAGGCTTGCTCCAAGTCCGCGATGAGGTCGTCCGGGTGCTCAAGACCACAGTAGAGCCGGACGAGCCAACGTTGTTCTGCCCAGTCCGAAGCCTTGTACTCCAGGGGCACGATCAGCGACTCATGCCCACCCCAACTCACGCCCAGGCGGAACAGGCGCGTCGCCTCGGTCATCCGGCGCACAGCGTCCCGCTCTTGGAAGCGCGGCATGAAGGTAAGCAGCCCGGTGGTGCCTCGCATCTGTTTGTCGCGGAGTTCCTTCTGGGGAAAGGCATCCGCCCCGACATGGAAGACCTTCTCGATCTTGGGGTGTTGTGCCAGGTAGGTCGCCACCTGGTTCGCGGCTTTCTCGACGGCCTTGATCTTGATGTGGAGAGTTCGAAGAGTCCGAAGGATCAACCATGCTTGAAACGGGGGAAGTGCATGCCCGAGAACGGGCATTTCGTTCTTCATGATCGATTGCATCCTTTCGAGCGAGCAACAAAGGGCGCCCGCAATGAGGTCGCTGTGACCACCCAGGTACTTTGATCCGGTGTGGAGGACGTAGTCAATGCCGAACGAGGCTGGGTTCTGGTAGAGCGGGGAAGAGTACGTGTTGTCGATGGCTGTCGCAATTCCGCGCGACCGGGCAAACGCTGCGATCGCCTCCAAGTCCTGCAGGCGGAAAATGATGCTACTGGGCGACTCGAGAAAGATGAGCGAGGTCTCGGGCCTGCACGCGTCGAACACCTCTTGCGGATCCTCGCCGATGACGAAGGTCGAAGTGACACCGTACTTGGTCAAGTAGGACTCGATGAACTGTCGGGTGGGTCCATAGCACGACTCGACGCAGACGACGTGCGAACCAGCCTGTGTGCTCGCCATGATCGCCGTCGTGATCGCCGACATGCCGCTGACGAAGAGCTTGCAGCACTCTGTGCCCTCGAGCGCGGCGATCTTCACCTCGGCCACCTCGCACGTCGGGTTGGTCATCCGGCTATAGTGGTAGGGTGGACCTGGCCTATATTCCGTCGCGGACGTGAACTGGTCCCAATTCTCAAAGACAAAGGTCGAGTTCTGGAACAGAGGGGGGACGACAGCTCCGAGGATGTACTCCTCTTCGCCCAGATGTTGCGCGATCGTTTCGGGTCGCCAGGCAGGGTGGTCGGGCACCGAGCAAGGATACGAGAGCGGGGTTACGGGGCTCAGGGACTGTGGCTCCCGTGTCGACTAATCAGGCCGCGCGCACCGTACGCGCGTCAGTCCCAAGGTGCGAAACCCTTCAGCCACATTGCGGGTAGAATCTGAGGTTCCCCATGGCCGCTGGCGAGAAGATCCTGCCCAATCCTGACAAGCTCAACAACGTCGAATACGGACCCTTCGTGCTCGCCAACTTGGCTGCGAAACGCGCCAAGCAGATTCGTGAAGGTGCGCCGCCCTTGGTGCGTATCGACTCAGGACACGCGCTCAGCATCGCGCTTGCTGAGATCGCAGCCGGAAAAATCAAGCCGATCATGGCCGCAGAAGGTGCCGAGGCAGTCGAGGCAGGCGACTACAGCGCCCTCGAAGCCCTTGACATTGCTGACGTTGGGCTTTTGCTTCCCGCCATTGAAGAGGACCTTGATCTCGCAACGGCTGGCCTCGACGAAGAGGAACTTCACGACGAACATGAAGACGAGGAGATTGCCGAGATTGGAGACCTCCTTGAAGAGGAAGAGATCCCAACTGTGACCGACGACACCGAGATCAGCCTCGACGACCTCGCCGAGCAAGAAGAAGGCGGCGAGGAAGAGGAGAACGCGGAGCCAGCCTAGCCCGACCATGCCGCAAGACCCGTACAGCGTGCTCGGTGTGCCGCGCGACGCGACGGCGGACCAGATCAAGAGCGCTTATCGCAAACTGGCGCGCCAATACCACCCCGACGTCAATCCCGGCAACCCTGAGGCTGAGGAGAAGTTCAAGGAAGTCTCGACGGCGTACGCCGTGCTTTCCGATCCCGACAAGCGTGCCAGATTCGACCAGTTCGGACTGACGGAGGACCAGCCGAGCGGCAATCCGGGAGACTACTTCGGCGGCGGCGGATTCGCTGACATCTTCGGCATGATGGAGGAGATGTTCGCGGGTGGGGGCCGGACCTCGCGAAGGTCTAGTGGCCGTGACGGCGAAGACCATAGGGTTGAAGTCACAGTCAACCTCGAAGAGCTCCTCACTCCTAGCGAAAAGGGCCTCACCTACAAGCGCATGGCAGGATGCTCGACCTGTCACGGCTCGGGTGCTGCACCCGGAACGTCACCGACATCGTGCGGGGCCTGTGGCGGAACGGGAGTCGTCACCCGTATGCAACAGACGATCCTCGGCTCGATCAGGACGACTTCCACGTGCGGCGTCTGCCAAGGCACGGGCAAAACCATCGCTGAACCTTGCCCCACCTGTAAAGGGCGAGGTTTGGAGGTCGTCACCGAAAAGCTGAGCGTCACAATCCCCTCCGGGGTCGAGGACGGCACCGCTCTCAGAGTGCCGGGAAAGGGCTCAGACGGTGTCGGAGGCGGCCGGCCAGGCGATCTCTATGTCGTGGTCCATGTTCCCGAAGACCCTCGGTTTGAGAGACACGGCCGGGATCTGGTCACGACCTACAAGGCCACTTTTGCCCAGGCCGTCATTGGAGACACGGTCCAGATCCAAGGCCTTTCCGGTCCAATCGACACGAGCCTTGAACCGGGCACTCAACCCGGATCTCACATCAGGCTCCGAGGGGAAGGACTGCCCAGGGTCAACGGCACCAGTCGAGGCGACTTGATCGTGATCTGCGAGATTAGTGTCCCGACCAAAGTCACGGAGGCAGAAGCGCAACTCCTGCGACAATTCGCGGAGATGCGCGGAGAGCCCATGCCCCAGGGCGTTGGCAGCCAGGGCTTCTTGGGCGGCCTTTTCGGCAAGAAGAAGAAATGACACCGGGCCCCGTGTGGACGAAAGTGACCGCGCACTTGGAAGACGAGCCGCTGGACTGGTCGGTCTGGGCCGAGGCGTTCGAGCGCCACGGCCTGCCCGGCACCGTCCAAACCGACGATCCTCCCACGATGAGCGCCTACCTTCCTCCGGGATCAGAGGCTGGTTTGGTCCCGCTCGCGGCGTTCCTGACGGCTCGCGGCGCAAGACAGGTGACGACGGAACAAGTTCCGGAAGAGGATTGGGCGGAATCGTGGAAGCAGTTTTTCAAACCACGCCGGATCGGTGGTTTCCTCGTTCGGCCCACATGGGAAGAGTGCGACCTGAGCCCGGGGCTCATCGAGATCGTCCTGGATCCCGGTCAGGCGTTCGGTACAGGCGACCATCCGACGACGAGGATGTGCCTGGTGCTTCTTGAAGAGCGAGGAGCAGCAGGGCTGGATGTTGCCGATATCGGCTGTGGGAGCGGGATCCTCTCGGTCGCTGCTTGTCGACTGGGAGCACGGTCTGTCGTCGGAGTGGACAGCGATGGCCCCTCGGTCGAAGCGGCGCTGGCCAATGCACGACGGAACGAAGTCGCCTTCGACGTGCACGAAGGGAAGGGTTTCGAACCATTTGCAAACCAGACGTTTGACCTTGTGCTCAGCAACATCATCAGCGCAGCGCTGATCGCATTGGCTCCGGAAGCCGCGCGGCGCGTCAGACCCGGAGGGGCTTGGATCGTCAGCGGCATCATCCAAGAGAACTGGGGCGACGTGCTCAAGGCAGCGGAGCGCTGTGGATTCCAGCTGCAGCGAAAGGAGACTGAAGGCGAATGGGTGGCAGCAATCCTGGTCCGCTGAGGTCGCTGCCTCGCGTGTTCGTATTGGGTCTGCCCGATCCTGTGACCGAGGCGTTCGAGGTTCCGAAGGAGGAGTACGACAAGTTCCACAAGGTCCTGCGGCTCGGAACAGGAGACTGGATCGCAGTCCTTCCCGGCGACGGTCGACTCGTCCAGTGTCGATTGTCGGGACGAGAAGCCGTGCCGGTCGAGACCGTTGTCCCAGCGACAGAGTCACGGATGCGCGTACTGCTGGCTCTGGGACTTCCGAAGCCAGAGAAACTCGAGGAATCGGTGCGCATGGCGACCGAACTCGGAGTTGACGGCTTTGTCCTCTTTCCGGCTGAGCGGACTGTCGTCAGATGGGACGAGTCCAAGGTCGCCCAGAAGGTTGAACGCCTCCAGCGGATTGCGCGGGAAGCTGCCGAAGTGAGCTTTCGGACAGTCCTGCCGACGTTCTCACGAAAGGCGTCGCTGGCCGAGGTTCTCGCGACATGGCCCGACTCCTGGGTTTTGAGTGAATCGGAGGCCGTGTCGACGGGAGCCTCGGAGCGCCTTTCACGATTGCAGACTGCGAGTCAGGTCACGCTCGTGATCGGACCAGAAGGGGGCTGGGCTCCCCGGGAAGCCGCGCTGATCGGTGAGCGCGGCTTGACCCTGGGTCCGCGAGTTTTGCGCGTCGACACCGCTGTTGCGGCGGCGTGCTCGCTCGTCCTCTGCCGGCCGGAGTCACAATAGCAGCTTGGGGCTCGAACACTCGATCGACGTCTTCACGGCGGGATTCTGCTCGACCAGGAGCCGGACGTTTCCCTACTTGTGCGACCGCGTCGACGGCCTCTGGGTGATGCACGACCCACCGCGCAAAGACCCGAGAAAGATTCAAGTGGTCAGTACTGGGCTCGCACCAGAGGAAACCGTCGCACGGATCCAGCGGCTCAACCTCGGATGGCACTTTGTATGCGAGGCCAGCCCGCCCGGCGTGGACGCCAGCGTTCTAAGAAAGGCCTACCGGAGCCTTGGATACCGAGCCCTGACGACCGAGTGGTTCTTTGAACACGACATGCACGATATCCCTGTCTTTGAGTCAGAGCCGAAAGTACGACGGGTCTCCACTGAGGATCACTGGACGACCGTGCCTGACTGGATCGGAAAGAAGCGGAGGCACTACGCGGAGGCACGCCTTTTTGGTGCTTGGACGGCAACAGACGACATCGGCTGGGTGGAGAGCGTTCCGGTCGGAAGCGACGCCTGGGTCGCAGATCTGTACGTGCATCAGGATTTCCGCCGACGTGGCTACGGACGGGCCCTGATGAGCTTCCTTCTGCTGTCAGACAAAAGCTCGGGTGTCCAAAGGAGCGTCTTATTGGCGAGTTCGTCCGGAGCTCAGCTCTATCCCCATTTGGGCTATCGCCAGACAGGAGTCCTGCAGGTCTTCTGCCCACTCGACAAGGCATTGCGCACGTAGCGGCACCCGGCCCCGGAGCGTGGCAAGTCGGTATTCTTGAGCCCTATGCGATCAGACGGCCGGTCCCCCGAACAACTCCGCCCCCTGACGATGGAGCGGGGCTTCGCCAAGTTCGCCGAAGGTTCCTGCCTCATTAAGGCTGGCGACACGCACGTCTTGTGCGCAGCCACAGTGGAAGAGCGTGTCCCGATGTTCTTGAAGGGTTCTGGCACCGGCTGGGTCACGGCCGAGTACTCCATGCTCCCACGTTCTGGCAAGCAGCGCAATCAACGGGACGTGCACCGGGGGCCTAACGGGAGGACGATGGAGATCCAGCGGCTCGTCGGCCGAGCCCTCCGGGCCGTCGTGGACCTTTCGGCTCTTGGCGAGCGGACGGTCACGGTGGACTGCGACGCACTCATGGCCGACGGCGGTACCCGATGCGCCTCCATCACCGGCGGGTTCGTCGCGATGTACGACGCCTTTCGATGGATGGTCGACCAGCGCATGATCAAGAGGATGCCGGTCAAAGAACAGGTCGCCGCCGTAAGCGTTGGCGTGTGCCGAGGGTCAGAGGTGCTCGACCTCAACTACGAAGAGGATTCGACCGCAGCGACGGACATGAACGTAGTCATGACTGACACAGGCAAGTTCGTCGAGGTGCAGGGAACGGCCGAAGGCGAGCCGTTTTCGGCCGAGACCCTCGGCCGCTTGCTCTCGTTGGGCCGCAAGGGCATCACTGAACTGGTGACGATGCAGCGCGAAGTGCTGGGGCTCTGACGGGCTGGGCTCACATGAGCGGTAGGATCCGACGCCTCGTCATTGCCACCCACAACCGGAAGAAGGCGGGCGAGATGGTCACCATCTTGGCTCGCCGGTTTCCGGATCTGTCGATCCTCACGTTGGCCGACTTTTCGGGCGCGCCGGAACCGGACGAGACAGGGGACACCTACGCCGAAAACGCCACCATCAAAGCCGAAAGCGCGGCCCGGTTCACACAAGAGTGGTGCCTGGCTGACGACGCCGGGCTTGAGATCGACGCCTTGCCCGGAGAGCTAGGTCACTGGAGCAAGCGGTTCGCCGGTGAGGAGACTCCCTTCAGTGAGAAGATGCGGCTCGTGCTAGAGCGTATGACAGATGTGCCTGAGGCTGAGCGCTCGGCCCGGTTCCGCTGTTGTGTGGCCCTTTCAGCGCCCGGAGCTACAGGTCCCGCGATCGTCTTCGAGGACACCTGCGAGGGCCGGATCGCCCAGAATCCAAGCGGTTCAGGTGGATTCGGCTATGACCCGATCTTCTGGCTGCCGCAACTAGGCTGCACCATGGCCGACCTCACCGCCGACCAGAAGCATGCCGTGAGCCACCGCGGAAAAGTTCTGAAGTCGGTTGGCGACTGGATCGCCATGAACAACGGATCCGTGAAAGAGCCTGTCCCATAGGTCTTGTTTCCCGTTGTTCGACCGCAACCTATCCTGGGGTGGATCGGTAGGACTCACATCACGATGAAGACGTTCACAACAGTCTGGCTAGGACAGATTGTGTCCCTGCTCGGATCCGGCTTGACGAACTTCGGGCTCGGCGTCTGGGTTTACCAGCAGACGGGGTCGGCAACGCTCTTCGCCACGATCGCCCTCTTTGCGATGCTCCCCGGCATTTTGGTGGCTCCGCTTGCAGGGATCATGGTAGACCGATGGGACAGGCGGGTGACCATGCTGGGCAGCGACGTTCTCTGCGGTCTCGCTGTCGCGGTGGCGGCCTGGCTGGTGATGAGGGGCGAGATGCGTGTGCCCCATGTGATGATCCTTGCAGCCTTTACTTCTGCCTGTTCGGCCTTCCAAGTACCAGCATACCAGGCGGCTGTGTCGACCCTTGTGCCCAAGGAGCAGCTCGGGCGTTCCGCCGGTATGGTTCAGATGGGGCAGGCTGTCGCGGATCTCGCTTCGCCTATCTTGGCGGGTGCCGCCTTCGCTTTGCTTCACCTCCAGGGGCTGATCTTCCTCGACTTCTGCAGTTTCCTCGTCGGTGCCGCCACTTTGGCCTTTGTGCGGTTTCCGCAGGTTGTCAAAGAAAAGACCGATGCGGAGTCCAGGTCCAGCCTCAAGGAGGAGTTTGCCCAGGGATGGCGGTTCATCCGACAGCGCCGCGGCCTCATGTACATGCTTGGTTACTTCGCGTCCCTCAACTTCCTGCTACCGATGGCAAGCGTGCTGTTCGGTCCGCTCGTGCTCAGCTTTTCCGGTCCGACCGGGTTGGGTACCACAATGTCGATCATGGGGATGGGCATGCTGGTCGGGAGCATTCTCGTGAGTGTCACAGGCGGGATCAAGAACAAAGTGGTCGGCGTTTTCACGTTTGGCGGTTTGCTCGGTCTGTTCATGGCTGGCGTCGGCCTGCACGCCGCCGTCTGGTCTACCGCTGCAGCCGGCTTCTTCTTGATGTTCTGTGCCCCGTTCACCAACGGTTGTAGTCAAGCGCTGTGGCAGTCCAAGGTGCCCCACGAACTCCAGGGCCGTGTCTTCTCAGTCCGCCGGATGATTGCCCAGGGCACGGCTCCGATCGCAATGTTGTGCACGGGGCCCTTGGTCGACAAGGTGTTCGGACCCTTGATGATGCCCAACGGAGCGTTGGCCAGTTCGGTAGGCACTCTGATCGGAACGGGGCCTGGCCGCGGCGCCGGGTTGTGCTTCGTGGTCATGGGGGCGCTGACGTTGCTGGTGTCAACCGCTTTCCTGATGAGCCGGACGATGAGGCACCTTGAGAAAGACATTCCCGACGTGCAGCCACTGGCTCCAGCCGCGGCCTAAGGCAGCTCGCGGCTATCGGTAGTTGACAAAGTCCACCGGAAAGGCGAGCTCGAGGCCCTTGACGAACTGGATCGTCTTCTGCAGGTCGTCTTTGGCCTTGCTGCTGACGCGAACAGCGTCGCCTTGGATCTGTGCGTTGACTTTCAGGCCCTTGTCCTTGATCTGTTTGACGAGGGACTTGGCCGCGTCTTGGGGGATCCCTTGCTTGAAGCCCAGCTTCTGTTTCACGCTGACGCCGGGGCCCGGTTCGATTTTGCCGTACTCAAGGCTCCGTGCATCGACTCCCCGCTTGATCAGTTTGCTGAAGACGATGTCTCGCAGTTGATCCATCCGGAACTCATCGTCGGCGGTCATCGAAATCTCCTTGTCGTCAAACTCGATCTTCGCTGTCGTCCCGCGAAAGTCGTATCGGTTCTCCAACTCCTTGTGGGCCTGATTGAACGCGTTCTTGACCTCGGACATGTCGGCTTTGCTGACGATGTCGAAGCTGAACTCTTGAGTTGCCATGGCTCGTGAAGGTACCGGGCCCGGCACCCGGGCCCCAGGGACTCGTCGGAGCGACTTCGACTCAGACGGTGGCCCGGGTCTTGGCGATCACGCTTTCCAGAAAAGCCGCGTTGTTCGGCATCCGCTTCAGCAGTTTGATCAACTGGTCGGTCGCTTCGACATTGTCTTTGCTGTTGGCGAGAATTCGGTGAAGGTGGTAGACCGCTTCCAACTGATGCTTGTCGAAAAGCGCTTCCTCGTGCCGTGTCGAAGACGAGCGGACGTTGATCGCCGGCCAGATGCGGCGCTCGGCCAACTCGCGGTCGAGCACGATTTCACTGTTGCCGGTGCCCTTGAGTTCCTCGAAAATGTTCTCGTCCATCCGTGAGCCCGTCTCGATGAGGACCGTCGCGATGATCGTCAGGGATCCCCCTTCCTCGATGTTGCGGGCTGCGCCGAAGAAGCGGCGTGGCCGGTAAAGGGCTGCGGGATCGAGGCCTCCCGAAAGCGTCCTGCCGCTGGGGGCGATGGTGAGGTTGCTGGCCCGGGACAGACGTGTGATCGAATCGAGGAGGATGACGACGTCTTTGCCCGTCTCGACCAGCCGCTTGGCCTGTTCGAGGCAGAGGTCGGTCACCCGCATGTGGTTCTCGGCAGGTTCGTCGAACGTGCTCGAGATGACTTGACCTTTGACCGACCGTTTCATGTCGGTGACCTCTTCAGGCCGCTCGTCGACCAACAGCACCATCAAGTGGGCCTCGGGGTTGTTGCTGGTGATCGAGTTGGCGATCGACTTGAGGATGGTTGTCTTGCCCGCCTTTGGCGGGGCCACGATCAAAGCGCGCTGACCTTTGCCGATTGGGGCGATGAGGTCGACGATCCGCCCGATGATCCGGTCAGGCTCGGTCTCTTGCCTCAGGCGCTCCTTTGGGAACAGCGGTGTCAGTTCGTCGAAGTTGCGCCGGGTCATCATCTCCGGCGACTGCGTCCCAAACAGGTTGACGCTTTCTACGCGCAACATCCCGTGGTACTTCTCTCCCTCTTTCGGGGCTCTGACCTGTCCGTAGACGAAGTCACCCGGCCGGAGGCCAAAGCGCTTGACCTGAGACTGGCTGACGTAGACATCATCTACGGAGGGCTGATAATTAGACTTCCTGAGAAAACCCCATCCGTCCGGAAGGATCTCAAGGACGCCCTTGCGGTAGAGGCACTCACTGTTGGTGACCTCAAGAAGCTGCTCGATGACGGCTCCACGCTCTTGGTCGATGCTGATTTTGGCCTTCTTGGCGGCCTTCGCCAGCTCAGTGGCGGTCATCTTGTCAAAGTGGTTGTAATCGATTTCCGGCAGGTTCTCCAGATCGCTGGTCAGATCCATCCGCTCTTCGCGGTGGGGGCGGCGATGGCGGCGCTTCGATGGGCCACTGTCGGATTTACGGGTGCGAAATACGTGCGACATAAGGTGTCGGAATTCCCGAAACAGGTTGGGTTCTTTGAGAGAGTTGGACCGGTCTTAGTCCTTGAGGACTGCGATGAACGGGAGGTTGCGGAACTGCTCCGCGTGATCCAAACCATATCCTACCACGAATTGGTTCGGAATTTCAAAGCCCGTGAAATCGATTAGGGCCTCGTGTGTCCGAGCCTCAGGCTTGCTCAGCATGGCCACGACCCTCAGACTGGCGGGATGACGGGTGTTCAAGAGCTCAAGCAGGTGGGTCAGGGTCAGACCTGTGTCGACAATGTCCTCAACAATCAGGACGTGTTTGTCTTCAATGTTGAGGTCGTGGTCCTTCCTGATTTGAACGACGCCGCTGCTCGACTTGGCGTTGCCATAACTGCTGAACTGAACGAAGTCGATCATGCACGGTGCCGTCAGTCGGCGTGACAGGTCACTGAGGAACTGGTACGAACCCTTGAGCACGCCGAGTAGGACGAGGGGCTCACCACGGTAGTGCGCGTCGATCTCCGCCGCGAGCTCGTCACACCGGCGCTGGATCTGCTCGGCCGTCAGGAGGGGAGTCAGCGTCGGCATGCCAGGATTCTGGCACGACGTTCTTGGGGACCTACCGAGCGATCAAAGGCTTCTCGCCCTTCAACGCCGCGATGTCTTCGGCCGACAGGGCCCAACCCAGGGCGCCCGCGTTCTCCTTGACCTGCGCGACCGACTTGACGCCGGTGAGGGCCAAGCTGTGCGGCACCGTTGACAACAGGAACCGGATGGCGACTTGCGCCGGCGTGCGTCCGAGCCGTTCGGCAGTCGCACGAAGGCGTACCAGGGCTGTTTGGTTCGCCTCGGCCTTGGCTCCGTGGAAGTTCTCGTAGACCAGGCGTGAGCGGCGGTCGTCATCGCCGAACGTCTGTCCGGGCGCGTACTTGCCGCTCAAGAGGCCTTGGGCCAGGCTGCCCCATGACCAGAACGACAGTCCCCACTGTCGCTGCACCTGGCCGATGAACAGTTCGTTGTCGCGGTCGACGAGGCTGTGCTGCATCTGGAAGGAAACCACGAAGTCTGGCAAGTTCCGCAAGGCCAGCATCGACTCGGGAACGTTGGAAATGCCGACCCAGCGGATCTTGCCTTGCGACCTCAATTCCTCGAGCGTCGCAAAGATGTCGTCCCAGTCCGTGACAGCGTCCCAATAATGCACCTGGTACACGTCGATGACGTCGGTACTCAGGCGACGCAGGCTGTCTTCGCAGGCCTGACGGATCCAGCCGGGCGAATTGTCAAACCAGGTCTTGCCGCCAGCGTGTCGCACTCCGAACTTCGTTGCGACCACGGCATCGCCTCTGCGCACGGCCAGCACGCGTGCCAGGGCCTCCTCAGAGCGGCCCAGGCCGTAGACGTCGGCCGTGTCGAAAAGGTTGATCCCGTCGTCTAAAGCGAGGTGGGCGGCCCTCAGGATCTCCTCTTGGTCGACGGTGCCCCAATCGTGACCGCCAAGCGGGCAACACCCGAAACCGACGCGGCTGACCTGCAAGGCACCTCCGGCGAGGCTAAGGTGCTCCATGGGCTCCTCGGCCCTCGACCGGAGCCGCCCGCCGCACCGCCTTCTTGAGCAACACGGCAAAAGTCTGGAAGAGGATCTGGCAGTCGAGTGCCAGACTCGAATGTTGGGCGTAGTAAAGCCTGAGCTCGTTCTTCTTCGCCAAGACGTGCCGTTCGTAGGCTTCGTCGGCGTCGTCGCTGCCGACAATCTCGTCGAGCGAAGAGAAGTGGATCGAACTCAGGTCGGTGATACCCGGCTTGACGTCCAAGATGACACGCAGCCGCTCGTCGTACTGGTCTGTGTACCGGGCGAGTTCGGGGCGAGGGCCGACAAAGCTCATCTCCCCAACAAGGACGTTCCAAAGTTGGGGCAGTTCATCCAACTTGAGGCCACGAAGCCGGTGTCCGATCCGTGTGATCCGCGGGTCGCCCAGCGCAGTCGTCCCGCCGCCCAGGCTTTCCGCGTCCACCACCATCGTCCGAAACTTCATGATCCGGAACGGTCGTCCGTGGAGGCCCGTCCGCGTTCCGCGGTACAGGACGGGGCCCCTCGACCCGACCTTGATCAGGATGGCGATGGCGGCCAGGACGGGAGACAAGACGACGAGGCCCAGCACAGCGAGGACGACGTCAGCAGTCCTCTTCACAAACTTGTGGACCGCTTTGGCCATGGACTCACGAGACCCTAAAATAACAGCCGCCACGGCCATCGAGGACGATCTCTGGCTCGAGCCCGTTCGTCTCAATAAACTCGTCAACGGCCTTTTTGCAGCCATAGCAGCTCTCGTAATCGTCGACGACGACGTACCCGCCTGGCACGACCTGGCCGTACAAGTTCTCCAGACAAACCTTCGTGGACTCGTACCAGTCGCCGTCGATCCGGAGCAGGGCGATGGGGCCGATCTTGTCCTTGACTACCGGCACCGTGTCTTGGAACCAGCCCTTGACTAGTTCGACGCCCTCCTCGGGAAGATGGAACCGGGAGAACAGCGTCTGCTTGACGTCGTCCACAGTTCCCAAGCACGAACCCTTCGGCAAGGGTCGCACGTGTTCGCCGGTCTTCCCGTCCACGTAGTCTTCCTCGGTGGCGTCTGGCAAACCTTCGAAAGAGTCGAACAGCCATAATCTGCGCCCGTTGACCCCATGTTCAAACGCAGCCTTGCCCAGGAGCGCGGCTGCTCCGCCACGCGCCACGCCGAGTTCGACGTAGTTGCCACCGACTTTTTCGTCGTTGAGGGTGAGGCCCAACCGGTAGGTCGCCTCCAAACCTTTGATGCCGACGAGGGAGTACGGAATGGCCCGCAAGACCTCCGCACAGACTTCTGCGTCCTGTTTTCGGCCCGTCAAGCGGCAAGAAACCATTTTGAGTTGGTACTTGGCTTTGAGCAACCAGCGGTATGTGGATAGCGCCGCCGCCAACAACGGGTCGAAGACCTTCTTGGGCAGCACCTTCTCGAGTGAATCCAGAATCCGTTTGGCTACGCGGCGAAACATGACGACACCTGCCTTATACCAGACGGTCGAAGTCGGCCCAGTGTGCCACGCAGGCGGCGGTCCCTGACAGACAGGATCAGGGCTGTGAGGTGAAAAATTGGAGCGCTCATTCAGCTTTACAAGACAGTTTCGGTTCGACTCCCTTCCTTCTTGAGGCCGACGCGCACGAATGAACGGTCTCGAACACGCTGACCGAAACTCCCGTGATGTGTTCTCTGGCGAACAAGGAAACCTCAAGCTGTCCTACGATCCAGTCGGCAATGTTTTCGGCCGTCGAGTAGAACGGAACAAGTGTGGTCTTGAGGCCGTTCTCGCAGAGGAATCGGGACAGGGACTCGTCGCTGGGGTCGACCATGAACGAATGGTCAAGTCTCTCGACGATCGGCTTGACGAGCGTGGAAAGCTCACCAAAATCGAGGATCATCCCCGTGTCGTCCACGGCTCCCTCGACTTCCACCACCATCCGGTACGAATGCCCATGGAGGTTGCGGCAAGTATCGTGGTAGGGCAACCGGTGGCCCATCTCCCAACGGAACTCCTTTGAGACTTTGACCGACATGGGAACGGGGGGATTTTAGCGCACCCCGGCCACCGGCTCACGGCCCCGCGAGCTTCCTGAAGTACTCCTCGGTGAAGAGCGGATCGAGCTTCCCATAGAAACCGATGGTGATCGTCGCCTTCTTCATGAGCGGCTCATAGGTGTCGGCGAGCCTCCAGAACCGCTTCCCGCCCGTGAAGAGGTTTTCGACCATCATGTTGAAGTCTTCTTCGACGCTCGCTTCCGAGTACTGCGTCAGGAGGCCGGTCTTGGCCAGTTCGCCGTCGATCTCTGTGTTGTCCACGCCTGTACGCAAGGCACTGATCCCCCCGTCGCCGTACTTGAATCCAACGGGATTGGCGCCTCGCCAGCCCTTTTCGTCAAAGAAGGCCGAATGGTTTCTCAAGAGGATGCTGCTGAACTCGTGGTGAAAACTGCCTTCGAAGAACCGGTCCGTGTAGCCCATCGCGGGCGTGTCGTTTGTCAAGTAGACCGTGTCGCTCGAGTTGGTGCCGCCGTAGTCGAGTCCATAAAAGTTGATCTTCTTGCACACGTACACGCGACTCAGTTCAGTCTTCAGGAGCTTAACGGGATACAGGGCCATCGCCTTCTTCAAGAGGTCGCTCGACCGCTGGCGCTGAGTGTCCTCCAGACTGACCGCCTTGGCATTGATTTGGGGCGTGAGCCAATCAGTAGGGAACATTCCGTCCTCCGCGACGAAGATGACCGGGATGTGAGTCCGCAGATCCTCAACCCGGTCAGGAGCCGCTTTGGGCATCTGGGCCGTTGCTGTGCCGGCCAACAGGGCCACCAGCAAGAAGGACGGCATGAATCTTCGCATCTCTCTCAGTCGGGACGGACGCGTCCCCCCACCATTGTCGGTCGGGCCACGTTCGAGCCTTAAGGATCGGGTCATTCCCATTCGATCGTCGCTGGAGGCTTGCTGGTCAGGTCGTAAAGGACGCGGTTGACACCCTGTACTTCGTTCACGATGCGGTTGCACACATGTTCAAGGAACTCAAAGGGGAACGGGTAGGCCTGGGCCGTCATGGCGTCTTCACTCTGGACGGCCCGCAGAACGATCGGGTTCTCGTAGGTGCGCTCGTCACCCATGACCCCGACGCTCCGGACATCGAGAAGCGCTGCGTAGGACTGCCAAATCCCCTTCTGGAGACCGTGCTTCAGGATTTCGGTCCGGAAGATCCAGTCCGCCTCTTGCGTGATCCGGACCCGGTCAGGCGTCACTTCTCCCAGAATGCGCACAGCCAGGCCTGGGCCTGGGAAAGGCTCGCGGTCGACCACGTCGTCGGGTAGGCCGAGTTGACGCCCGACTTCGCGCACTTCATCCTTGAAGAGCCACTTCAGAGGCTCGATGACCTCCATCCGCATCCAGTCGGGAAGGCCACCGACGTTGTGATGGGTCTTGATCTTGGCTGCGGTCGGAGACCCTGACTCGATGACGTCCGGATAGAGTGTCCCTTGGGCGAGGAAACGGCAGCCCTTGAGTTCATCGGCGTGCTCTTCGAAGCAGCGGACGAATTCGGCCCCGATGGTCTTCCTCTTCGTTTCCGGCTCAGTGACGCCCTTGAGTGCGCTGAAGAACCGGTCTGCAGCCCGAATGACGACGAGGTGCGGGTGGAAGGTCTTGCTGAACGTTTCAATGACCTGTTCAGCCTCTCGGTGTCGCAAGAGGCCATGGTCAACGAACACACAGACGGCCCTGGCTCCAATCGCTTGGGTGAGCAAGGCCGCCATCACACTGGAATCCACCCCGCCCGACACCGCGCACAGGACTTGCTCGTCGCCGACCCGTTCCCGGATCCGGTGAATCTCGTCGCTGATGAAGTTCTGGCTCGTCCAGTCGCCATCAAGCCCCGCAACATCGAAGAGGAAGCGCCTCAATATCCGGCGCCCGTCCGGCGTGTGGCTGACTTCTGGATGGAACTGCACGCCGTACTGGCGTTCATCGCGGTTCTCGAACGACGCGACGCGGCATGTGTCCGTCTGGGCCGTTGTGACGAAACCGGAGGGCGATTCCTCCACTTGGTCGCCGTGACTCATCCAAACCTGGTCGTTGGCGAGCCCGTCCACCAGGGAGGACGCCCGAACTCCCGTCAAGTGTCGACGACCGTATTCCTTCTCGCTGGCTGAGACGACACGCCCACCGAGCCGATGAGCCATCAATTGCAGGCCATAGCAGATACCGAGGGTCGGGACGCCCTTGATCAGCGAGAAGTCGAGGTTGGGGGCTCCTTCCTCCAGAACCGACCGGGGTCCGCCCGACAGGATCACCGCACTCGGACGACTCTCGCGAAGGCGCTCGGCCGCCTTCGTCCACGGAACCATTTCGGAGTAACAGCCCAACTCGCGGACGCGGCGGACGATGAGTTGCGTGTACTGACCGCCGAAGTCGATGACCAGAACAAGCTGGTGCCTCATGGAAGCGGCCAGTTTAGCTGATGAACCGTCCCAGCGAACGGGCTCGCGGTCCTAGTCCAAGACGGGGAATCGCGGTTCTGGCCCGAAAGTTGCTGGGTCAAGGACGTGGCCTTCCGCATTATCGCGATCCTTGCCGTTCTCTTGAGCGCTGCTGTCGCTGCCCACGCCGCCGGTCTCCAGTCAACCGTCGAGACAGCCCGACAATCGGCCGGCGGCTTTCTCCCCTTAGCCCTTGCCATCAGCTATTGGATCTCGCGCAGATCCGGCTAGGCCCTAGTGAGGCGGCCGCTGACCGGGACCGAACCGGACGGTCCTGCCTTTGGACATCTCGTCCTTTGCCTTGGCGACAGCGTTCCGGAACCCGGATGGCAGCTTGTCAAATGTGACCGTGGACGAGCCTGGCACCAGCCAACCGTCAGCGTAGTTGGACACGGCTGGCCTTCCCGCGATGAACTCCCGCGTCATGACGATAGAGTTTCCCTGTGCGGCTGTGAACCGGTCAAAACCAGGGATCTTCAGGTCGACGTCCTGGAACCGACCACTCGACTGGGCCGACTGCATCGTGCCGAGGCCCTCAGCGCTGAGGAACTCACCGCCGCGGGAGCCGCTGACGGCCGCAAAGACGAGGTCTGCAGACGTGAACTGCAGCGTTATCGTAGCCAGTGCTGGCAGACCGTCGGGCATGGCTTCGGTCGGTTCGTTGGCCAGGGTTGGCCCGGCCTCACGGCTCGGGCTGGGGCCGGGGCCATCGGTGACGCTGATGCCGACAAAGTCGCCTTGACCGATGATTCCGCCGATGGTGTCGCCTCCAAAGGCCACCGCCTCCATATCGCGGCGCTGCTCCGAGTTCATCCCCAGAATCTGGAACTTCGTCTCTCCGGTCGATCGGTTGAATGCGTTCTCACCCAGAGTCGCCAGGAACTGGAAGAGCTGTGGGTTCGACCCAATGTTGTGGCTCAGGTCGGAAGCGGCGTAGGGATCCAGCAGTTTGAGCACGACGACGCCGAAGTTGGTCGTTTTGGGGTTTTGCCCGAGCGACAATGAGAACTTAGCGAGGTCGTACAGGCGAGGATAGCCTCTGCGAACGATTGTCCCGAAGAGGGCCGTTGCGGCGTTCCGATCCATCTGTTCAGCCGATTGCTCCAGCCGGTCAGCTGGCGTTGCGACGATCCAACCGTCCGAGAGCTGAAGCCGGGTCAGGTTGGAAGACAATCCATTCCACACCGAGGAGGGCTTGCACCCGGTAACGGCCACGCGGGCCAGGGGCACCAAGGCTGCGTCGGGAAGCGAACCGACGAAGTTCACACCGGCGGCCTTGACTGCCCCAAGAACAAGGTCACTGCAAAACGTGGACTGAGGGTCTGACTGCGACGGATTCGAGAGGCAGGCCAGTGCTTCTGCACTGAGTGACGGTCCCGGCATGGGGCCGTTTGTCGAGAGCGTCACGAAACCGCTCTTGGATCCGATCGTCATCTCGTTCGACGAGTTGGACGTGGAACCTTGGCTCGAAACCAGGGCCTTGGCGATCTCCTGAGACAAGGCGCTACACGGAATCGTGTCGTCATGGGTGACTTTGACGGCTGGGTTGGCTTCCGGTATTTGGTCTTCAGGCGAGAGCCAACGATAGGCTTGACCCATGATGTTCCCGCTCGCGTCCGAGAACTGGACCTCGACCGTCACTCCAGGGTCCGAAGAGCGACGGGTGAGGATCACGAGGACCTTGCCCTGGACGCTATTGATCGGTTTGGCGGCGAGGTCAAGCCCGCCGTTCACGGTGATGTTGTCGGGTGCTGCTGGACCGGAACTCGCGGCAGCAGCGAGCACGTTCTGAGCCTGAACGAATTTGTCGATCAACGACTGTGCTGAGATTGGCAGGCTCTTTTGCATCCGGGTTGGCCGAGACGAGTAGACCACCCGCTGTCCGGCGCCCAAGCTCGCGATCGAGTCCACCGGGAGTTTGGCCAGGACTTCCATCAACGCCGAAGTCGCCGGAGTGACGTCGTTCGAGGAACCTTTTGTGATGTGGACCTGATGGTCCAGGATGTTCGGATCGTTCTGCTTCAGATGGTCGAGGAGCTGCTGGCGCGAGTCGATCTCGGCTTTCACAAGCTCGGCCGCCCTCTTCGAGTCCCACGTGGCATCGGCCTTATGGCTGTCTGTATAGGACTGGATCGCTTTCGCCATTCCGTCCCGACGTTTTGCATACTCCAGGGAGGCCACTTCGCGCCACTTGTCGGTGTCGCGATCGAGCCGAAATCCATCCTTGACCGTCACCCATTTGCCGACCGTCGCCTCGGCGATCTTGTCCATGACCATACGTTGAGTGCCATCGTGGACGGAGACGAGGAGAGTCTCGTTCCCGAACACCGGACTCGCGGTCAACTTCTGCCCCATCTTCGTGGAGAGCTTCTCCAAGACCTTGGCAACAGGCGCTGACTCAGATTCGAAGGTCAGCTTCTGGACGGTCTCCTGCTGGGCGAGGCTCATATTTGTCGCCACTGCGAGGATTGTGATGAGGAAGAGACGTTTCACGATCCTACTATACGCACTTCTAGGGGCCCCAGAGTTCCACCCCGCCGTTCTGCCGGGTGTGGGCCCTGGGCGTCAGTCGCCGTGGCTCGTCAGTGGTATAACCAGGAAGGCTCCTCAACGGCGCGGCGCCTCTGGACCTCTTCCGAGAACCACACAACCAGGGATTTTCATGGCCAAAGCCAAGCTGGACCACAAGGTCGAATCGCCCGCGCTCATCGAGGACTTCTACCGCCAAATGTTGCTGATTCGGCACTTCGAAGAGAAGTGCAACTTTGCCTATCGGCAAGGGAAGGTCGGGGGCTATATGCATGTCTACATCGGCATGGAGGCCACCGCCGTTGGAATCAACCACGCTTTGCGCCCTGGCTGGGACTATGTGATGGCGGCCTATCGTGACCATCCCCAACCCTTGTTGATGGGCGCCGACCCTGTTAGCGTGATGGCAGAGATCATGGGCCGGAAAGGCGGGCTCAGCAAAGGTAAGGGCGGTTCGATGCACATCTACGACATCGAGCGCGGGTTCTTCGGAGGATGGGGGATCGTCGGCGGACACACGGCCCTAGGCACGGGACTGGCCTTTGCTGCCAAGTATAGAGGGGAGGATCGCGTGACAGTCTGCTATCTGGGTGACGGCGCGGCGAACGCAGGTGTCTTCTTTGAGGTCATGAACATGGCCTCCCTTTGGGACTTGCCCATCATCTACGTCATCGAGAACAACGAGTTTGCGATGGGCACCCGCCTTGAATACCACGCCTCGGACACCGAGTTATGGAAACGGGGCTTGCCGTTCGGGATCGAAAGTGAGCGCATCGACGGAATGGATGTGTTGCAGGTAGCGAAGGACGCCGCCCGCATCGTCGAGCGGGTTCGGTCCACATCGCGGCCCTGTGTCCTTGAGGTGATGAACTACCGGTTCGCGGGTCATGGAGCTGCCGACAACGACCGCCGTCTCTACCGAACTGCCGAGGAGGAAGAGGCAGCCTATCAGCGGGATCCGCTTCCCCGGTTGGAGAGGGTCATGTTGGAGACGAACGCGATGACGCGGGAGAAAATGGAAGCGATCGACGAGGAGATCAAGGCCCAAGTGGACAAGATTTATGAGGCCGCAGACGCGATTCCCTTCCCAGACCCCGCCGAGGTGTACGCCGATGTGTACACCGACATGGAACCTGAAAAGGGTCACTGAAGCTGGCGTTAGCGTCTGACGTTGAAGGAGAGAAGGGCGTCCCTGCAAACTTGCGTCGTGGCGGTCAGTGCCTCCTCAATCTCCTCGGCCGAAAACGGCAACCCCTCGAGAAGGCTCTCGATTTGCAGGGGCGGTGGCGACCAAGCGATGACGGGGTACTTGTTCGCCGTCGCGAGTATGTCGGCCAATCGTAGTACGCGAAGGTCGTTGATCGGCCCGGTTTCGGCTACTTCCGAGTCCAATTGGCAGACTAGGGCGATCAGAACATCAGACAGGCCCATGGACCGGAAGACGTCTTGCGAAGCTTCGCCGAATCGTCTGCCGAAGAGCACGTGGAACTGCTGGGCCAACGACCTTTGGTTCGAGACAGCCTGGAGGTAGATCTTCTCAAACAGGCCCGGCCACTCGACGCTGAGAAGCCTCATGGGCACTTCGTGCAGGATTCCCGCGGAAAACGCCTCGTCCGACGTGGTGTTGAAACGGATCTTGTGTTTTCGTTCAGCGAGGGTGTGCAAGTACTTGGCCAAGATGGCGACGAAGAGACTATGGCTAATGAACTTGTCGTCTTCCCACTTCGACGAGGGACTCGGCCGTGCCGAAGCCGAACGGAGGATCCCGATTTGAGCGAGCGTTCGGGCCGTTTTCGCGCCGATCACGGTGAGCGCTGTCGCAATGTTGGACACGTTCTGCCGGCCGTACGAGGCGCTCGAGGCTGTCTTCAAAATGACTGTGGTCAGCACTGGATCGGCCGAGACCGCTTTGACGACCTCAGGTCCGGCAAGGTCACCGGCGTCCACGAGTTGGACGAACTTTTGGCACGCTATCGGCATTACGGGGACGTTCGAAGAGTCGCGCATCTTCTCGACGACGCGTTCATAGGTCGATGCGACGAGAGTCTTCGCCGTGTCTGCTTGCTTCTGTCCTTCGTTACCTAGGCGCGATGTCATATCGTTATCAAGGTCAGTTTTCCCCAAGATCAGCAAGAAAAGTGGGCTTGGACCTGACCGACCGGCACCACTATCATTGATTGTCGGGTCGCGACATTCCTTACATGACGGAGATATGCATATTCTTGTCATTCTCATCCGCGCTTGTCAGGTTCGGGGCCATTGGTCAGCCCGTTGAGCAAACTGGCCGGTCCAGCTGCGTCTTCCACTGTCCGGGTATCTTGGTGGCCTGGATCGGGCAATGGCGCCCGGCGAAGGGACTCCGCGCTCATGAGCCCAGGGGGTCCTGACCTTGAGAAGCCCATGCCAGCGACCATTGATACCACCTACCGTGACGCTATTCACCGTGCCATCGACGAAGAGATGGAGCGGAACCCCGACGTCTTCCTGATCGGGGAGGACATCGGGCGGTACGAGGGAACATTCAAGGTCACCAAGGGTTTCTGGCCCAAATATGGCGAGCGCCGCGTCGTGGACACTCCCATTGTCGAACCAGGGTTCACGGGTATCGCCATCGGTGCCGCGATGACTGGGTTGCGTCCCATCGTCGAGATGATGACAATGTCCTTCTCGATCTTGGCGCTCGATCAGATTATCAACCACGCGGCCAAGATCCACTACATGACGGGGGGGCAGGCCAAGGTGCCTCTGGTAGTCCGTGGACCGGGGGGCGCAGCCAAACAGCTTTCTGCCCAACACTCGCACTCGCTTGAAGGCTGGTACGCTCATGTCCCTGGCCTCAAGGTCGTGGCGCCGTCGACCGTCGAAGACGCCTACGGCATGCTGAAGTCGGCCGTCTGGGACGACAACCCCGTCATCTTCACGGAGAACCCCGGACTCTACACGCTGAAGGGTTCGATCCCTGACGACAAGGACTTCTCGGTACCGTTTGGCAAGGCACAAGTCCTGCGTGAGGGCACCGACCTGTCACTCATCGGCTATTCGCGAATGACACAGGTGAACCTGGCCACCGCTGAGCGGCTGTCAGAAGAAGGCATCGATGCCGAAGTCGTGGACGTCCGTTCTCTCTTGCCTTTGGACACCGACACCATCTTCGAATCGGTGCGTAAGACTCACCGCGCCGTGGTCGTCTACGAGGATTGGAAGTCAGGAGGCTTCGGGGCCGAGATCGCCGCGAGGATCGGTGAGGAGTGCTTTGACGATCTCGACGCGCCCGTGGGCCGGGTCGGCGGGCTCAACGTACCGATGCCGTATGCACGGGTTCTGGAGCTTGAGTGCATCCCCGACGTGGAAAACGTCATCGCTGCCGTCCGAAGGCTGGTCTGAACCAGTGGCCGTCGGCTAGGCTAGTGGGCCCCTGCCTGATGCCGAGTCGGTGCCGTCCAGAGGTACAACCCGGCCCGTGAAGCTCTCCCAAACCTGGCGACAGTGTGCCGGTCTGTTCAGGATCTACATCCAGGACGGACTTGCGTACAAGGCGTCCGGCATCATCTGGGTCTTCACAGACGTGGCGACGGCCATCACGATGCCGCTCGTTTGGATCGCGGCGAGCAAGAGTGGATCGATCCGCGGCTTCACGGGCAGTGACCTCGTCCTCTATTACTTGTGTCTCTTGATGCTCACCAGCTTCATCGTGTGCCATTTCATGTGGGACATCAGCAACGAGATTCGAGAAGGCGTCTTTTCGGCCCACATCATCCGCCCAGTCCCCTATCTCAGGTTCATCATGGTCAGGAACCTCGCGTGGCGGTGCGTGCGCAGCCTGATCTTTTTTCCTTGGTTCGTGGTGATCCTCTGGTTCTATAGCAGTGCGATCCAGGCTCCACATCTGAACTTGAGCTGGACGTTCTGGTGCTCGGTGCTCCTCGGACACTTGGTGAGCGTCACTATGGTGACGGCCCTTGCCATGATCGCCCTGTTCACCCAAGAAGCACAGGCCATCTTTGAGCTCTACTATTTCCCGATGTTGTTCCTGAGTGGGCAGATGTTCCCCCTGGCTCTCTTCCCACCCTGGGTCAAACAGCTTTCGACCTTCCTTCCGTTCTACTACACGACGGGCGCCCCGACGGAAATCCTCATCGGTCGAACCACAGGAGACCGGGTGCTTTTCGTCTTGGGAATGCAGTTGACTTGGGTCGTGCTGTCTGTGCTCGCCTTCAAAGTCCTCCATCGCAGGGGGATGCGCCACTACGCCAGCGTCGGCATGTAGAGTCAGCGCATCGAAATCCTACGATCTTGATCGAACCACAGCAGACGACGCGCAATCGAAACCATAATCCGTCTGATCAGAGTAGGCAATTCCATGCGTCGTCCATTCACCGCCGCCCTCATCGTCGTCGCTTGCACCGCTTCAGCCCAATGGACAGATGTCCACCGACTTGGGAACGGCGGAGAGACTTACGTGTCGACCGATGGGGCGGGCATGGTGTACGTGTCCTCCCACATTCCCGTCCAGGTCATGGTCAGCCATGATTGGGGTGCCACGTTCGAGGACAAGAAGGAGTTCGACAACGCCTTGGGTGACATGCTGGTTTACGCTCGGCCAAAGGGTAAAGCGATCATCGCCTACATGTACCCCCTCGGTACGGCGGGAATGGCCACTTGGAACACAGACGACTACGGCAAGACCTGGACTCAAGGCGACGGGATCAAGGGTCGCCCCCTCGACCGCGAATGGGTGACGACAGATGAGTCGACAGGTGCCGCCTACATGATCTACTCCGACGGGTACATCGGTGGACCACGGTCCAAAGGTGTGTTCGTCTCCAAGTCCATGGATGGTGGGCTGACGTGGAAAGAAGTTGGTCGCGTCGACAAGGAGGCGGCCGGTGACTCACCTGTCGACCCCCACCTGGTGTCGTCGTCTGATGGCAAGCTCTATGGTCTCTGGACCACTTCCAAGGACTACAACACGATCGACACGTACAAGTTCGCCTGTTCGACGGATGGCGGCAAGACGTGGACCGACCACACGACCCTGGGCACGATCAGCAAGCTCCCTGGGGCCGACACTCAAGAGCGGTGGATGCTGGGTGGCCTCGCGGCCAGTGGGAAGAGCGACGTCCTCGCCTTCTACGTCGACTACGAGGTCGTGGAAGCGGGCGGCAAGAAGAACTTGTGCCTGCTTGTCCACACGAGGGTCAGCCACGACGCGGGAAAGACATGGTCGGCTCCTAAAAGGATCGTTCCCGACGAGGAACTCAGGAAGACCCTGGTGGACCGGATCAAGGCCAAGTTGGCCGACGAGAACTTTCCCAATTACATCCAGTGCCTTTCCTGGGCTTGCTACGACGCCACCGGAGTTCCCCACATCATTTGGCAAGATAATCGAGATGGTCAAGGGTCGATCGGAGGTCACGCCTACGGCAGATGGCAGGTTCGGCACGCTAAGGGGAATGCTGACGGTGTGTTCGACTACTCCGAACGCGTCAGTCACAGCATCGTCTGCAAACGGCCGCCCCTTGACTTCATCTGCTGCGCTGCCGACTCCAAGTATTTGTACGTCACGTGGACCGAAACACCGGAGAACGCTGGCGACTGGAACTTCAGTGGCGAGTTCTGGTTCGGCAGAAAGGAACTCGCAGCCAAGTAGACACGTCGGTTCCTGCCTCCAACCAGGGTCTTGCAGGTCAAGTCACTTGGCTCGGGTTAGTGTTCTCTGATGGAACTAACCGATCGACCGGACCATTCCGGTCGGCGAGTGGATTGACATGAAACCCCTTGCTCTTTTTGCCGTTGCTGCCTTGACCCTGACCGCCGGAATCCTCTGGCTTGCAGGCTGCGCTGGATCGGGCGGGCCGATCGGGGGAACCACAGGTGGGGGTGGAGGAGGCCTGACCGGTGGAACCACGGGTGGCACTACAGGGGGCACCACGGGCGGTACCACGGGAGGCACCACGGGAGGCACGACGGGCGGTACCACGGGAGGCACCACGGGAGGCACTACAGGGGGCACTACGGGGGGCACTACGGGCGGCACCACGGGCGGCACTACGGGCGGAACCACGGGAGGGACAACCGGAGGGACAACAGGCGGCGGTGGAGGCGGCGGAACCACCAACATCGACATGGTCGCGGGACAGCTCTACTCGCCGACCACAGCTAACGTGACCGCGGGCCAGACTCTGACATGGATCAACACGGACACAATGCCCCACACGGTAACGCCGGACACGGCTGGCGGGCCTGACTCGTCGACGGCATTTACCGGTGGAACCATGCTTCAGGGCGACGTCTACACGTGGACGGTTCCCAATGTCGCCACGGGCACCAAGATCTATTACCACTGTTTGTTCCACGGTTCGGCCGGTAACGGCTCGAGCTTCGGTACCGGGATGGTCGGCCTTCTGATCGTCCAGTGAGCCCGTGTTCGGGCCGCTTCCCCGGTGTCAGGCAAACGACTCCCGCCGTGGGACCGAGAAGGAAGCGGCCCCGGCAACTCCGCGGGCCTGCCGGGCGTCTAGAATGTCGTCATGCAGCACGCGTGGAAGGTCGGGTTGTTCGTGGTCGTGTTCGTCGGCCTGATTCTTGGCGCGTATGCGCTCTTGCAGAAGAGCTTCTTCACCAAACCAACTGACACCTACTTTGCCGACTTTCGCGACGCAGGAGGCGTCTCGACCGGATCCACGGTTCTAATGTCGGGCGTCAAGGTCGGCCAGGTCACGAAGGTGGAACTGCTGAGTGCCGACAAGGCTCGTTTGACCTTGGCTCTCGACAAAGGCACGCAGATCCCCCAGAACAGCACCGCATTCATTCCTGCGAGCTTCATCAGTATTGGGGACATCCGGATCCAGATCCTTCCGTCGTCATCTCACGACACCTTGATGCCGGGCGCGACGCTGCCGGGCCGTCTGGGCAGTCCGCTGGAGAGCTTCGCTCCCGAAAGCGGTGCCACGCTTACCGAGATCAACAAGACTCTGCAGTCGCTCCAAGGGCTCCTGGCAGACCAGGGCCTCAAGAAGCAACTGTCTGAACTGATGACATCGGTCAACGACACGACCAAGAAGTTCGGAAATGTAGCGGGCCGGATCGACGGCCTCGTCGCGGCGAACTCCAGCAAGTTCGGAGACCTCCTGACGACGACAGGCGACATGTTGAAGAACATGCAGGCAGTCAGCGTGGAGATCAAAGACCTGGTCGCTTCTGGACAGCTTCAGGACAAGACCACCGCGCTCCTTGACAACCTCAACGATGCAGTCAAACAAGGGAAGTCCCTTGTCAGCGACATGCAGGGCCTCGTCAACGACCCCGACATGCGGGCCAGCCTGAAGGAGACGATGAGCAACGTCAAGGTCATGTCGGATTCGGGGACCAAGATAGCCGCGAACGCTGAGGTGATGTCGAAGAACGGGATCGAGATCAGCGAGCAGACGAAGAGCCTGATGGCCAAGGCGAACAAGGTGGCCGACCAGGTTCAAGACCTCATCGACAAATTCAACAAGACCGTGGACCGGATTGGCAACCAAGGCAAGAACATTCTGGATGGGGTTGAGTTCGAAGGGAACTTCGCCCAGGAGACAAGGCCCGACCGGCTCCGGACCGACGCGAACATCTTCTTACCGGTCGGCAAGGAGAAGGTGATGTTCGGGCTCTACGACGCGTTCGAGTCGAACAAACTCAACCTGCAGATGCTGCGACCCGTCAACGACAAGTTGGGCCTTCGGTACGGTGTGTACGCGAGCAAACCCGGAATTGGGGTAGATTACAACTTCGCATCGAGGCTCGGCCTCCGGGCGGACTTTTTCGGCTTGAACGAGACCCGACTGGACATGCGCCTCAACTATCGGCTCGCCCCCGGAGTTTTCGGCTGGGCAGGAGTCGACCAACTGTTCGACCGGAACACAGCGTCGGTGGGTGTGACGGTCCGCAAGTAAGAGGTTTGGAACACATGAAGGTCATCCTGAAGCAGTCGGTCTCCAAGGTCGGCAAAGAGGGTCAGGTCGTGAACGTGAAGGACGGGTTCGCGCGCAACTACCTGTTCCCGCGCGGCATGGCGGTCGTCGCTGACAAAGCCCAGATGGGCGCCTTGGCCCGGCGGAACGCTAAGGCCGACGCCAAACTCGCCGAAACGAAGCACGAGGCAGAGGCGCTCGCAGAAAAGCTGCACGGTCAGTCGGTCGAGATCGAAGGACACGTCGGGAAAGACACCGGCAAACTCTTTGGCGCCATCACGTCGCAAGACATCGCGGATGCGATCAAGGCCAAGTTTGGCGTCGACGTTGAGAAGAGGGTCATCTTGCTCAGCCACCCGATCAAGCAGTTGGGAAACCACAGCGTCGACATTGACGTTCACCGTCAAGTCGATATCCGGCTCCACGTCAAAGTCTACGATCCTGAGCTCGGTGCCGACTCGAAGAAATCTGGCAAGAAAGAGGCGGCCCCCGCGGCCCCCGTCGCGGAGCCGGTCGTTGAGTCGGCACCTGAAGCCGAAGCGGTCGAGGCTTAGGGCCCTTCCACCTAAGTGATGGCCGCCCCCCTCCCTCAGGAGGAGGGCGGTCTTTGTTGGTGGTACCAGAGAACGCCGACCGAAGACCTGCCGACCGTGCCCAACAAGTCCAAGGGGGATCACCATATTCCGACCTTCCGGTTGCCATCGTTCAACCCAGTGTTCCTGTGGGTCCCGCCTTCAAGACTGTGAGCTGCCTCGTGAGGAATGCTTGTCTTGACCGGTGACTCTCTGAGTCTGATCTGAGGCCACCAGGTACTCCACTCCACTGATACCGGGACGCACGATGTGGATCGCCGGACGCTGCCCTTGGCTCATGCGGGGGACTCAGGTATCAATGTCCCGTGCAAGTTGGATTCGTCACCTGTAGGGTTCTCCCGGAGCCGGACCACGACGAAGCACTGCTTGCCGAAGCCTGTAGGGAGGCCGGGTACGACGCCCGTTTGATCCCGTGGGACGATCCGCAAGCCAGCACCGACGACTTCGACCTTGTCGTGTTCCGGTCGTGCTGGAACTACCATTTGCACGCCCGTGAGTTCCTGCAGTGGGTCGACAGGGTCAGTCAGACCAGTCGGATTCTCAACCCGCCGGACATCGTCCGATGGAACTCGCACAAAACCTACCTGAACGACCTAGCGAACAGAGGATGTCCTGTCGTTCCAACTGTTCACCTGCAGGCGGGTGAGCCTGTGGATCTCAACCCTCTCCTGCTCGAACGGGACTGGAGTACGGTCGTCGTGAAGCCCTCGGTGTCGGCCGCCTCCTATCTGACGCGTTCCTTCGGTCCCGGGCAGGAGGCTGCGGCCCAGTCTTATCTCAGCGAACTCCTTGCCGATCGCGACGTCATGGTGCAGCCCTATCTCCCCTCGGTCGACACCGTCGGTGAACGGTCGGTGGTGTGGATCTCGGGAGAAGCCTCGCATGTGGCTCTCAAACGTCCTCGATTCGACGAAGACGAGGAGTCCATTGCGGGTGGCGACACGCCGACAAGGGACGAATGCGAGCTCATAGACAGAGCCATTGCCCCCTTCCGAGATCGGCTCCTTTACGCCCGTCTCGACCTCATGCAAGATCAGAACGGCCAGTGGCTGGTCAGTGAACTTGAACTGATCGAACCCTCGCTGTACTTCCCCTTGTGCCCTGAAGCTGCCCGGCGGTTTGTCGATGGTTTTGCCCAGTCGGCAGACTGGTCATAGATTCGCCGTATAGTGCTGACACACGCCGCCCACGCCTTCGATAACGGTTCGGCGGTCACGATCCATGGGTACCGAATCACACACTGGCGACACGGCGAACGGGGAAGGCCCCTTGTTCGCGACAGGGCTGGCCGTGTCGTGGCAAACCTCAGCGACTGTGACGCTCGATGGGCCGTCACTTAAAATCTCGTCTCCAAGAGCGACTTTAGCGACCTCTGGAGGCATCGTTATTCGATTCGGAAGGTCCTCGATGACCGGAAACGGCGGGCCGCCTATCCCGGTGGCAGGATCCATACGGAGCATTGGAGACTGGGCGAACAACAGTCGGAATGGTGAGTCCTGCGACGCTGGATCTTGGATCGCAGTCTGCCTGCCGATCTGCAACCGAATCTAATCTACTTCCGCAGAGCCTTGCGGTAAGTTCACGAGATGCCACTGGCTCTTGTATGCGCCGCCATCCTGACAACATCGATTCAGGACAATCCTGCCTTGTACAAAGCAGAAGTTCTGAAGTGGCGTCAGGAGCAGGAAGACGGCCTCAAGGGCGAAGAGGGTTGGTTGACCGTTGTGGGTCTCTGCTGGCTGGAACAAGGCGGTACGCCCTTCACCTACTCCGATTCTGGCGTTCTGACGCTTCCTGCGACGACCAAGGACGGCAGTGTCGGCATCTTCACTCGTCAAGGCGACAAGGTGAGTGTGCGCGTCCTCAAGCCGGACGTCGTGAAAGTCGGCGGGAAGTCCGTTCCTCAGGCGGATCTTGACGGCACCAGCACAGTCACAGTCGGTACCTATTCGATGGTCGTCATCCAGCGAGGCACGCGCGTTGGCATCCGAGTGTTCGACTCGAACAGCAAGGCCCTGCAGGAGTTCAAGGGGCGCCGCTGGTACGCCATCGATCCTGCGATGAAGATCCAAGCGAAGTTCGTGGCGCACGATCCACCGCGCACGATGCCGATCACCAATGTGCTCGGCGATACGAGCCCAGTGCCGAATCCCGGATACGTCGAGTTCACCCTCGGTGGCAAGACATGTCGGCTTGAGGCTGAGGACGAGGGTGGCAGTCTGTTCTTCAACTTCAAGGACAAGACGAGCGGCAAGTCCACCTATCCTGCCGGCCGCTTCCTGTACGCTCCCAAGCCCACAGACGGCATCGTGACTCTTGACTTCAATAGGGCGGTCAACCCGCCTTGCGCCTTCACCGCTTATGCCACGTGCCCGTTGCCGTCTTCTGAGAACACGCTCGACGTCGAAGTGAAGGCCGGAGAACTGACCCACCATCCAAAATGACGGCCGCAGCCACGCCCAAAGCCCTGGCTGACCGCCTAGACGTGTTGGTCCACTAGGATCGGGTTTCCGTCTGGATCGACGGCAATGAAGCTCGCCGGTCCTGTCGTCGTCTCGTCCGCCTCCATCTGAAGCTCCAGCCCTTGCGCTTTCAGTTCTTTTTGGATCTCGCGGATGTCGGTGAAGGAGTCGAGCTTCTGAGCATTGCTGTCCCATCCGGGGTTGAAGGTCAGGATGTTCTTCTCAAACAGGCCCTGGAACAGGCCGATCACGTGGCTTCCGTTCTTGAGGATCAGCCACTTCTGAGAGGCGTCACCGGCGAAGGGCAAAAAACCGAGTTTTTCGTAAAAGGCCTGTGAGGCCTTGATGTCCTTGACGGCCAGACTGACCGAAAACGCTCCGAGTTGCATCGTTGGGCTCCAGGTGACTCTGGCGATTATGCCTCAAGGAGTCAGGGGCCGGGCCCTTCTTGACTCCACTGGTAGTCTTGGATCCACTATGTTCTTAGGTGTCGCCTGCTTCGCCTTGGCGGCTATGCCGGTCAAAGGGTCTTGCCTCCACTTTGAAGGGGACGGCCAGGTGGCGGTCGTGCCGTACCAGAAGGAACTCGATCTGCCGCAAGCAACGATCGAGCTATGGATCAAGGCGGAGCCCAATGACCGCTACTACAACTATCTCTTGTGCCGCAACTATGCCAACTTCGGCTGGGGCTTGGCCCTGCACGGTCGGCCCGACAAGGTCTTCAGCCAAGCCACAGAGGCTAAGGTTCCGATCGGAGAATGGACGCATCTCGCCTTGGTGTACAGCGACAAGGCCGAAAAAGTCTACGTGAACGGTGAACTGGCCGCTGCCCGTGAGCGCGGATCGTCGCACCAACCGTTCGTCCACGACTTGTGGATCGGCAACAGCGATATGTTCGGTTCGCCCGGCGACGAGCCGACCCCCTTCCATGGCTCCATCGACGAACTCCGGATTTGGAACAAACCCCACACCCAGGCCGAAGTGCGAGCGACGATGAAGCGGTACCTGCGTGGCAACGAGCCGCACCTGGTCGGTTATTTCACGTTCGACGAGGGGCAAGGCCAGATCATCCACGACTTCTCGGGACACCTGATCTCGGGCTGCCTCGGCCACTCGTTCCAAGCCGACGAGGCCGACCCCGCTTGGGCGCAGGGAGTGGCCCTTGCGGGGCGCAAACCCCACGCGCGAGAGCGGTGACACGGGCTTCGGGCTGCCTGGTGCGCGCCACCGGTCAGAGAAGATGTTGGTGAAGGGAGGACGACACTTCGTCGGATTGCGGCGATGGGACCACGACCGGCACGCTGCGACCCATTCGAGCGACGATCCTGTCGGTCAGGGCCTGGACTTTCCTGTTGGCCGAGCGCACCAGGGCGCGGTAGCCGAATGCGGCAGTAATCCACAGTGCGGCCACGGTGCCCAAGACGACCTGCGACTTGATGTCGCCCGGCATCCTTGTCTTGTCCCAGATCAAGGCCCAGGCGATGGCCGACAGGAAGACCGCCGGCAGCCAGGTCGCCAGTCCGGCAAAGATGGCGCTCGTCCGGATCCGGAGCGTGGAACGAGCGCCACGGGCTGAGACGTGTACCGCGCACTGTGTCGCTCCCACCTGGGCAGTGTAGCTGAGACCACTGCCGAGGTGAACGACTGTCGAGGTCGGCACGAACTCCTCGACAACGGCAGCCACCACCGCGTCCGTGTCTTCGTTCAGAATCGTGCGCTCGATGTCGCGTGCGAAGGACCGGCTGGTGCCCGTGTCGCTCCCTGACACCGCCATTTCGCGCATCGCTTGGTCCACGGCCCGGGCGCCGAGGCCCAGTTCGCGCCCCACTCGAAAGACCTCGCCCTCCGTGACACCGTCCCCCGGTGTTCCCGTGCCTCCTGGCTTCTCCGACTGGATCTCAGCGGCGCGCTGTACGATCTGGGCGACCTGTTTCTCGGTGAAGCGTCGTTCCATCCACCTGCTTCGTTCTACGACGACGAACACAAACCTGTTTCTATCGACCCACTTCCTCGGCTTCAGAATGCCGCTGCGCCGACCAATGGGCGGTGCTTAGGCCCGCTATACTGGCCCGTGCGTCCCACTTGGCTCGTACCGAGGCTCGCCATCCTCCTCGCCCGGGGGGCTTGGGGAAGCCGCGGTCGTGAACGCGGTCTTCGCGGGGACGGCCCGGGAGTTTCCGTGGGAGGGCGCGAGGTTGGGCGTCGCCACGCTGGTGACGGCTGCCGCGTTGGCGGTCATCGTCGCCGCCGTCGACTTTTCCAAATCAGCCCGCTCCAAGGCGCCGGTCGCCCTGCCACCGACTTCTCGCGATTGGTTGCCCAGCCGGGCGGCGTTCGTCTCTCTCGGTTGGTTGGTCTGCGTCGGATGGAGCGTGCTGTTCGGCGGCTTCTGGGGCCTGCGGCCAGACATGGGGCAAGGCGGAGTCGGCATGCTTAGCATCACCTGCGCCACGTATGGCGGGGCTATCGGGGCTGGTACGGCGCTGGTCGTCCGTTTGGTCCTGCTCAAACTGAGCCAGGGCCTGGCGGACCGTCGGGCCCGGTCCAATCATTGACGTCCCGCCAGGTCGGGGGCCTCTCGGCTAGCTGCTGCAGCCCGGCTGTCACGATATACTGGTGTCGTGGGCTCTGCAGCGGAGTACTGGAAGGAGGTGCGCAGGCGCTTGGTCTGGCCCCTCCTTGCATGGTGTACCGTCGCTTGGGTCGCCTGGGGGATCTGGCTGCAAGCGAACCCAATATACGTCTTGGTTCCAGGAACGGCGCCGGTGTTCGCGGTGGTCATGCGGCAGTACCTGTCGAGGGTCGCCGTGCTCGCCGCTGTCGACTTTGCGGGCATTGCCTTGTTCGTGTCCCTATGGTTTCGGTTCTCGGCCAACCAGCACTGGCGACTGGAAGATGTGTGGCCCCACGGCAGGCGCGCAAAGAAGGGCCGCTAAGCTGTCGCGGACCGTAGTCGTGCTTTCAGGCGGATGCGGTCCTGAGAGTCCTTCGGACCGGGGTGCGAAAGACATCACCCCGGCCACGGCCCGCCAGTCGCGGTTGTAGGCAGAGTAGCCGTCGCGCAGCTGTCCGCGCGTCTGGCCGTTGCGGTGTTGGGCGTCGCGCCACCGGTAGGGGACGACCGTCGAGGGCCTGGTGCCCGTTTGGAAATGGTTGTGGCTGCCCGTGTAGTGGGATCGGGGGGCTCCGCGCAGTTTGTCTCCGTGCTTGCTGTGGGTCATGGGGTGTCCCTGGCCGTATTGGCCGAGGGCGACCGACGGCGAGAGAAGAGCGATGCATAGGGCGAGTGCGGTCGCAAGTATTCGTTTCATGGCCTTTCCTAACTCCCTGCGACTGCGCCGTCACGCGCCGGGCCGACGTGCCAGGGACCCTTGACCCCTTTTCTTGGCGGTCCCATATGGGTTTCACCGGTCGTGAAAGAGGGTTCTAACTTGGCAAGTCGCTCTTATAATGCACACATGCGTCAGGATCCTCTTGAAGTACAGGAGCAAGTCAAGCGCCTGGAGGGCCGTCTCGCCAGGCAGTCCCGAGCGTTGGCCTTCACGTGGCTGGCCCTCGCCGGCGTTCTGGTGGCCGGCTTCACGGTGCCGCCCAAGACCGTTGAAGCCACCAAGTTCGTGCTGCGCGGCGAAGACGGCAAGGTCCGCGCCACCTTGGCACCGACCGCCCAAGGCAGCGCCTTGACCCTCAGCGACGCGCGCGGCCGCCCCTCGGCCGTGTTGCAAGCGATCGCCATCGGCCCCGTGCTTTCGTTCACGAGCGACACGGGCAAGGAGTGCGCGCGCCTACAGGTGGCCAAGGGCCAGCCGGCGCTGAGCCTTTACGACGAGTCGAACGCCAAACGCCGGGTCGGCCTGACCGTCTTGCCGGACCGGTGCGGCCTCCAGGTCACTGGCGCCCAGGAGCAGGAGCGCGTTGTCCTGCAGGACACGAAGACCGGGCCCGTGCTGCGGTTCCAGGGCAAGTCGGTCCTTCCGTCGAAGTGACTGCCGCCGCGCAGGCGGGCCGACTGTTTTGGACTCGCCAGCACCGCCGGCGAATCTGTCGTGCTACCATCCTAAGTCCGACATGACCCCGAGGCGGCCTATGCGTACGTTCGACTGCCAGGCCCTGCTGACTGCGACCCTAGCGGCGCTAGCGGCGGGTTGCAGCTTCGCCCGTGCTAGCATCGAAAACAAGGCACGCGCGGTTCACATCGGGATGTTGGAGCCGCAAGTCGTGAGGATGATCGGCGACCCGGTGGGCTACAGCTACGGGACTCTCGGCCGCACTCGGTGGAAGGAACTGCTCTACAGCGAAGGCCAGCGCACCCTGCGCGTGAAGGTCGTTGACGGCGAGGTCGTCCAGATCACTGTCCACAAGCAGTAGGCACTCTTGACTGGTGGCCGGGGTGAAGGGGATGGTTCTTTCCCGTCTCACCCCGGTTTGAAGAACATCTGGGCTTTCGGGGGCGTGGGCCGGGTCTTGGCGCGTCTTCGTCAGGTGCGGAGCGCCCCCATCGACGGTCTGCGCGTCGAGGGTTCTTCGAACATGGCTATGGCCGCCGGAGCCGGCAGCGACAGAAGCGCCCGCGGGCCATAACCATGCCACCCCCGAGTCAGTTACGGTTCGTCTGGCCACCCGCCCGGTCGTGAAAGAGGGTTCTAACTTGACAGGGCGCCCTTAGGATGCGCGCACGCGTCAGGATCCTGTCGGACTGCAGGAGCGTGTCAAGCGCCTGTGTCTGCCCACCTGCGGCCACGGCCCGCCGTGTGCTCGTGTGGATGCGGTTCTAGGAGTCCTTCGGACCGGGGTGCAAAAGACATCACCCCGGCCACGGCCCGCCGTGACCAACTCCAGACCGTGTCTGTTTCCCTTCGCAATGCCGAAAATTCCGTCGTGCAACGCCCATAGCCCTGCGGATCGGGTGTTATGGAAAGGATCCGCAGATGGAAGCGATATGCTTTCCTCAGCCATGGGCCATTCTAGCCCGGGAGCGTGGCCCGGATTTGGAACCGTGGCCCGGCTTGGCAACGTGAAGTCCTCGCGGAGCGGCCCTATTCGGCTGCGTTGCAAGCCGGGATTTGCGGACGTGCCTTAAGAGCCCGGCGACAGGAGTTCACGACTTCGCGAGAGGATTATGCGACCGCGTTCGAGGTTTTTGCTCTCGGATCCTCGGTTTTTGCCACCGCGTTTGATGTTTTTGCGACCAGATCGTAGGGTTTTGCGACGGCGTTCGATGGTTTTGCTACAAAAACAGACAACGCAGGAGCTAGAACTTGGCTTGATTGACAGTTGAGCGAACCTAAGCTTATCGCGGAGCGCGTAACGCCTACATCGTACTATGACTGGGAAACCTGGCAATTCTGCCCGCCCAAGGAGAAAGAAAAGTAAGGAATCAACACAGCATGCCTACGGGCTAAGCCCGCCGCAAGAAAGGCGGGAAGGAATCCTCAACAATGGCGACATACTACAGACTGCCGGAAGTCCAGTTCCGGCCATGGTTCAGCAACTTCGTCACCACGGCCGCGGCCAACGCCCTCACCCTGGGGCTCGACCCGGGGCAGGTCACGGCCCTCACCGCGGCAAACACCGACTACCAGAGCGCGGTGGCGGCCTACAGCGCCGCCCACGACAGCGCCAAGGCGGCCACCACCACCAAGAACGCCCAGTACAACGCCGCTCTGCAACTGGTGCAGCTCTATGCCAACCAGTGGCAGATCGATCCGAGCGTCAGCGACACGCTGAAGCAGCAGTTGGGCCTGAACATCCGCGACACGGTGCCCAGCCCGAGGCCGATCTACCCGGTGACGCAGGTCAGCGGCACCGGCAACAGCGTCGGCACCGTGAAGCTGCGTTGGGACCGCAACGGCAACCTGCCCGGCTGCAACTATATGGTGCAGTCGCGGCCGGTGGGCGGCACCGACTGGACGCTGGTGACAGCCACCACCCGCACCCGGCTGGCCCTGGGCGAACAGCCCCTGAGCGCGACCGAATACCGTGTGGTCACCGAGCGGCGCGGGAACTTCAGCGAGCCGAGCGACTCCGTGGTGGTCTATGGCGTCGGCGGCGTGGGCGGCGGCGGCACCTTGCTGAAAGTGGCTTAGGCCACGGGGATCGGGCTCTGTTCGTTCTTGGCTGGGCGCACCTTGCCAAGAACGACCTTCCCGACCTCCGGCTGTCCTAACGGAACTTGCGTCAGCCCTTTCGCCGACCACAAAGCGGGAACATTACAAAGAACTGATAAGTCCCAACTCCTATCATGACGACGCTGATGATCGCGCTCGCTCTCGTCGTTCCCGTGGCGCACGGGGTCACCAAGGATCAGGGCGACCTTTCGGTGACCAACTTCAGTCTGCCGCAGGGCAAGGTGACGGTTTACCTGCCGACCGACACGCTGGCTGGCGACACCGTGAGCGGAACGGTGATCGCCGTGCCAAGCGGCTCGGGCGAAGACGCTGTGAAGAACGGCGCCGTGCTGAACGGCTATGTCGTCGAGGTCGGAGGCCAAAAGCCCGGCCGAAAGGGCACCAGCCCGTCGTGGGCTGTGCCAGTAGGAGCCGCCACCCTGACGATCGCCTTGCGAGACTCGGACGGCAAAGAGGTGGCCTCCTCAACCTGTGCGCTCCGCGACTCTCAGTATGCGAACTCGCCTTCGCAGTTCGGAGTCGATCCGGTCGTAGCCAACAGCACGCCAGTACAGGTTCGCGGGCCGTTCGACGGGGACTCGGCGAACACAACGGCCCAATGTGGGGAATCGACCCTTGTTCCGCTCGCTGAGTCCCCTCGCTCGTGTGTCTTCGCGGGCGTGCCGGAAAGGACCGGGCCGACGACCATCGTTGTCCACGAAGGCGATGCGTCTCCTGCACTCGGCACTTGCTTGGTCTCGGTCAAGCTGACCGCCTCTCGCACGACGCTCTTGCAAGGGGAGCACGGCACACTCACCATGACGGTGGCCGGTCTGGAGGGTCTGCCTGACACGGCCTATCCGGTTCCTTGCGAGATCACGAACGAGTCGCCGTCAGTGGTGCACCTGGACAAGACTACTGACGCGGGCAAGACGCGAGGCGAGACATACGCATTCGCCATCGAGTCGAGCAGCGTGAGCCGAGGAGTGGCGACGTTCAATATCGGCCTGACCGGAGTCAACCCGGGTCCGTTCCTCTTGCGCGGTGTGTGCTTCGACATTTCGATCCACAACGTGAAGAAGGCGATGGACGCGCAAACGTTCAACGCTTGGGTGCGCGGACTGATCGCTGGCTACAACGAGAAGATCAAGAAGCTTGAGGAGGAAGAGAAGTCGAGTCCAAATGCTGGCCGACGCCTGAACATCGCGCGAAAGAAGAAGATCGTTGAGGTTCTGGAGGGCTTCACTCCAGCGTCCAACGCCGACCTGGACGTCGCGAAGACAGCGGTGGACAAGTCGCTGGCGGACGATGCGTTCTTCTCGATGGCGGGCGAGCTGATCGGTCTTGCTGCAGACTTGCTCGGCTACACCGACATCCCTATGCCGGGCGTCGGCACGATCGTGAAAGGCATGAAGGCGGTGGCGGGGGCGGCCAAGTTGATCAAAGTCGTCGAGGCGCTTGAAACGGCCGAGAAGCTGATCGAAGAGTACAACAAGCTCTCGGACGCGAAGGAAAAGCTGGAGAAGGTGGGCAAGATCAAGGAAGCGCTTGACAAAGCGAAAGAAGCGCTCGACAACTCGAAATAAGACGCCCCGACCAACGCGGATGCGGAAGGAGACCGTCCGCTCGGTGCATCTTTGCCACGATGGGCGAGGATCGGGGACCGGCTAGCGGTCCCCGATCGGAGCTCAGTGCGCGTGCCCTTCGTCTTCTTCCTTGGCGATCTCGGCCACGGCGGCCTCGGTCGTGAGGAGGAGCGCGGAGATGGACGCGGCGTTCTCGATGCAGCAGCGCACGACCTTGGTGGGGTCGACGACGCCGGACTTCATCAGATCCTCGTAGACGATCGTGGCGGCGTTGAAGGCGAGCTTGCCGTTCTTGACCTTTTCGACCACGACGCTGCCTTCCTCACCGGCGTTCTCGGCGATGGTGCGCAGGGGCGATTCGCACGCCTTGCGGACGATGTTGACGCCGATCTGCTCGTCGCCCTCGGCCTTGACCTTCTCGAGCGCCTTGGAGGCCCAGAGGATGGCGGCGCCACCGCCGACCACGATGCCCTCTTCGAGCGCGGCGCGGGTGGCGGCGAGGGCGTCTTCGATGCGGGCTTTTTGCTCCTTGAGGGCGGTCTCGGTGGCCGCGCCGACCTTGACGACGGCGACGCCGCCGCTGAGCTTGGCCTGGCGCTCCTGCAGCTTTTCTTTGTCGTAGTTGCTGTCGGTAGTCTCGATCTGGCGCTTGATCTGGTTCAGCCGGCCGGTGATGTCGGCCTTCTTGCCCTTGCCACCGACGATGGTGGTGTTGTCCTTCGTGATGACGACGCGGCTACAGGTGCCGAGCATGTCGGGGGTGACGTTCTCAAGCTTGAGGCCGAGGTCTTCGCTGATGAACTGGCCACCGGTGAGGATGGCCATGTCCTCGAGCATCGCCTTGCGTCGATCACCGAAGCCGGGCGCCTTGACGCTGGCGACGGGGAGGTTGGCCCGCAGGCGGTTGAGGACGAGCGTGGCGAGGCACTCGTTCTCGATGTCTTCGGCCACGATCAAGAGCGGCTTGCCCATCCGGAGAACCTTCTCCAGCAGCGGGATGATGTCCTGGACGGCGCTGATCTTCTTCTCGTAGAAGAGGATCATGGGATCCTCGAAGACGGTCTCCATGCGCTGCGGGTCGGTGATGAAGTAGGGCGACATGTAGCCCTTGTCGAACTGCATGCCCTCGACGATCTCGAAGGTGGTCTCGGCGGTCTTGGCCTCTTCGACGGTGACGACGCCGTCCTTGCCGACGGTGTCGATGATCTCGGCGACCAGTTCACCGATCCGAGAGTCCTTGGCGCTGATGGTGCCGACCTCGGCGATGCCCTTCTTGCCCTTGACCGGGGTGGACATCTTGCCAAGCTCGGTCACGATCGCATCGACAGCTGTTTCGATGCCCTTCTTGATCTGCATCGGGTTGCTGCCGGCGGCGACGTTGCGGCTGCCTTCACGGTAGATCGCTTGGGCGAGGACGACCGAGGTGGTCGTGCCGTCACCGGCGTTGTCGTTGGTCTTGGTGCTCACTTCTCGGACGAGCGAGGCGCCAATGTTCTCGAACCGGTCCTCGACTTCGATCTCTTTGGCGATCGTGACGCCGTCGTTGATCACGGTCGGCGATCCGAACTTCTTTTCGAGCACGACGTTTCGGCCGCGGGGGCCGAGAGTGACTTTGACGGCGTTGGCGAGCTTGTCAACGCCGACTTCGATCGCCTTTCGGGCGTCTCCTGCGAATTTAAGGTCTTTGGCTGGCATGGTTGTGGTTAGGTCGTCGTCAGGTTGTCTTCAGGTTGTCTTCAGGCTGTCGTCAGGTTGTCGTCAGGTTGTCTTCAGGTTGTCTTCAGGTTGTCTTCAGGTTGTCTTCAGGTTGTCTTCAGGTTGTCGACCACTTGACGACAACTTGACGACCACTTGGTGACGACTTGCTGACCACTTGGCGACCACCTGTTGACCACATGGCGACCACCCGAAGTCCCGGCGACTCTACTTCTTCGCCCCGACCTTCTCCTTCTTGGTCGCGGTCGTTCCGGTGACGATGCCGAGCACGTCGTCACTGCGGAGGATGACGTAGTCCGATCCGCTCACAGTGACCTCGGTGCCGCTGTACTTGCCGTACAAGATGGTGTCCCCCACCTTGACTTCGACAGGGACGGTCTTTCCGCTGTCCAAGGTCTTGCCTGGGCCGACGGCAACGACCGTGCCCTTCAACGGCTTCTCCTTGGCCGAGTCGGGGAGGATGATGCCGCCTGCAGTCTTCTCTTCCTGGCTGGCGGGCTCGACGACGATGCGGTCGTGGAGTGGTTGTAGCTTCATAGTGGTGCTTCCTCCTGGCAGTCTCGCCGGGAGTCTGTTAGCAGTATACCGCCGAGAGTGCTAACGGGCCCCTGGTCCTGATGGGCTTGTCCACGGGGTTCAGCCGTGATTCGGATTGATCGTTCAACTCGGGAAAACTGCTGTAGAATATACAGGCATGGCGTCCAATTCTGTGGCGCCTGGAGGTGCGTTTGAACAAGAGAGTACTCACGATCGGTTTGGCTTCGTTCCTCTGCAGTATGGCTTTAGCCCAAAGCCAAGGGCCGATGGGCTATTACATGACAGCGGGCAACAGCCTCACCGACCTTCGCTACGATTCGGGTTCGGTGTTGACTTGGAACACGTCGGGCGGCCAAGACTATCCGATCGCCGTTTCGGGCGACGTCCGGACCGCTGCGTCTGGGCAATTCTTCAACTCGGGAGACCACGGAGGGCTCTACGACCTGAACGGTAACTGGCTGGGCGTCGACTACAAGGACATTGTCGACAACGGCAACCTAGACTACCTAGGCTACGACGGTACCACTGATGGCATCCACAACTACTGGATGAACTATGGCAACCTGGGCGGCGTCTGGGTCACCAACCGCGACTGGACCAACCCCCAGATGCTCTTTCCGCTCGGCGGGTTTGGAGACCGGCTCGGCATCACCTATGACCAGAAGAACAACAGCCTTTGGGTTTCCGGGTGGTCCAGTGGGAACATTGAGCAGTACTCCATGAGCGGATCCTTCATGAGTTCGTTCAATCCTGGCCTCGGTGGCTCGATCACCTGCCTTGCCATGGATCAGACCACAGGTCTGATCTGGATGGGGCAACAGGGCAACGGCGGGACATTCTATGGGTTCGACCGGAACGGGAACTTGATGGACTCGTTCTCGAGTGCAACCGTCGGTCAACACAATACGCTCGGCGGCGAATTCAACATCGTCCCTGAGCCGGCCACCTGGGTGGCGCTGGGAGCAGGGCTCTTCGCCCTTCGTCGAAAAAAGAGGTGAGTCTCTGACGATCGAAGCGACGGCCCGCGCCTTCAGGTGCGGGCCGTTTGCATGCCACTTGTGAGTCAAATCGAGACTTCGTCAAGGGCTCCCTTCGATGGCAGCTCTTCGTCGGGTAAGTTAGAGACCAAACCCGGATGAGCCGACCGCTTCTGCTGTGCCTGGCTGCGGGCATTTCTTGTGCCTCCTGGGCGCTGGACGCAAAGTCAGTCGGTGCCGACCTTTTCGTCAATGAGTCCAGGGTCTTTACCTTTCAGACTCCGCAGGCAGGGGTCGCCGCCACTTTACGCGCAGCCCGAGTTGCGGCCGTGCTCAGCGCCCTTCGACCGGGGAGCCCTCTAAGGATCGCCGGTTCGGGCGGGCAGCGCAAGGTGCTAGACGGCAAGCACTTGATCCTCGTGCTCTCGGAAGATGACGCCCGAGCGGCCCAGTCTTCGCTCGCCAGTCTCGCCGAGGCCTTCGTCGCCCGCGTCGCAGAGGCAGCGGCCCTTCCTCCCCTCAAAGCCGACACCACTTCAGTGACTTTGCCTCCAGACAGACCGGCGAAGGTGGCTCTGGTGGGTTCGGCCGCGGCCAAATCGGCAGTGTCCGCCTCTCGTCCAGGCATTGTCTCCGTTGTCCGATCGACGGGATCGTTGACTCTCAAGCCCGTGGCCGTTGGTGAGACCACGCTTGAGATCGTGAGTGGCGCCGAGGCGCTGCACATCACTGTGGCCGTGCTCCCGTACGCGTTCGACGTATCCCACCATTGGAGCGTTCGGGTCGTAGGGAACCCCGCTGGCACGTCTGTAGTGGCCGGCGCGGCCGTTGCCGAAGTGCAGTCCCGGGGAAGCTCAGTGCCTGGCGTGCAGGTCTGGGCGAAAGCCCTCGACGCAGCCGCCCTAGGAACTGGGATCGACCGTTGGGTCAAGGTACGAGTGAAGGCGACCGGTCCAGGCGCGTTCCCGTTCGAAGGCGAGTGCTCAGTCCACGTCGCCAACGTGGGCGTCGGGGTGTCACACGAGGATGAACTTTGGTACAGCAACAACCCTGAGCGGATCCCGAAGCCCAAAAGGCTGTATTGGGCTGAACTCAAGGCGGGCCGCTCGGCCAGGCTCCTCTACCATCATATCAACGACTACACGTTTCCCGTTGTTGTCCGCTATCTTGTGGCCAACCCCACGGCCGAGCCTGCACTGGTGACGCTCTCGCTCGGAGACAGTCGACCCGACCGCAATCCGACAAGAGCTGGATACGTGGCTGGTGACCAGTTCCTCAGCAAGTGGCTCTCGGGATCGGCCGAAGTCGTCGAACTTCCGCCGAACACCACGATCCCGATCACCCTTCGTCGGATCGCACCAGGAGAGACGATGAGCGGCTTAGCGACGTTGTCCCTACTCAAAGGCGGGCCCGAGTCAGTCGTTGTCGTCGGGGACAGCGTCCTTCCCCAAGTGATGCCAGCCATGTGGTCCGTCGGCTTGGGAGTCACTGGCGCATGGCACGCGGCACCACCTCTCTCACTTGGCGATACCCGCATGAACCTGACGGGTTCGACCGAAGAGGTCTATCCCAAACCGTTCCGCGAGGCCCGACTCGACTATGAGGTCGGCGGTCGGTTTGGCTTTGCGCGCATTGGGGACAATCCCGTACTCGACTCGACGACACACAAGGAACTCAAAGGCAATTTCGGTGTGATCTACGACATCAAGGGGGAACTGAAGAACCCGACGGCTGAACCGGTGGAGGTCGAGCTCTTGCTCGAGGCTAGTGCCGGCTACGGGAGTGCCCTCTTTGTCTTGAACGGAGACTACATCCGCGTTGGCATGATCTCGCCAAAGTCCGAGACAGTGCTCGCGAGTATCAAGCTACCTCCAGGCTCGTCCAAACCTCTGAGCATCACAACTTTGCCGCTTTCCGGCGCCAACTACCCCGTGACCCTCGTGGTCCGGCCGACCGGAATCGAACTGGCACGACACCACTCGTATTGACAGACCAAAGACCTTGAACCCTGACTACAAACTGATCCAAGAGTTGTTCGACATCCCGGGAGCAGGAGCGCCCGAAGCCCCGCACTCGACGGCCAGAGGCAAGAAGGGAAGGGACAGCGAACACAGCCGTCGGCTCGGTGGTCAAGCGATGTCGGACGGGGACTACGAAGCCGCCATAGAGCACTTCAAACGCGCGGTCGAACAAAGCAATGAGCTTTCGCCTTGGCCCTTGATGGACTTGGGAGCTGCCTATTCGACTACGGACCAGGTCCCCCAGGCATTCCGTCAGTACCTCAAAGCCAAGCGCATTCAAAAGAGCGGGGAACTGTCGATCGCACTGGCCGCACTGTACTCCCAGATGGGGCGGTCGAACGATGCCATCAACGAACTGCGTGAATCCGTCCAACTGGAGCCTGAAAACGCCTACACTCACCACAAGTTGGCGGCGGCTCTTCGGAGGGCCGGATACCGCACGGAAGCCGTACAGGCTGGCCAGGTCGCGATCGCTTGCGCACCTGACCAAGCGTTTTATCACTATTGGCTTGGTGAGTATTTCCTGGAACTCAAGCGCTACAAGGACGCCATTGACGCCCTGCACGCCGCCATCGAGCTTTCACCAGGGGACGATCGCCTCTTCTTTCTCGCTGCCCAAGCCTTCTGGGGAGCGAAGAGGCCGCAAGAGGCGATCCGAGCGGTGCGGCTTGCGAGCGACCTCGATCCCGACAACCCGATGTACCACGGTCTCCTCCGTGCCTTTCTCAAGGCCTCTGGCCATGACGAAGAGGCTGAGCTTGAGACGAAGAAGACCTCCAAGATGGATGCTTACGACCACGAGATGCTGGGTCGTGTATTCAAGCACCTGAAGCTGGCTCCCTAGCCGGTTTGCATCTTCACGATCAAAATCAGTACGATCGCGATGAATCCAAAACGGATCAGTCGGAGCTTGCCCACAAGGGCCTTTCCGCCCGGTCCGCGGGCATTCGCCACCACGGCGATCGCGCCACACAGATAAACAGACGATCCCAGGAGCAGGGGCCACGGCAAGGGAAGTCCGCCACCGATCTGGGGAACCAGGCTCAGAAGGGCCACTCCGAGCCCGGCTCCTGCCACCCAGAGGCCGGATTGAACCCATCGTTCGCGGACCATCAGGTCGATTCTATCCGGATGGTAACCTGGCCCTTCGCCAATGGACGTGTCTGCCTTGCTTGCTTACTGCAGCCAAGAAGGCTTCCCGCTGAGCGAGGAACGAGCCGAGTTCTTCAGCGCGTTCGGCGAAGCTCTCTATGAGCGAAACCGCTCGCTCAACCTGACACGAGTGCCGTACGAGCAGTGCGTGGTGCGGCACTTCATCGATTCGCTGCTTGTGGCAAGCTTGATTCCTCAAGGCGCGAATGTCGTCGATGTCGGGACAGGGCCCGGATTCCCTGCATGGCCTTTGGCCTGTGCCAGGGCCGACCTCAGCGTCACGGCGATGGACGGATCGGAGAAGGGTCTTTCCTTTTTGCGGGAACACCTGCTGCCCAACCTGAGAGTCGTCAAGGCAAGGGCGGAGGAGTGGATCGAACGCGAGGAATACGACTTCGTCACGGGTCGCGCTCTCGCTCCACTTGCCGTACAACTTGAGGTCTCGGTGGGCTTGGCAAGAGTCGGAGGGTTGATTGTACCGATGAGGACACCGGCCGAAATCGGAGAAGCCAGCGCATTGCCCGTCAACCGCATTGGGCTCAAACTGGAGCAGTGCGTTCACAAAAGTCTTCCGGGAGGGTCTGGCGATCGCGCCTTTCCGGTCTACCGGAAGTTGCGCAAGACCCCTGCACCCTACCCACGACGGTGGGCTGAGATTAAGGCGAACCCCCTTTCAGCCCAGTGAGCATGTCGGTGTCGGCACCCTCGGCTCCGTCTCAGTGAGATCCCATATCGATCAGCTTCTTCAGATCCAAGGCCCGCTTGTACTGCGGTTGTTCCTTCAGCGCGGCATCGATGAGCTTTCTCGCATCGGAAAGCTTTTTCAGCTGCAGTTTGACTCCAGCCGCGTCCGTGAGAATCGAGGGTTCGGTCTTGAGCATCTCCACAGCCTTGTCGGCGTGGATCTCGGCTTGTGCAAAGTCATTTCTGGCCTCGTAGAGCAGGGCCAACTCGTCGTGGATCCGCCCGAGCGCGTCATAGTCGTCTGCGGTCAGGCTCTCGGGTGCAAGGGCCAGTCCCTGTTTGAAGGCGATCTCAGCACCCTTGTCGTCGTCGAGGCCACGAAGACTCAGTCCCTTCAATATGTAAAGCCCGTAGGTATCGGCCTTAAAAGCGATCAACCCCTCGATCAAGCGGCTGGCGCGACGCAGATCCTCCTTTTCGTTCTTGGAGACAGGATATCCCTCGTGCATTTCCTCGAACGGAGTCTTGGTCAGCTCTTCCACCTGCGCCAGGGCTTGGTTGTAGTCGTCAACAGTCCGGTAGATCGGGGGCGCGTTCGGGTCGGGACGGCAGCCACCCAGGATCGCGATGGCGGCCACAAAGACGACCGGACAATGCCAGCCAGACATTGCCGTTCTGTGCCTTGGCTCGGTTGCGGCTAAGAAGGGGCGGAATTCAGTTCGCGACGACATTGACGAGTTTCCCGGGGACGACGATGACCTTTCTTACCTCTAATCCAGCGAGATGATTCTTGACCTTTTCCGATGCGAGTGCGGCTGACTCAAGCTGCTCGCGCGAACTGTCGGCCGGAACTTCGATCGTGTCACGCAGCTTGCCGTTCACCTGGACGGCGATCGTGACAACATCGTCTTTTGCCAGTTCGGGATCGAAGTTCGGCCAGTGTTGGTCGTAGGTGAATCCCTGCCCACCGATGCTCTCCCAAAGCTCGTCGGCCGTGTGGGGAGCAGCTGGGGCGAGCAACAAGATGAGCGTTTCGAGCACTTCGCTCCAGGCTCCGGCGTCCTCCGGCGCAGGGCCGCTCTTCTTCAGGTCGTTCACCGTGTTCACATACTCCATCATCGCCGCGATGTACGTGTTGAACGCGAACCGCTCGATGTCCTCTGTGACACGTCGGATTGTCTTGTGAGTGGCTCTCCGTAAGTGACGGACGGTTTCCGACGTACCGGTGCCCGACGATCTCCAGTCGCGACGATAGCACGGTGCCAACTCGGAGGCCAGTCGGAATACGCGGCTCAAGAACCTTGCAGTACCGGTCATGCCTTCGTTGTTCCACTCAACATCGGCGTCGAAGGGAGCGACAAACAACTCGTACAAGCGCAAAGCGTCCGCGCCGTACGACTCCACCGCCTCGTCAGGAGTGACGACGTTTCCCTTGGACTTGCTCATCCTGACCCACTTCCATGTCAGGTCGCTCTCAGGTAGCGTGGCCGCCTCCTCGTAGCTGACCAAGATCCCGTCCTCACCCACCTCGAGCTTCTCGCTCGCGCGTGCCTTGCGGTAGGGAGTCCGCCCGAGCACTTGGCCCTGGTTCCTGAGCCTTTGAAACGGCTCCTTCACGGGCACGAGGCCTTCGTCATAAAGAACCTTTGTCCAAAAGCGGGCATAGAGTAGGTGCATGACGGCGTGCTCTGCGCCACCGACATAGGTATCGACCGGCATCCAATAGGACACTTTCTTCGGTTCCCAGGCTTGGTCGCTATTGTGTGGGTCACAAAACCTCAAGAAGTACCAAGACGAGCAGGCGAAACCGCCCATCGTGTCCGTCTCCCTTCGACCGAGCGTGCCCTCGGGAGTCGTGCAGTTGACAAACTCGGTGATCCTTGACAAGGGGGAAGTCCCATCGTCGCTCGGCTCGTAACTGTCCACATCGGGCAGTTCTACGGGCAGTTGGTTCTCAGGGATGAGCATCGCGTCCCCGTCCTTGGCATAGCAGACGGGGATGGGGCAGCCCCAATAACGTTGGCGGCTGATGAGCCAGTCGCGCAGACGGTATTGGATCTTGCGCTCGCCTATCTCGCACGCCTCCATCCATTCGCCCAGCGCCCGGGTCGCCTCGGCGAAGTTCATACCCGTGTACTCCTTGGCGTTGATGAGGGGTGCGTCCTTCGAGATGTAAGCGGCGGCAAAGCGCTTGGGATCCTCAAGGTACTGATCGAGGAGGTTCTCCGGTGTCGGGCCTGATCCAGCTGTCCAGTTGGCGGCCAGCCAGTCCGCGTCTGGTTCTTGTATGGCGGTCACAGGAATCCCGAACTTGCAGGCAAACTCAAAATCGCGCTCGTCGCCTGCAGGGACGGCCATGATGGCCCCGGTCCCATAGCCGCTCAGGACATAGTCCGCAGTCCATATCGGCACGCGTTGTCCGTTGGCCGGATTGAGTGCATGGGCGCCAGTGAAGACTCCTGTCTTTTCGCGGTTCTCCGCCAGTCGCGTCGCTTCCGTCTCCGATTTCGCCATTTCCCGGTAAGCCCTTACCTCAGATGCCTGACGTTCGACTTCTGGGCCACCATGGGCAAGGATCCGGTCCACGAGCGGATGCTCCGGCGCCAAAACGCAGAAGGTGACGCCGAAGATCGTGTCCACACGGGTGGTGAAGACCTCGAACGTCATGTCCGCTTTTGGATCCGCATCGGAGTCAAGGTCGTATGCCTTCGGCGTCGTTTCGGCGTCCTCTTGACCGCCGAAGACGACTTTCATCCGGAACTGGACGCCCTCGCTTCGCCCGATCCAGTTCCGCTGCATCGCCTTGATGCCTTCGGGCCAGTCGAGGTCGTCGAGGTCGTCGATCAGCCGCTGGGCGTACTCGGTGATCCTGAAATACCATTGAGGGATCGATTTCTTCTCGACTGGAGTCCCGCACCGCTCACAGAGTCCTCCCACGACCTCCTCGTTGGCGAGCGCCGTCTTGTCCTTGGGGCACCAGTTGACCTCTGCGTCCTTACGGTACGCCAACCCCCTTCGGTACAGCAGTTCGAAGATCCACTGCGTCCATTGGTAGTAACTCGGCTCGCACGATTTGAACGACCGTGACCAGTCGTAGCTGATGCCGACAAGATCCATCTGCCGCTTGTACGTCGCGGCGTATTGATCGATCATCGGGGCCGGGTGAGTCTTCCGTTTGATGGCTTCGTTCTCAGCAGGCAGGCCGAAGGCGTCGAACCCCATCGGGTGCAGGACGTTGTAGCCCCGCATGGTCTTCATCCGGCAAAGCACGTCGGTCGGCACGTAGTTGCGACAGTGGCCGACGCTCAGACCAGCGCCACTGGGATAGGGAAAGAAGTCCAAACCGTAGAACTTGGGCTTGTCTTCGTCCTCGCGAGTGCGGAAGAGGTCGGCCTCTTCCCAGCGCTGGCGCCACTTGGATTCAAACTGATGAGGCTCGTACCGGTCGAGCATCTCAGGGTTGTACCTAGCCAACGCTCTGTCAACGGGGGACGAGTCAAGGCCTGATTGGACCGGACGGCTCTGAAAGGAGCGTATTGGTATCGATCCGGGCGAGATCGGACTTCAAACTCCTGCGAAGAGTCTCCAATCGAGCTTTGATTTCGGCTGGAAGAGTGTCCGGCGTGTAGACCGCCTTGTCCGCCGTATCGGCGAAGTCCTCGAGGACTGTCGAGCAGACACAGCGAGGCGCCGTCTCGACGGTGAGCAGGTAACGCTTCCGCGTCACAAGCCGGAAAGAGGGCTTGGCCGTGCCCGTGAAATAGAAGGGGGCGAGTCGCCTGTCGTCTGTGACCGCCAGGTCGAGCGCGAGATCCGGCAGACCCCCCGTTCGACGGGAGAGTGGGTCGTCGGTCTGCCACAACAGGCCCGGTTCATCGATCTCGCTCACGGCAACTGCGGCCCCCTTGGGCAAGCCGTCGCGAGCGACATCGATCAACTGGGGCACTCGTGGGCCTGCGAGCGAGACTTGGGAGCCTATCGTGGTGAAGTGACCGATACCGGCATCGTGGAACGATCCCGATGGCTGGCTGGCAGTATGGTCCGCCAACGCCAACGCCAGCTTGTACGTTTTGGGGTCGGCCAAGGCGAATCCGAGACCGTGGGATGGCGACAGTCCTTGAGACTGAGCCGGCCGCAACTGGCCCCAAAGAAGGAGAGCGTGCCGCAACGAGCCGGAACCCAATGCGATCGATCCCGCCTCACCGGACACGCACCGGAACAAAACGGTCAACGCGCTCGACGATCGGAAGGTCTCCGCTGCGAGGCGCACTCGGTCGGCAAGTCCAAACCAACCATTTTGGTCGACGCTTCGCAGGGTCTCCCCCAAGACCTTGCGGCTCATCCGGTGGTCCCGGGCCAAGAAGGGCCATCGGGGGGTCACCAGAGTCCATCCGTTGCGGGCCTCAATCTGCACTGTCGGCTCCTTCGCCAGGGCCGACAATGCGTCGCCTATGGCCCCGGACGGATCTCCTGTCAGCTGGTTGGCCAGGGTCTGGAAGACCGAATCGTCCACAACCGCGATCAGGTCAGAGTCAGTCGTCTGGGCCAAATCCCGCAGGGAATCGTTGACAAAATAGGCGAGCGGATCGTGTTGCTCTGGACGAAGAAACATCCGTCGCTGCTCCGAATCCACCTTGGGTGGCGGAGGCGGAGAGGCTTGTGTGAAGTCCACGGTGTACGCGCCTCGGTGAGCGTCTCCAAGCGAGGCAGTCGTTATGCCGCCCATCGAAGGCCAATACGGGTTCCATCGGATGAGTCGGAGGAGTGCGGAGGAGCCCGCCGTCAACCCGGACTTCACTCTTGGCAACTCGGGAGTCTCGCCGACTGGCAATTTGACGAGGAGGTTCAAGGGTAGAAGGTAGCTCTGCTCAGGGTCCGTTGTCTCCATGGAGACGGAGACTTGGAACCACAAGTCGGCTTTCCGTTCGATCGAGACCGTTACTCGGCGCATGCGGTCAGGATCGGTGCTGAGAAGGGGCCCGATGCCAGGCAGGAACGCACGGTCGCCGGGAAAGTGGGGGTTTTGGCCCTGGACCGATTCATTGGCCTCAGCCCACAATTGCCTGCAGGCGTCGCGCACCGAAGGGGCCAGGTTCGCTGAGTCCCACGCCTTGACGTCTAATTCGTCAAGACGGAGGTTCAGGAACTCCCGGTCGGTGAATTGACTCAGAAGTCGGACAATGAACCGGGTGCCGAGGTCGTTCGGGCGATCCTTGTCGGAACCCAGCATCGCCACGAACCGACGGTGTTGGCTACTGGAGTCGCTGGGATGCTTGAGTCCTTCACGGAGCCAGGCCAGCAAGTCGCGCAACGACCTCGCCCGGGCGGACTCATAGTCGGCTCGGTCGGCCCTGTCACGGGATTCGTCCAGCGCGAGGGTCAACCCTCCATCGACCTCTTTCCACACGCCGCCCACCGCCGCCGCGAGCTTGGCCTCGACGTCGGCGAGCGTGGCCGACCGCACGTGAGCGATGACGGGTTCATCGGCCAGAGGCGGCGCGCACCCAAGCTTCTGGCCGGTTTGCGCCGAGAGCGTCTTGACGACCTCTCCCATAGGTTGGGCCGCTGAGTCCAAAGACACTTGAGGCTGTGTCAGCGCCAGCGCGGCGACGAAGAGGGTCATGTCAATTCGGACGGGCTTGAGGGCGTGGAAAACAAAGGGCGGCCCCAGTACGGACTAGGGCCGCCAGACGCAGCGCCTTATTGTGGTGGTGGCTCTTGGCCGTTCCCGCCGCCACCTCGGCGACCGCCAGGGCCGGCGCCCCGACCGCCTTGTTGGCCCATTTGCGAGAACCTTTGACGCATCTGGTCATAGACTTGCTGGAATTCCTTCGTGAAAGCAGCCGGCAACTGACCTTGCGCCACGACGTTTTGGCCATCGAGGACCGTGTCGGTCAAGGTGCGAGTGAGTGTCACGCCTGGAGCCAGGTTGAAGGTGAACACGTAGCGCGTCTGGTTGCCAGAAATGAAGCCGCTCCAGGCGATCATTGGCCGCGCTCCTCCGCCTTGTGGGGCTGGCATCTCGCTCATGGCTCTCTCCATCGCCAGTTGCCTGGCCGTGTAGAGGCGGGAGATTGTGTTGCCGTCGCGCACCCCTTTGGCCACGGCCTGGCTGTTGGTCGACATGACGAGGAAGGAGCCGCCGGGCACGCCCGTCGGAAGGACCTCTGTGCGCTCGGTCGAGATGTTGCCCCCCATTCCCATACCCATCCTTCCTCCAAGGCCGTTCTGTCCGCCGAAGCCGCCACGGCCCCCCTGTCCGCGGCCCCTTTGCTGGCCACCGAATTGCTGCGCGGAGGCATCGAGTTCGATCGTGAAGGCAAGGTCGCCACCCGTCGACGTGATGGCGACGGGAGCCGAGGCCCCACCTGTGTTGAGGATCATCACTTGGCCCGCGACTGGTTGGCCCGACACGTCAGACACAGCGGCCTGGCCGCCAGTCCGCCCTCTGCCACCTTGACGGGTCACTTGGGGCCCGTCGACCGAGTTGTAGACCATGTCCGCGAGCAGCTTCATCGCGTTCACGCTGATGTTGTTGACCGGTAGTTGCTTTCCGCCTGCGAGGTTGTTGCGCGTCGTCTGGCCCATCGAACTCCACATGAGGAGCATGTCTCGGTTAGTGCCGTACACTTCCTCGATCAACGAGACAGAGGCGGGATCCAGGACACCGACGATGGCTTGGTCAAGCCCACCCGAGCCCGAGATGGGCGAAGTCACAGCGTATTTCGCCATGTCGTCCAACCTCGGAACGCCCTTGCTGAGGATGATGTCGATCAGTCCCTTGAGGGCTGATCGGTTCACCCGAGACTCTCGTGCTTCGAACAAGTGCTTTGGCGCCACGGTCGTCCACCCATCGGTCGTCGTGAAGACCAGTCCCCAATCGTCTTTGGCCGCTGCTCCCAACTGCGAAGGCGTCTTCGTCACAATGAGGCTTCGAGCCGAGTCCTGAAGCACTGAGTCAGGGAGCAGGGCGACTAAGTTGTCCTTCCCAGTGATGAGCCGAATGGCTTCGGTGGGAAGCAAGTTGAGCGGGTCGTTGGACTCCGGGTCTCGTAGTGATTTGACCAACTCAGCCGCAGGCTCTTCATCGTCGAAGGCATCGCCAGCGGACGTGGTCACCACGTTGTCCGCCCCAGAGAACACCACGAACTGAGCGCGGAAACTACCACGCGTTCCCCTTGAGAAAACCTGTGCGGCCGTCTTCGCCAAGGGCGAGAGTTCGACCGGTTTTTCACCTTCGAGAGCAGGCTTGACTTCCTGGGCCGCACGGGCCAGCCGATCGTCACCGATCGAAAGGTCCCCGCTGCCAAGGATCGCGCCTTGCGTGTCGGCGACGATGTATTGGCAGTTGAGGGCATTGTTGTCCCCGAACCTTGTGACGATCAAGTAGCTCTTGCCGATCGACGCGTTCTGCAGGCGCGCGATCTGCTGCTCCATGGGGTTCGGCTGTTGTTGGGCGCCCGTGTTGCGGGTCTGCGCTTGGTTGCCGCGTTGGCGGCCCATGCCACCCTGCGCTATCATCTTCGCCTGATCGTTCAGGAATGTACGGGCGACAAGCGTGGGATTGCCTGGCAATGGCCGCTGCATCTGCGTCGGGATCGAAGAGAACACGACACGTTGCCCGGGCCCGATCCGTGCCAAGTCGTCTACTCGGATCGATACGACCGACTGGATGACCGCCCGTCCGCCAGGCATCATCGTCTGCATGTTCGACATCTGGGCGAACCCGGCCCGTCGCCCGCCAGGCCCGCCTTGCTGCCCCAACTGCTGCTGCTGTTGACGCATCTCCTGCATCTGTTGCTGCAGTTTGGCTGGATCGAAAACGCCCTGTTGTTTGACCTGCGAGCTGAGCTGGTCGATCTCGCCCTTGAGCAACGTCGTTCGCTCCTTGACAGCCAGTTGCCGGTCTTGAGCATCGAGCAATGTGTCCAGGTCCAAGCGCTTGCCCGAAGTCGAATCGGCCCACCGACCCCCTACAGTGGACGCGATCTTGGCCAGAAGGTCGGTCGGCGCGACATCGTGGACATCGATCATGACGACCTCGTTCGCGAGCTGTGGCGAGACCAAGAGGCGGTCACCCGTCTTCTGCGCAATGTCCGCGAGCGCCTTCGACAGCGGCTCCGCCGGAAGTGAAAGCGTCAGCGCCCCCTGTGACTGGGTCAGTACGGCCATTACGGCCAGTGAAGAGATTCCGATCATAGCCCCATGACTGCCGACACCCTCAAAAGGTGTCGCGTCCTCAGTTAATGTTGACGCTTGACGGGTACAAAAGTTCAGTGAGGCTCGTGGCAGACCAAGTTGAGCGGTTGGACCGATTCCTGGCCCGGTGCCTGCGCGCGCACACCCGTTCCCGGCTTCAGGAGTGGATCGCCGAGGGGCACGTCCGGGTCGAAGGCGAGCCAACGGTCCGGGTTGGGTTTCGGCTCAAACCGGGGTGGATCATCGAACTCGAGCCACCTGCGGAGTCCGCACCGCACGACTTGGAACCGGCCAGTATCCCGCTCGATGTCGCTTATGAGGACGACTGCCTGCTTGTCGTCAACAAGCCCCGTAGTCTTGCGACCCACCCTGCTGCAAGCCTCAAAGAGCCGACGCTCGTCAACGCCCTCCTCGCTAGGCGCCATCCGCTGAGCGAAGGCTTTGCACCTTATCGGCCCGGCATTGTCCATCGCCTGGATAAGGACACGACTGGGCTCATCGTCGTCGCGAAGACAGACTCGGCCCATGCGTCCCTCTCGCGTCAGATCGAATCGAAGTCCGCCAAGCGGGTCTACGTCGCCCTCGTCGAGGGCGAACCGTTTGACGACGAGTTCACCGTCGATGCCCCGCTGGGACGGAGTCAGGGCGATCCGACCAAGATGTCGGTCAAGCGGACAGGGAAGCACGCGGTGACCCACTGCAATGTATTGAGGCGGCTGGGCCAGCGGACGCTTCTGCTGTGCAGACTCGAGACGGGCCGAACCCACCAGATCCGGGTTCATCTGGCCGCGTGTCACATGCCCGTAGTTGGGGATGCAGTGTACGGTCAATGCTCGTCGACGCCGCTTCAACTGCATGCGGCCCTGCTTGAGTTCGTTCATCCGGTTACTGGCCGACTGCTGAGGGTGTATGCTTCACCCCCTGAGGACTTTCTGGCCCGCGGAGAGGTCCGGAAAGAAGAGGTGGAGAGATGGATCGAGACGCCTGGAACCGAATACAACAGCTAGGTCTCCAAGGGGTGATGCCCCTGGAACTGGTCACCGTCATGGTCACCCGTGAGCCGACGGACGTTCCCAGGAACGAGCCAATCGTCCGGGAGGCGTTCCGGGGATACACCGTGGCACGGTTCAAAGACATCAGCTATGAGGAGATGAGGACGGTCGGTGGCCTGGAGCTTTTCGAGGCGACCCGTCTTCTGGCGGCAGTCGAACTGGGCCGTCGAGCCGCAGTAGCCAGTCTGGGCGAAAAGGGCCCGCCCGTGACCAAGAGCGAAGAGGCGTATGCCCTCTTCGAGGACTTGGCTGAACAAAAGCAAGAACACTTCTGCGCTGCCTTCTTCGACTCAAAAGCCCACCTCATCGTGCGAAAAGTGATCCATATCGGCACCTTGAACATGAGCGTCGTGGGTGCGCGCGAGGTGTTCCGTGAAGCGGTGAGGCACAACGCTGCGAGCGTGATCGTGGCTCACAACCATCCGAGCGGCGACCCAGAACCCAGCCCGGAGGACGTCAAAGTGACGCAAGCCCTCAAGAAGGCAGGCGAGCTTCTGGACGTCCCTCTGTTAGACCACTTGGTGATTGGCCACGGCAAGAAGAGGTACGTTTCCCTTAACGACGAGGGATTGCTATGAGGATCGATTCAGGATGGGAAGAGACGGTCGCCACACTCAAGGGAACACTGGAGGCGATGCATCAAACGAGGGAGCAGGCACTCAAGCAGTGCCGCGCCTTGATCCAGACTTCGGCCAAGTGCATCCGCCACGTCCATCGGCGGCAGTTTGACGAAGCTTGGGAGTTGTTGGCCAAGGCAAGGACCATGGCGGCCGAGGCGAGAGAATCGCTCAATGAGCATCCAGAACTCCTCTACGCCGGCTATCTTCAAGACGCCGAAAAGGAGCTCGTCGAGGCTGCAGCCTTGTTGACATGGGTCGACCCCCAATCGATGACGGAGGGGCAGGACCATGCACCGAGCCTCCAGGAGCTCAATGTTGGAGCGGTCTCCTATTTGAACGGCATTGGCGAGGCGGCTTCAGAGTGTCGCCGCTATGTGCTTGACGAACTTCGCAAAGGCAATCTGACTGATGCGGAACGGTTGCTCCTCCAAATGGAGACCATCTACGACGACCTCATCACTTTCGACTATCCTGACGCACTTACCGGAGGGCTCCGCCGGACTTGCGACGCACTGCGAGCGGTCATTGAGCGCACCAGGTCGGACCTCACGATGACCCGGGTGCAGAGCGACCTTATGGACGAACTGCGGAAAGCCCAGAGCCACCGAGTGATCCTCTAGCGCCTTCGCCCGGTTTCGCCCTGCCTGAAAGGCCCGCTCGACCCAGGTTGGAGTTTTCCATGGGAGAAGAGCGCAGAATTGTGGAACACAGCAACTAGGCGCCGCCTTTTGCCCGAACGGGACAACAGGCTCCATGGGGGACGGAACCGGGATGCGAGAATACAAACACGTTGGCGAACTGCTGATCGAGTCTGGACTGGTCACGCCTGACCAACTAGAACACGCCCTTCAGCTCAAGCAGGACAAACGGATCAGGGTGGGCGAAGCCCTTATTGAACTGGGCTATACCACCGAGGCTCGGATCACCGAGTGCCTGGCCCAACAATACGGATACGACGTTGTTGATCCCCGAAAGCTCAGACCTGAAGCCGCCGCGCTTGAGATCGTTGAGCCAATGACGGCGCTGTCACAACTGGTTCTGCCGTGGCAGATCAGGGAAGGTCACGTGTACTGCGTCATCGCCGACCCGCTCGACATCCCGACCACGGACGCAATTGTGCGCGCCTCCAAGGGCCAGGTCGTATTCAGCCTGGCGACGCCGTCGGAGCTCTTCGAAGCCGTCGCCAAAGCTTACGGTATCGGTCCAAAAAGGATGAGCACCCCGGCTGCGAGCGAGGAGGAGAAACCCCAGCCCAAACGGGCCAAGTCAGCGGCCCCCAGGGCCAAGAGGCATATCAAGGTCAAGCCCCAGACGGATCGTGCGGCGCTGCTTGATGCCTTGGATGCGACCCTGTCAGCAAGGGACGGAGGAAAAGCGTGAAGACTATTGCGGTGACAAGCGGTAAGGGAGGCGTCGGCAAGACTAGCCTCTCGGCAAACATCGGAGCAGCCTTGGCGGCCACGGGAGTCAGGACAATTGTGTTCGACGCCGACTTGGCCCTGGCCAACGTGGAACTGCTCATGGGAGCAGCGGCAGAACGTAATCTGATGCACGTCGTGGCTGAAGAGTGCTCGCTCGCCGAGGCCGTTTCGAAAGGTCCGAACGGCGTCGGGTACATCGCTGGCGGATCGGGGATCCCGACGCTGATGCGAAGTGGCCCCAAGCGGCTCGAACTCTTCTTTGAACAAGTCCGCGAGCTGGAATCAAGCACTGACGTCCTGATTTTCGACACCGCTGCTGGGCTCGAAAACCGGGTCTTGGCGTTCCTCAAAGCTGCCGATGAAGTCCTCTTGGTGGCCACTCCCGAACCCGCGAGCGTCATGGACGCCTATGCGACGGTCAAGACCGTATACCGGCACAAGCCCGATGCTGTCGTGAACGTCCTGGTGAACGCGGTCGTCGACCGCTACGAGGCTCAGTCCGTCTTCACGGTCCTTGAGCGGATCGTCAAGCAGTTCGTCCATAAGGAGATCGAGTACCTGGGCTTCGTCCGGAAGGACGACGCCGTGGGCCGGTGTGCCCGCAACCGGTCGCTCTTTGTGGTCACGGAACCGAAGTCGCACGCCTCAGCGGACGCACGCTCGGTCGCCAAGCACATTGCTGGCCCAGGAGTCGGTTTCAAACTCGCCTGTTGATTTCAGGGAAGAGGCTCGCCTCGCGCTGCCACCAGAAGCCTGTACCAGTCCTCGCGGTCCAGTTCGAGTGAGTCCGCGCTGACAGCGTCCTTGATGTGGTCCGGGTTCGTCGATCCGATGATCGGGACGATGCATGACGGGTGATGCATCAGCCAGGCCAGCGCAACCGCCGTGCGAGAGACGCTGTAGCGCTGGGCGAGTGTGTCAAGGACGGCACGGGTTTCGTTGAGCACGGCAAATCGCTTGTGATCCGATGACAACTCGGATCCCGAGCCGAAGACACCGCCGCCAAGGGGACTCCAGGAGAGAGGAGTCATGGACCATTCGAGGCACTGGTCCAAGGTGCCGTCGGTCAGACAGTCAAGCTTCCCGAGGTGGACTTCAACCTGGTTGACGACAAGAGGCTCTTCCAGGTGGGACTGGAGCGTGCGGACGAAGCTTGGGCTGAAGTTACTGACACCGAATGTGCGGACCTTTCCAGCTTCGTACAGTTCGGTGAAGGCATCTGCCACTTCGAGCGGGTTCATGAGTAAGTCGGGCCGGTGAAGCTGGTACACGTCGATCGTCTCGATCCCCAGCCGCGTCAAGGATGCGTCGCAAGACTTGACGATGTGGTCCGCGCTGAAGTCGTACCGGTGGGGTGAGTCGGGCCTGGGTTCACCCGGAAACCGGATACCGCACTTGGTGGCGATGACGATGTCGTCCCTCATGCCGGGAACTTCGCGCATGACTTCGCCATGGATCGCCTCGCACTCGCCGTGGCAGTAGATGTCCGCGTGGTCGAAGAGGGAATATCCCGCTTCATAAGCTGCGATCACCGCTTTCTTCCCTTTGTCGCGCATATCGGGAGTGATCTTCGCTGGCTCCCACGTGCCTGCAAGCCGCATGCATCCGTAAGCCAGCCTTGTCGTGACCAGTTCACTCTGTCCGACCCTCTGCGTCCTCACATTGACATATTAGCCGCCTGAACTGTGCCCGGTGACGACCCGCAGCCGTCCCTTGGCCCCAAAGTTCGGAATCGCAACTCCTAGGTCACGAGTCCAAGTTGACAGCTAGTTCGCCTTGGGGTAGGATGACTGCCGAGCCACCCGGTCTCAGGTGAACGCTTCATGCCGCCCTTGAAGATTCTTGTCTGCGACGACGAACGCCATATTGTCCGACTCATCCAAGTCAACCTCGAAAAGCAAGGTTGGCAAGTGGTGACGGCGTACGACGGGAAAGAAGGGCTGGAGAAGATCCGGTCGGAAAAGCCCGACCTCTGCGTCCTTGACGTCATGATGCCGTACATGGACGGCTTCGAGGTTCTCAAGAGCCTTCGGAGGGAGCCAGACACCGAGGGACTTCCGGTGATCATGCTGACGGCCAAGGCACAGGACAAGGACGTTTTCGAGGGCTACCACTACGGGGCCGATATGTATCTCACCAAGCCGTTCAACCCTGCGGAACTCGTCAGCTTTGTCAAGCGCATCGCGCAGGGCAGCAACGGCGACGGTGGTGGCCCCAAGCGATACGACCTTTAGCGCCTTTCCGCAGGATTGGCACGTCGTTTGAAGGCGTAGGATCGTGAACATGTTCGAACTGACGAGGATCGTTGACCTCTATGCGCGGTCTGACGCCCCCTATGAGACCCCCGAGCTGTTGGCAAGGGCTTTCATACCCGTGTTTGTGGCCCTGGCCGTCTTCTACGTGGGGATGAAGCTGCAGTACAAGGGCAGCCCCGCCTGGATCAAATGGCTGGCCGTTCTCCCGCTCATCGTGGGGATTCTGCTCGGCATCGATCCGTTCAACAGTTATTTCATCGATCCGCTTTACCGGGATGTGTACGGCGGCGGCAACCGGCGGATGATCTTCCATGCGGCCGGCCTGATCGTCCCCGTGATCGGCGCGGCTGGGATGGCTTTTTGGAGCTGGTGGCTGAACCGCCAGAAGTTCGAAGACCTCTGACGAGCCGCCGGTTCTGGCACCTTCCTCCTGCTAAAATCGTCAGTCAGATTGGGCCGTGAACGTGCGGCAAAAGGACTCCATGGCACAAGTCGAGGCAACGTCGTTCCCCGCTGGCATTGGCATGACGACCACCCAAGCGCCCTTTATCGAGGACGCAAAGGCCCACGGCCGGCTCTACATCGAGCAACCGTATCAGCTGTATTCGGAACAGAACCACGAAGCGTGGAGGCGCCTGTACCACCGCATGCTGCCGCGATGGGAGAAGTACGCTAACGAGCACTTCCTCAAAGGGATCGCCAACCTGTGCCTTGATCCCAACAAGGTGCCCAAGCTCGAAGATGTCAACCAGTTTCTGTGCCCACTGACTGGTTTCAGGGCCAAAGCCGTCAGCGGCTACGTTCCCGCCTTTCAGTTCTTTGACTGCCTCAGGCAACGGGATTTTCCGACCACGATTACGATCCGTGACGCTTCCAAGCTCGATTACCTGCCTGAACCCGACATCTTCCACGACATTGCCGGCCATGTTCCGATGCACACCGACAAGGCGTTCGCCGACACGCTCGTCCGGTTCGGCGAGTGCGCGCGAACCGCGGCCGACATCGTGTCCCGGATCGGTGACGAAGAGGAGAAGATGCGTCGGCTCACGAGCATCATCAAGGCGATGGCACGGTTCTTCTGGTTCACCATCGAGTTCGGACTGATGAAAGGCCCGAAAGTCGGCGAGTTCAAGGCCTACGGCAGTGGCCTTCTCAGCAGCTTTGGCGAGCTCGCTTACTCGATCGACTCGCCCGATGTCCAGCGCTATCCGGTCCAGATCGAGTGGGTTGTCAACCAGTACTTTGAGATTGACCACTACCAGCCGTTGCTCTTTGTGGTCGACTCCTTCGACCACCTCTTTTCACTCGTCGGAACGCTGGAGAAATGGATGAAGGACGGGCGCTTGAACAACGTCTCGCCCGGCGAACCGGGGGTCGGAGAGGAAGACCTCAAGAGCTTTCTACACATCGACCTGTGACTCGAGACACCGTGTCTCGGGCATATGCCTCTTCTGAACTTAGACGCCCCATTCGGAGTAGGAATCAAGCAGTAGGGCTGCTGGATTCCCCAGTCAGCCTACTCCGCCGGAACTGGTTTTGAGGCGGAGAGGAGAGGTCAATGGTATTCAGGTTCAAGTCGCTCGCCTTTCTGGCGATGGTCTCAATTTCAGTCATTTGCCAGGCGCAACCCGTGTCCGTTTGGAAGTGCGATGCCGTGGGAAGCCTATTTGTCGCCGACGAGATGGGAGCCTATCCCGGAACTCTCGGAGGTCTTGCCCAGATCGTCGAGGGCGGGATCTCAGGCGGGTGCCTGCACCTGACTCAAGCCACAGGCGACTACGTCACGATGGGCTCCGCATTTCCTGGCTTTGCCACCGGCGACTACACGACGGTCGTTTGGGTCCGCACGCTCGGGACAGGCGACGTGTTCCCGGTCGCAAAGCACGAGTCTGGGACGACGGCCGGCTATCTGACCCTGATCGGGACGAGCGCTGGCGGCGCCTATGGTGCCGACGGCAAGGCCTGTACGTACAACGGTGGGTCGCCCGGGAACAGTCCCGTATCCATCACTTCGGTCAACGACGGGACATGGCATCAGATCGTCAGCTCGCGGTACGGATCGGACGGTCAGGTCTTTGTCGACGGAGCCCTCGAAGACACTCGACCTGCAGCCACGCCACGCGAGATCGGTGCGCCGTTCATGTTCGGCGCGATCAACGTTGGAGGTGCGCCCTGGCCCTCAATGACGGGAGACATCGATGAAGTGCAAGTCTATCCGTATGCCCTTGCTCCGTCCGAGGTGGCGTTCCTCTACTCCCACCCCGAAAAGGTCTTCAAAAGGGCGTCCCTTGACAGCTTGATCCTACGGTTGGGACGCTTGACTTCAGGAAACCTCGAAAGTTTGGAGGCGATCGACGGTGACTCACTCGTCGTCTGCAAGTTCATCGTGCCAAGCCAGCAGGCATTTCCTGTCACCTTCGAGGTCAAGGGGATCGTCTCCACCGTCACTCCCTCGTTCCTCCGATTCACGGTGAGGAGTCGGATGCTTGCTAGCGGACAGTTCGAGCAGGAACTCGTTATGTACGACTATGTCTCGAACGGGTGGGACAAGACGGACTTGACGACCGGTCCCCTAGGCACGACGACCAAGGACATGGAGGTCGTGGGTACCGGGAACCTGTCTCGATATGTCCATCCGAGCGGCCTCACGTGGGCGCGGGTTCGAGTCCACCAGACCGGGCCTTCGGCCATCACACAGTGGTGTTCTGAGTTCGACAGGGCTGGCTGGTACTACGCCCCATAGGCTCTCGACCGGGCGGCCCGTTCGTCTCATCGAGCCGCCCTCCTTGCATTCTTTACAGAAAAGTCAGTGTAGACTGTTCCATGGCAACACCCCAACAGCGACCGTCCGGTTCGCTGAGGGGGCCTGTGAGTCCACAAGATCAGGAAGGTAAGCCATGAAGAAGAACGCTATTGTCGCAATCACCGTCGCCGTTTCAGCGATCGCACTCAGCGGTTGGGGCTTCGCTCAGGAAAATAAGGACGTCAAGAGCGTTTCAGGTGAGGTCGTCGACCTGAACTGCTATATGGCGAGCGGTGCACACGGTGCTGACCATAAAGCCTGCGGCGTGCACTGCGCTCAGGCTGGCAACCCGATCGGGATTCTCGACGCCAAGGGCCACGTGTATCTCCTCCTTGCAAGCGACCGGCACGACACCAAAGCCACCAACGATAAGCTCATTGACAAAATGGCCGAGCAAGCGACTGTCTCTGGCAAACTCGTCAAACGCGGTGGGATGGACGCCGTCATCGTCGATTCGGTCAAGTAACGCAGTCAAAGTTTGGCGCGGGAACCGTGCAGCCGGTCGTTCCGCGCTCCAGACGATTCACGCCCGAAGACGGTGCCCGATACTCCCAAGGACCGCAACCACGGATTCGGAAGCAGAGCTCGGGCCACTGTCTCCGGGGGCAGGGAGTCCAAACTGACGGCAGCGGCCCTGTGAAAACAGGACTTGCGCGGCTAAAATCCACCTATGCCGGTAGACATCTTGATGCCCGAACTGGGCGAGTCTGTTCACGAAGGAACCGTGAGCCGTTGGCTCAAGAACATCGGGGATTTCGTCAAGGAGGACGAGCCGGTCGTCGAGATCATGACCGACAAGGTCAACACCGAACTGGGCGCCCCGGCATCGGGCGTCTTGGTCAAGATCCTGATTCCAGAGGGTGGGGAAGTCGAAGTCTTCCACGCCATGGGCGTTATCGAGCCGGACAAGGAAGCGGCGAAAGCCTTGATCGCCGAAGGCACATCGACCGGGGCCCCGGTCGTGACCAAGGCCAGCGAGAAGCCTATTGAGACGCCGGTGCAAGAGAAGGCCAGCGTTCCGAGCATCACGCAGGAAAACGGACAGAAGCGATGGTATTCGCCACTCGTTCGAAGCATGGCACAGCAGCACGGCATCTCGGAGGCCGAGTTGGCAGGTATCACCGGGACAGGGACTGGGGGTCGTCTCGGCAAGAGGGATCTCGAGTCGTACTTGTCGGCCCGGGTAGGGGGGCCGGCGATGTCAGCGCCCAAGCTCGACAGGGCACCTCAGGTGACGGCCGGGCCGGATCAAGAAGTCCACGCCCTGGTCGGCATGCGCAAGATGATCGCCGAGGCTATGGTGCGGTCGTCGCAAGTTCCCGTTGTCAGCACCCTGATCGAAATCGACGTGACGCCTCTCGTGCAGTTCCGAGACTCGAATAAAGAGGCCTTCGTCAAGCAATACGGCGTCAAGCTCACCTACACACCTTTCTTCATCAAAACCTTGACTGAGTGCCTCCTCGAATTCCCGTACTTGAACGGGAGCCTTGTGGACGGACAAGTCACCATCAACAAAGCCGTGCACATGGGGATCGCGGTCTCGCTGGGTGAAAAGGGCGAAGGCGGCTTGATCGTTCCCGTGATCCGCGACTGTCATCTGAAGTCCACGGTGGACATCGCTCGTGACCTGGATTCGATCGCGAACCGGGCCCGGGCCAACAAGTTGGATGTCAAGGACGTGCAGGGCGCCACGTTCACGCTGACGAACCCGGGATCGTACGGCGCCATTCTGGGGACTCCCATGATCAACGCTCCACAGGCGGGCATCGCGGGAGCCTACGGTATTGTCAAACGGCCCGTGATCATCAACGACATGATCGCCGTCCGGTCGGTGATGAACATGGTGCTCACCTACGACCACCGAATCGTGGACGGCCTGACCGCTGGCCGATTCCTTCAAGCCGTGAAAGCTCGGCTCGAAGGTATGGAGTTCTTTAAATGACGGGCCGGTGCGTGCCGAAACCGCACGCACCGGCCGATTTGAGTCAGTGGTTGTTGAGCTTGGTTCCTGCCTTGTCGATGTGTCCTTTAGGATTGATCGATAACTCTTGCTTTCCGCCCTGAGATGCCTGAGCATCACCTTTGTCCGTCGTCGATTGAGCGGCTCCGCCTCCTGAACCCGACGCGGGATCCGCTGAGCCCGATTGGGCTCCACAACCGGCTAGCAGGAGAGCCGCAACAAGAGTCAGCAAGGCTGTGCTCGACTTCCTCATTCCTTGTCCCACATGTACTTTTCTTTGTCGGTCAGTTTGGTGGTCCAAGGGGCGATGTCCCGAGTCCAGTTCGTGCCAGCGGCCAACTGGGCTGGCGTCACCGGCCTGACGTGGCCGTCCGAGAAGCTGACGATCGAGTTCATGGTCTTGCGGAGGGCGACAGCTCCTGTGTAGGCACCTTCGATTTCCGACATCCCGAGGTAGGCCGCACAACCGTTGTTCGGATCCTTAGCACCACCCCAGCACGTGTTGGGGACGATGATCGACGTCGGGTTCACGTTTGGATCAGTCGTGAACCGGTTGGCACTCAGTGCAGGTGGATTCACCAAATTGCCACCCCAGATAATGGCGCCGTCGACTACCCAGAACCAGTCGCCGCTGTTACCCACGCCACGGGTCTTCTTGATCGTGAACATGACTGTTTCGGCCGGCTTTGCGATCGTCGTTTCCGGAACCGGATGGGCGACGAAGTAATTGCCTTCCTGACTGACCGGGCTGTGGACGGTGAAGGCATAGCCATACTGGGTCCGGTAGAGCCAAAAGATGGAATCCGGGATTCCCACGAACGTGTTCGGCTCTTTGTTGGTCAAGGGGTCTTGCAGGATGTCGCCATTCTTCATGTAGGGCAGCAACAAGTAAGCCCACGGTTTGTAGGGGAAGTACCCGCCGAGGACCAAGGGGGCGTCCGCGTCGTTGTTCGAGACAAGGACGGGGTAGTCGTCAAAGTCGCCCTGGTAGATCATCTCTGCCGTGGTGATTTGCTTGTCGTTGCTGATGCTCGCGGCGCCTTTGGCCGCTACTTTCGCCTGGGCGAAGACGGGGAAAAGTATCGCCGCCAAGATCGCGATGATCGCGATGACGACCAATAGCTCGATGAGGGTAAAAGCCCTTCGATTACGCATGATATGATGGCCTCCCCGGCGTGGGGTCACCACAACCGGTGAGCCCCGCTTGACGGCGGGACTGTGCCAGCACTATATAGGACTTTAGTGCCAAGTAAAAGTAGAAGTAAGTCTACCGATTCAGGTTGCAGACTCAAAATGTGGAGAAATCACGGAACTTCCGGCAGCAATCTTGGCGTCCGCGCTCCTGACGCTGTTCAAGATGCGACCAGTTGGCGCAGGTCTTCGGCTCCGACCTCGCGCTTTCCGTCGGCCATGGTCACGAACTTCTCGTAGATCTCCTCGAACCGCTCTTCGGTGAAGTCGAAGCCCATTTGCGCCAGTCGGTGGCGCAGCCCGTGCCGGCCAGAGCGCGCTGTGAGCACAATCTCCGACTTTTCGGCTCCTACCGACTCAGGCGCCATGATCTCATAGGTCGATCGATCTTTGAGCACTCCGTCTTGGTGGATCCCAGAGCTGTGCGAGAAAGCGTTGGCTCCCACGACGGCCTTGTTCCTTTGGACCATCATGCCTGTGAGCCGTGACACGAGCTGACTCACACCAGTCAGGAGACCGGGGTTGATGTCGGTCTCGACCTCGAACAGGTCGCGCCGGATGACAAGAGCCATCGCGACTTCCTCCAAGGCAGTGTTTCCGGCACGCTCGCCGATCCCATTGATCGCGACCTCGACTTGCCGCGCGCCGCCCAAGACACCTGCGAGCGTGTTGGCTGTCGCCATGCCGAGGTCGTTGTGACAATGGCAACTGAGAACGGCCTTATCGATGTTCGGGACGCTCTCGCGAATGCTTTCGATCAAGGACCGGTACTCTCCGGGGTACATGTAGCCGGTGGTGTCGGGCACGTTGATTGTCGTGGCGCCAGCGTCAATGACGGCCTCAACGACCCGGAAGACATATTCCCGGTCTGCTCGGCCCGAGTCTTCCATGAAGTACTCGATGTTGTCCGTATAACGTTTGGCGTGCCGGACTGCGCTCACGCCCGTCTCCAACGCTTCAGCGCGACTCATCTTGAGCTTGTAGTGGAGATGGTTGTCACTGACGCCAAGACCGGTGTGGATGCGCGGGTCTTCTGCGGCTGACAAGGCCTCGCCGGCCACGTCGATGTCCGCCTTCCTCGCCCGGGTCAATGCACAGACTTGGACACCGTCCAGTTCCCGGGCCAGAGTCCGTACCGCATCAAAATCCCCTGGCGAACTGACCGGAAACCCAGCTTCGATCACGTTCACGCCGAGGTCGACAAGAGCTCGCCCGATCTCCAGCTTCTCGTCGGTCGAAAGCCGGACCCCGGGGCTTTGTTCGCCGTCGCGGAGCGTGGTGTCAAAGACGGTCACGCGGTCATACATGGGAATCTGGATTATACGGTCGTCTCAATGTCAAGTTAGGATCGGCCAATGTCCACCAAGTCTTGCTCTGCGTTCACGCAGGACAAGGGGTGGACTTGAGGGCATCGAGCCACTCGGTCTCGGCGATCACGTTGGCTGCGTCCGGGTTCTCGCCCGACTGCAACCATTGGGCGGCATGGTCGCAATGTTCCTCGATACCTTCTCGATCACCTCGCAACCAGGCCAGTGCCGCCAGAGCCCGTTCGCGTTGGCCAATGGAGGCATTGCTCTCCCTATCGACGCGGGCCATCGCTTCCTCAGCGCCGGCAAGGTCACCGCGAATGAACCCCCGCGAGAAAGCAACCTCTTCCCAAGGCACCCAGGCTTCTTCCGACGCCTCGGACTTTGTGACTGCTGTCTCCAGGTCGGTGGCGGCCCCGGTCGGGTCACCAGTGTCCAGCAACCAGTAATAGCTCAGCACAAGTCCGACTACTGAGATCCTGGGGTCGCTCGAATCGCAGGCTCGCGCGATGGCGGGACGCGGCCAGTCCTTTGCCCGGCTTCCGTCCTTCCAGACCGTTTGGACCTCGTCGAGCGCGGTCTGGCCGGCCCAATCGGGATGCTTCAGCACCCAAAGGAAGAGACTGAGGTCGTTGCGATAGTTCGGACTCCGTCTGAGCGAACGCTCTAACATGCCGCCGTTGATGATCGCACCATAGACCCCGAGCCATCGCATTCCAGCCCACCAGCCTGGGACCTTCCCGAAGCAGAGACAGAGAGATGCCGCCAGCAAGCCGAGCGTCAGGAAGGGTCCCCCGGCGATCTCGACCAGCATCGCAGTCTTCCTTCCTCGCGCCGGGCCCACAGACCAGTAGTGCCCACCGAGCGCGTTCATCCGCATTGAATCCACAGCGACCTTAACAGAGCGGCCCAACCGGTTGATTTTGACCGGGCCAGCGACAAGCTCACGCATCCTGGTGCCGCAGACCGTGCCGAACAGAAAATGCCCGAGTTCATGAACCAAGACACAGAGGACGTAGGTCAGGTAGAGGCCGACAGTCAACGCCGCGATGACGACACAGACAAGCGCCCAGGCCTTGAAACCGCCTAGCTCCTGCGGCTGGAGAGCCACGATGAGTGCGGCGACAGCAAGGAACGCGGCCCAGACGCCCCTGGGCTTGGTGGGGCTCCTCTTACCGTCGTCCGGGGGCGTCCTTCGGTCTTTCACGTCTTTCACGCGTGCCGTGATGTCTGTCCGTCGACACATGACCGGCGCAGTCGCGGGAATCGGTTCACGGGCACAGGAATTATAGGCGGTATCCTTCTCGACATGGCAGAAGTCGACATCAACCTCACCGCACGTGGAACTCAAGTCGGTGAGCCTTGGATTTGGAGGCTGTGTCGGGAATTTGACTGCAAAGTCATCATCACGAAGGCCAACGTTGACAGTGACTTCGGATGGATCCAAGTCAGGCTAGAGGGCGCCACCGAAGAGATTCAGAGGGCGACTGCATGGCTGATGACTACGGGCATGCATGTCGAGTCGCTCCAACGCTCGGTCACTTCGGTCTGACGGCGGATCCTGCCATGGACGACGGACTTCTTGGCCCCTACGTCCCCGACGACTTCGACGAGTTTTGGTCCGAAGCGGTTGGTCAAGCCTTGGCCGCCCCTCTCGACTTTCAGCGGTCAGGACGGAACGACAGCTTTCGGACGGGCTTTCAGATTGAGGCCCTGACGTTCAGGAGCATCGACGGCGACTTCCGTCACGGTTGGGTGGCCTTTCCCGAAGGGGCACGGCGAATGCCCGGTTTCCTCTGGATCCCGCCCTATGGCCGAAGCTCCGTGTTCCCCAACGAGTACGGCACCCGCGAGGGCTTCGTCAGCCTGAGCTTCAACCTTCTTGGCGAACAAGCCTTCCACGAAGAGGACTACGTGCCCAGACGAGGTTACATGGCTCAGGGCGCGTCCAGCCCGCAGACGTGGATCTATCGGAGTCTGTTGCAGGACGTGCTGATCGCAGTTCGTGTCTTGGAGGCTCAGTCTGAAGCGGACGAGGACCGACTTGCCGCCATGGGCTTGAGTCAAGGTGGAGGCATGGCCGTCTGGCTCGGCGCTCTGTGCGAGAAGATCAAGTGCGTAGTCGCGGACTACCCGTTTCTGGCGGGAATGAGGTGGGTGCTCGACCAACGGGTCCACCGATACCCGCTCAAGGAGCTCACAGACTTCATGGATACAATCCCCCTCGGACACGAAGTGGTTGGGCACACTTTGGGCTATTACGACACCGTCAATATGGCCACGCGCTGTCGAGTCCCCACCTTGGTCTCGCTCGGCTTGAAAGATCCGGCGGTTCGTCCGCAGCAGGTTCAAGCTGTTTACGACGCTCTTGCTGGCGAAAAGGATATCGTGGAGATCGACTTTGGCCACGACTGGCACCCCAGCATGGTCGCCCGCAACCGTGATTGGCTCATTCGACACCTGGGAACGGGGAGTGCCTGAAACCTGTCGGCGACACTCCCAGCCTGGGCATCGGTCCATGCGAATCCTACAAGTCGGCTCGTCGATGCCGGATGATTGGGGAGGCATAGAGCGCTATGTGACCTTCTTGACCGGCGCCCTCGCGGCACGAGGGCACGAAGTCGCCCTGACCGCACCAGCGGGATCCCCGTTAGCGTCGCGCTCGACGGTGAGTCTGATCCCGCTCAGAGTCCGACAGAAGTACGACCTCACGGCATGCGCTGCCTACTTGAGGTTGTTCCGAGCTACGAACTACGATATCGTCAACACTCACTTCTCTCCTGACTACCTCGTTCCTGCGTGGGCGGCAAAGCTGGCCCATCAAAAAGGAACTGTGCTGACGCGCCACGTGGCGGTCCCTTTTCGGTCCAATCGGGCTCGGCAGTATTCCCGGCTCTATGAGCGCTTTATTGGCGTCTCAGGAGCCACCGTGGCCTCGTTGACCGCAAGCGGGCTCGATCCCAATTTGTGTATGAGGGTGGACACTGGAATTCCGGCACTGAAGCCAAAGTCCAGCCGCCACGAGGCTCGTGAGAAGTTGGGGGGCGATCCCGATGCGTTCAAAGTCGGCATCGTTGGCCGATTAGTGCCGGAAAAAGGGCACGAGGTGCTGATGAACGCTGCCATGAAGGGAGGGTTTGAGGTCCATGTCATCGGCGACGGCCCCCTGTTGTCGGACTTGCGGTATCGGTTTGGTCGGCCCGAAATCCGCTTTCACGGGCGAGTGCCGGAGACCGCAGACTTTATGATCGGGTTGGACACGGTCTGCGTCCCCAGCATTTGGGAGGAAGCCCTCGGCCTTGTCGTGTTGGAGGCCATGTCGCTGGGTCTGCCAATCATCGCGTCAAACGTCGGCGGGATCCCCGAAGCTGTCGCTCATGGCTCGACCGGCTTACTGGTCCCTCCAGGCGATCCTGACGCCCTGGCTTCGTCAATCTCCCGTCTCAAAGCGGATCGTGAGTTGGCTTTGGCTCTGGGCACCCAGGGGCAAGCGGTCTTTCTTGCGTCTCGACAGCCGGAATCGATGGCTTCCCAGACTGAGATCGTCTATCAGACGATGCTGGGCTGAAGCCCGACGGCCTCTCGGACGGCAGCGACCTGTCGAAGCAGGGCCTCAGCCTGGTCGAGCGGCCACTGGGTCGCGGCGTCGCTCAGGGCCTCTTCTGGATTGGGATGGATCTCAAGGAACAAAGCGTCGATTCCGACCGCAGTCGCCGCGCGCGCCATCGCCGGAATGGTCTCCCTCGCACCGCCCGTGACCGTTCCAGCCCCTCCTGGGCGTTGTGCCGAATGGGTGGCGTCGAAGCAAACAGGCACACCATAGGAGCGCATGGTCTCCAGTCCGGGCATGTCCACCACAAGGGCGTTGTAGCCGAAGGTCGTGCCGCGCTCGGTCAGCATCGTTCCCCTCGCTCCAAATCCCTTGAGCTTCTCGATGATGTTCTTCGTGTCCCAAGGAGCCAGAAACTGTCCCTTCTTGACATTCACGGGCCGGCCCGTCTCGGCTGCAGCTTCAAGAAGGTCTGACTGCCTGCACAGAAAGGCGGGAATCTGGACCAGGTCGAGGACTTCGGCCGCGGATCGAGCCTGTTCGGGAAGGTGGATGTCGCTCGTGACAGGAAGGGCAAACCGCTCCTTGACCGAACGGAGGATGCCTAGTCCAGCCTCCATGCCTGCCCCACGTGCCGAACCAGCCGAGGTTCGGTTCGCTTTGTCGTACGAGGCCTTGAAGATGTAGTTGAAGCCGTACCGCGCGCACAGCTCCTGAACGACCTCGGCAACATGGTGGCAAAGTTCGACAGACTCGGCCAAGCACGGGCCAGCAATGATGGTGAGCCGTGGCCCTCCGACATCGAACGAACCAATCCTGAAAGTGGTCATAGGTGGCACCTCGGTTGTACCTGCGTGTCCCGCAGAGGGTTCCGGCAAGCCTACGCGTTGGCCTTCTTGAGGAAGTCCACGAACTCTTGTGCCGTCGGAGACAGACCCTCGTATTTGTCGATCACTTGTCCGTCCGGCTTGACGAGCACATAGGTGGGTAAGGCGTTGTTCTTAGCCAGCTTGTTCTGCAACTGCTGGTTCGCTTGATCCTCAGGTGTCGGCCTGTCCGTGTAGAGCTGTACGTAGACCATTTTGTCCATCTGAGACTTCACTTCCGGCACGGGAAAGATGTTCTTCTCCATCAGTCGGCAGTTCACGCAGGTGACGCCGGTGAAGTCCACGAACACGGTTCTTCCAGTTTCCTTCGCTAGCTTGAGGGCCTCGTCAAACGAGTCGGCCTCGATGCGGCCCTGGTGCATTACGACCGTGTCTGATACGCCGCTTGCCGAGCCTTTTGGGGCGACCTTCGAAACAGGGTAGGGGTCCGGTGGCGGGAACGAGTCGACAAACCCGAGTGAGGAGCCTTTCATACCCATGATCAGGAAAACGACGAGTGCCAACGATGCGGCCCCCAGAATGCGTCGGCCAAGTCCGATTCCCTTTAGGCCCTTATGCACCCCGAAAAGGTAACCCCCTAGGGCGGCGAAGATGATGATCCAGGTGACAAGGAAGACGGGCCGCGTGATGATGGCGAGCTGGAATCCGAGGTCTGCGTTGGACAGGAACTTCACCGCGGCGGCCAACTCGATGAAAGCGAGTACGGGTTTGACGGAGGCGAGCCACTCTCCCGACCGCGGCATCTTGCTGATGGAACTCGGGAAGAGCGCTAGAAAGAAGAAGGGCGCGGCAAAGGCCGTACCGTAAGTCGCCATTCCGAGCGTCGGATAGAGGACGTCGCCTTTGGCCGCAGCAGCGAGCAACGAAGCGGCGATCGGAACGGTGCAAGTGAAGCTGGTGATCGAGAACGTCATGCCCATGAAGAACGGGCCGACCAGTCCCCCGCGTTTGCGTTGAGCGTCCGTCTTCCGGGCCAGCGCCACCGGGACCTTGAATTCGAACAGTCCGAACAGGTTCAGGGCCAAGACGATGAACAGCACGCCAAGGACGAGGTTGACCCATGGGTTCGCGGCAAAGGCGGCAATCCCCGTCGCCTTGAAGATGAGCGCTGTGCCGACGCCGATCACGGCGAATGTGCTGACAATGCCGATGGAATAGGCAAATGCCTCCGGAAGCGCCCGACCTTGTTCCCGCTTCGAAAAGAAGCTCACGGTAACCGGGATCATAGGGAACACGCAGGGAGTGAGCAGAGACAGCAGTCCGCCCGAGAAACAGAAAGCCAGGTAGGGCAACAGCCCCTGGGCCCTGGCCGTGTCAACGGTGCTCTGGCCACCGAACGCGGCAACGGCCAGGAACAGCGCAAGGATCAGCGTCAGGCTGCGTAAGTTCATCGGCGTCCGCACTCCAAATCCCTTGACGGTTCAGCCGAGATTGACGGTGATCTTGAGGTCCTCAGTCGCTGGTGGCAGACAAGTACGGTCGTTGCACGCCTGAGTGCTGACGAGGATGTGCAACTCTTGCTTGCCGTGGAGCTTCTTCACGGGTTGGACCACGAGGGGGACTGTGACGGTACCCTTGTACACGTCCATCTTTTCGCCGCCAGCCGTGAAGACTGTCGTCTTCGGGTAGTTGATGCTGGCGATCTTGAAGTCGTTGCCTTTGACTTTGATCGAGGTCGCGACGCCAATGTCCGTGGACTTGGGCCCGTAGATGTGGTAGCCCTCGGGAACCTTGATCGTGACCGTCACCGGGACCTTGCCCTTCTTGACTTTGCCCGCAGTGGCTTTGCTCGTCGCGCCACCGTCAAAAGCGGCGAACGCACACACGGCGGCTGACAGGAGGAGGAGTGTTGCGGCTCGTTTCATAGTCTGTTCTCTCGCGTAACTAGGGTACTCCACAAGACGTCTCGGTCGGACGAATGGCTCGGAGGTGCTGCCCGCGTCGGTGTTTCTAACCCGGCTTCGAGGGCAAAAGTTTCACCTTTGGGCCCAAGGGGCGTGACTCAGCCGATCAGACCCAACCACTTCTTGAACTTGTAGACCGTGGTCTGGCGGTTGATCTCGGCAATCGCGACGGTGAGTGGCACTTCCTTGGGGCAGACCTTGACGCAGTTCTGGGCGTTGCCACAGTTGGTCACCCCTTCTTCGCTGGTCAGGTAGTCCAACCGCTCTCCGGAAAGCGAGGCGCCAACGGGGTGAAGGTTGAAGAGAAGGCTCTGACCGATCGCCTGCGGGCCGACGAAAAGCGTTTTCTCGTTCACTTGGGGGCAAGCCTCAAGGCAGCACCCGCACGTCATGCAGCGGGAAAGTTCGTAGCGGAGCTTGCGGACATGGTCGTCCTGTGGAGGCGCCATGCCTCGGTCGTACGAGCCATCGATCGGTACCCAGCCCCTGACCTTGATCAGGGCCTCGAACATCCGACTCCGGTCGACGATCAAGTCTCGGACGATCGGGAACTTCGTCATCGGCTCCAGCGTGATTTCGTAGGTATCGCCGACCTTGTGACCGACTTCTTCGACGAGGGCGGTGCAAGCCTGTCGGACCCCACCGTTGATCACCATTGAGCAAGCCCCACAGACCTCTTCCAGGCATGCCGCTTCCCAAGTCGGTGGCTCGACCTCTTTCCCCTCCACTGTCTTGGGTGTTTTGCGGACCTCCATCAGGGCGGAGATCACGTTCATGTTCTCCTTGTAGGGGACTTCGAATGTATCCCAGTGGGAATCTTCACCCTTGGTTCTTTGACGGCGTACCTTGAGTCGGATCGTGGCGGCCATGGTTCGACGGCCTCATATTACTTGTTTTGTCCCGGGCGGGTCTGGCCCAAGGATGACCCTGTGGTGCTTGGCCCGGTAGAATCCTGTTCCAGCATATGCAGGCCACGCGCGCCAAGTTCCATGGCCCGACTCAGGAGCTCCTTGGTGTCCCCGTCAGCCTGCTCGACATGGACGCGACTGTCTCAGCGGTCGAGCAGATGATCTCGGAGGGCGGACAGCACCTGATCGTCACTGCCGACGCGTCTGGATTCGTCATCGCGTCCACAGATCCGGAGCTTGCCGAGATCTACCAGGGCGCGGACTTGGCCACTCCGGACAGTCAAGGCGTGGTCTGGGCCCTGCACCGTAAGGGGGCCAAGGGCGTTGCCAGGGTCAGCGGCGTAGACTTGTTCGACCGGATCTGCCGACTAAGCGCCGAAAGAGGCTATCGGCTGTTCTTCCTTGGGGCGGCGCCGGGAGTGGCCGAGCAAGCGGCCGAACGTATCCGCCTCCGACACCCGGGATGCAACATCGTCGGTACCCGCCACGGCTACTTCACAGCCGACGACGACGACCTGGTGGCCCAAGAGGTGTCGGTAGCCAGGCCAGACGTGCTGTTCGTGGCCATGGGGATTCCGCGGCAGGAGAAGTTCATCGTCAAGACCCTGGGCACGATCGGGGCCAAGGTGGCCATGGGGGTCGGGGGGTCGCTGGACGTCTTCAGCGGCAAAGCAAAGAGGGCGCCTCAGTTCATTCAGCGCCTGAAACTAGAGTGGATGTGGCGCCTGCTTTTGAACCCGAGCAAGTTCAGTAAGGTCAAGATGTTGCCTCGGTTCGTCCGGCTCGTCTTCATGGAGGGCAAATGAAGATCTACACACGGACAGGAGACCGCGGCGAGACTGGCCTGATCGGCGGAGATCGGGTGGACAAGGACGATGCCGTCATCGAGGCTGTCGGTGCCTTGGACGAACTCAATTCCTCCATTGGATCGGTGCGGGTGCTGACGTCTGGGTGGCATCAAGACCTCTTTCTGTCTCGCATACAAAGCCTCGTTTTCGAAGTCGGG
>JAKOXK010000062.1 GCA_029781035.1 Armatimonadota bacterium
AGTCGCAGACCCTGATTCTACCAGGACGACCGGACTCGCGAAAGGCCGGGATGAACAGAAGCTCGGGACGCCCTTGTCGACACTCCGGACAAGGGCGTCTTTCGTCGACTCAGACGTAAGCGACTTCGCCGTGAAGCGACTCGTCGAGGCCAGTCGCCTCGTCTTCTTCACGCACGACGACCGGCGTCACCAGATTGATCACCTTGAGGACGACCCACGTGAATCCAAAGGCATAGATCGAGGCTCCGGCCACCGCAGAGAGCTCCTTGAGGAGGAAGCTTCCTCCGCCGGCCAAGAGACCATCGGCGCCACCAGCTGGATTGACGAGCTTGGACGCGAAGACACCCAGGCAAATCGTGCCGAGCACGCCTCCCACGCCGTGAACGCCCCATACGTCAAGCGCGTCGTCCCAATGCAGCTTGTTCTTGAGGGCGACCGCCCCATAGCACACGACCCCCGACAAGGTGCCGATGATCACGGCGCTTGGCAGGGTCACGAAGCCTGCGCACGGCGTGATCGTGGCCAGTCCGGCAACGGCGCCCGTCAAGAGGCCGAGGAACTTCGGTTTGTGCTCGAACGCCCACGCCATGATCAGCCAGGCAATGGCGGCGAAAGAAGCGGCCGTGTCCGTGTTGAGAAAGGCCAGTCCTGTCACTCCATCGACCTTGAGCTCACTGCCCGCATTGAAACCGTACCATCCGAACCAGAGCAGCCCGGTCCCTAGTGCCACCAGGGGGATGCTGTGCGGACCGTGGTCGGGCGCCCGGCGCTTGCCCACATAGAAGACCGACGCGAGAGCAGCGAACCCAGCTATCGCGTGGACGACGATTCCCCCCGCGAAGTCGAGAACGCCCCACTGTTGCAGGATTCCGCCGCCCCAGACCATGTGAACCATAGGGAAGTACACGCACAGCAACCACAGGCACAAGAAGATCAAATAGGCCTTGAAGTTGACCCGGTTCGTGAACGCACCCGTGATCAGGGCTGGTGTAATGATGGCGAACATCATTTGGTAGACAATGAAGACCATGAGGGGAATCTTGCCGTCTCCCGTGAACATCGTCATCGGGTCGATACCGTGGAGAAAGGCGTTGTTGAAGTTGCCGATCACTCCCCCAAAGTCACCGTGTCCGAAGCTTCCACTGAAGCACATTGAATAGCCGACGAGCACCCAAAGCACGGTTGTGACGCCCATCGAGACGAAGCTTTGCATCATGATCGCAAGAACGTTTTTCCTGCCGACCAGTCCGCCGTAGAAGAATGCGAGCCCAGGAGTCATCAACATGACCAGGCTCGCCGAGAGGATCATGAAGGCTGTGTTTCCGGTGTCAAGCATCGATGCTTCACCTACCATGCCGAGTATGGGACGATGCTGGGCCAAGGGAGGGACCGGATCCGGACTGCTCCGTCAAACAAGCCGCGACCCTGTGCATGAAACCGTCCGTCGAGACCGGAACAGCGAACCAATCGAGTCGTCTCCACCAGTATCCTTTGCTCCATGGACTGTGTCGTCGTTGGATCGGCTGGGACCGTGGGCCGCACCTTGGTTGAGCACCTAGGCCACCTCGGGCATACGGTCACAGGAGTCGATCTTGGTACAGCGCCGGCCCTCGGAGCAGCCGCTGCTCAAGCCGACGTCGTGTTCGTGGTGACGCTCCCGATCGAAGGCGTTGGGCGCCTCATGTCGGAAGCCAGTTCGGTCATGCCGCCAGGGTCCCTCCTGGTGCACGGCACTTCGGTCGAGAAGCCGGTCGAGCCCTATTCCATTCCTGTTTCAGCAGCAGTCGCAAGAGGGATCACGGTTAGTCACCTGCACTTTCACTTTCGCCCCGAGCGTCCGTTGCGCCGTACGCTTTACGGGCAGAACGTGTCGGTCAGCACCCAGGGGCCCGAGGCCGCACAATGGGCCTCGTGGCTCGATTCCTCCTTCACGTCGTTCGGTCCCGTTGTGAGCCGCCTCGAGCCTGGTGAGCACGACCAACTGACGTCGATCAGCCAACTCGTCCACATGGCGGTCTCGACAATCGTGGCGAGGGTTTGGCGACACATGCCGAGGCAAAACGTGCAGCAAGGCATCCGGTTGGGTGGACCCCCTTGTCGATCTCTGGTACGGACCGTCCTCCGTACGGCAATCGGGTCGGGCCCGACAAGCAGCATTCTCGTGAACCATCCATCGAGCACCCAGGTACTTGACCTGTTGCACCAAGCTGTGGCGGAACTCGAGGTAGACGTGCTGGAACGCAAGGACGCCAGCATCAAGGCGTCTTTGGAGGAGTCGCGCTCAGTCCTCGACTCCGAAGACCTTGTCGCTTGGGACGCTGAGACAAGCCAGCTGGCCCGATACGAGGCGGACATGCGGAAGGGACACCTTCGGTTTGAATTCACGGGGGAACAGAACCAGGTCGGCCTTCTGGGCCGGATCCTCCAAGAGTTCGACAGCCGGGGGATCGACAAGACCTCGACGATCGCACAAGTCAATCCGGATGGAGGTTGCACGATCCTGGTCGGCGTCCGGGAGAAGTCGTCCGCTGTGGAAGAAGCGGTAATGGCGGTCATGCGTTGGAGCGGGGGAATCTAGGTGCTGCAATAAGGGCCCACAGTCCCAGGGAGCTTGAATCCCCGTGGGGAACCGGCTCCTCTCAGGTCACATGGGCCCAGGCCCGAGCACCGCCATGAACACAGTCCAACTCGACGGCACCGCACTTCCCAAGTCGACGCTAAGGTCCAGTGTCAGCCGTCAGACACATCTTGTTGCTGGCCTGATCGTGTTGATCGGTCTGGCACTGACACTCACCGTGAGCCCACTGTGGATCATCTTCATGGCCCTGCCTGGCCTCGGGCTGATGCTGGATGCCCTGACCGGCGTTTGTCCGATGACACTGATCCTCCGTCGGATGCCATGGAACCGCTGACGGCACTCTTCTATTGCTTTCATTGACAAGTGAACCTGCGCGTGGGCCCTGCTGAGTCGGGGCCCCCTTTTTGGGGGGCTCAAGGGTTATCGCGAAAGTTCTTCCGCAGGATGCCGGGAAACTCACAGTTTCCTCACAAGCCAAGGCAACACTTACGGCAACCGAGAGAACTCGGCCCAAGGAAAACAATGAGACTCACTCAACTAGCTCGAGCGGCCTCCATCACGCTGCTGGTGGGCGCCGCGATCCTCCCAGCGATGGCTCAGCAGAATGGTGGTCCCGGCTTCGGGCCGGGCCGCGGACAACGAGGCGGCATGGGCGGAGCCATGATGATCGTTCACATGGGCTCTGTCCAGAAGGAACTCAAACTGACCCAAGAGCAGATCCAGAAGATCGAGGAAATGCGTCCCCCGATGGGCCCGGGTGGTCCGGGTGGTCCGGGTGGTCCTGGTGGGCAGGCCGGACCTCCACAAGGTGGCCCGGGGGGCCAACCCGGTGGTCAGGGTGGCTTTGGCGCAGGCCCGGGCGGCCCTCCTGATCAAGCGGGCCCCGGTGGTCAGCGAGGACCAGGATTCAATGAGGATGGTCCCCTCGCGCAGATCTTGGACAAGAACCAGTTGGAGCGACTGCACCAGTTGATGTTGCAGTTCGACGCACCAATGTCGTTCCTCCGTCCCAACGTCGCGGAGAAGCTTCAACTGACCGAGGATCAACGGCAGCAGATCGACCAGATCATCCAGGAGAAGATGCCCCGGCCACAAGGTGGTCCTGGTTTTGGGCCCGGCTCGGCCAATGGTCAGGGTCGCGGGCAAGGACAAGGCTTCGGCCGTGGCCAGGGTCAGGGTCAGGGCAACGGCTTTGGCCAGAGGCAGGGCCAGCCTCCGATGATGGACTGGGCGAAGACACAGGCGGCGAAGGCCGAAGCTTTCAAGGCCGCTTTTGCCATCCTCTCGCCGGAACAAAAGGCCGAGTGGAAAGACCTGACGGGTAAACCGTTCACGGCTTGGGAAGAGCCGAAACGACCGCAGGGCTGAAACGAATGACGGGCCCTGGCTGCCTGACGAGCCAGGGCCCGTTCTCTTGTCTCAGCCCTTCAGAGGAACGATCCATATGTTCCGGTAACGGACTGGACACCCGTGGTTCTGCAACATGATCGGTCCGACCTTTGGCCTTGGGCCCTCAATCCCGGCGCGGGTTGGACACTTGTCGATCTCCACATTGTCGTGGATCTTGACGCCGTTCTGAACGACCGTGATCCTCGGCTTCGCCTTCAGAGTGCCGTCCTTGTTGAACCGAGGCGCACGGAATGTGATGTCGTATTCGTTCCAGTGCTCCGGCGGCTTGATCGCGATCTGGTCCGGATCCTTCTGTTCATAGATCGCTCCACACCCTCCAAACTCATAGGTCGGGTTTTGGTAGCTGTCCAGGATCTGGACCTCATAGCGTCCCTGGTTATAAACGCCGCTGTTCGCCCGGCCCTGGCTCGTCTGATCGGACATGAGCGGCAACCAGAACTCCACATGAAGTCTGTAATCGCCGAAGTCCTGCTTGGTGATGAGGTCGGTGGCGCCCGGCTTGACGACGAGGGCACCGTCCTCGATCGTCCATTGGCAAGGTTCATTGGACCCGCGTTGCATCCAGGACGACGTGTCTTTACCGTCAAAAAGCACAAGGGCGCCTCGCGGAGGCTTGACCGGCTTTTCGTCGTAGTGGTCTTTAGTCTGGACAGACGTGACGGACGCGAGTGCCAGACCCGACAAGCATAAAACTACGGCTGTGAGCACGGAACCAGCCGTTCTTGCGCGGCACATGAGGTGAGTCTACCGCTGGGTCGGCGATATCCGGCGACGGGGCGTTCAAGATCAGAAGGACGCCAACCAGAAGTCGGCGTCCTTCTGCCTGAATCCTCCCCGACCTAGCCCGCGTCTTCGTCGAACTTGAATGGAGCTCCAGCCATTGACTTGAGCTTCGCTGCTTGATCCGTCGTCAAGATCTTGCCAAGTTCATCACTCAGGATCTTGTCGTTCTTGGTCATGATCCCGCCCACTTCGGTGCGGTCGATCTCCTGGTTTCGGACCTTCTCCATCAACGCTTGCTGCGCTTCGCGTTGCTTAGCTTGAAGATCGGCCACTTTTGCTTTCTGGTCGTCAGTGAGCCCGAGGTCTTTCTGGAAGTCTTCGCGGAGCAGGACACGGTTGCCCGCCCGCTGGACGTAGAGTTCTTTGAGCCTCTTGGCTTGGTCGGCGGTCAAAATGTCGAGGTATTGCTTTTCCCTCTCCATCATGCGCTGCTGAGCTTGAGCCGGGTCAAATCCACCCGCGCCCGACCTCGTTCCGCGGTTCTGGCCGCCGCCGCCTCCAGCGTTTCCGCCACCGGCCGCACCGCCGCCCGCGTTTCCACCTCCACCCGTTCCGGCTGCACCGCCACCTGTCCCGCGGTTACCGCGGTTCCCTCGCGCAGGACTGAGGGCCTGGAGCTTCGATTTCTGGTCGTCTGTCAGTTTGAGTTCTTTCTCGACATCGGGCCGATTGAGCAAGCCCGTCATGCTGGCCGTGTTGTTCCGACCAAAGCCTTGCCTGCCGCCGCCTCCGTTGTTCTGGGCTTGGCCGCCAACGGCAAGCGCCAGGATAGCAATCACTAAGAGTCTTTTCAAGATTAGAGAGTCCTCCTTTTGCGCAGAGACGCCCCGGGTGTTCGGCGGTTCAACTGGAACTTGAGAAAAGGTAACAAATTCGCAGTAGGGGGTAGGGCAGCAGGCACTCCAACGGGAATAGCTCCCTCCGCGAGTCCAGGTGAAACGCGGAAGGAGCCGCAAGACCGATCTCGTCGTGCCTAGGATCCGAGGGACTTCAACTGCCCGATGAGTTTGGTCTTCACGTCGTCTGGCAGCGGCTTGCCGCGGCGCGGAGGCATCTTGCCACCTTCCACCATGATCTCCATCTTCGAGAGCATCGCTTTGTTCGCCTTGGCGTCGTCGTTCGTCTTGAGGATCGACATGTCGACGCCACCTGCAGGGTTCCCGCCGGAATGACAACCGACGCAGTACTCTTGAATCACCGGTTGGACGTCTTTGACAAAGTCCACAGTCGTGGTGCTGCCATTGCCTGGAGCGGTCGATGTCGTTGTATTCGGAGTGGAACTGCCGTCGCTGGGACTGCTACTGGAGCTCGAACATCCTGAGACCATAACACCGACAGCCAGAAGAGCAAGCAAAACCTGATGCCGCATATCGCGGAGTTTACTGTTTCGGGCCGCCGAAAGTTCCGTCGTGCCCGTCGCACTGGTCGCGATGTAAGTGTTGAGGAGCGATGGGACTTGCCGACAAGTTTCCGACAGGGTAAACCAGCGGCACTCACATGACGGCGTTACCCGTTCTACTCGCCCTGATCGCTCAGCCGACAGGAAAACCGTTCCTCCGTTATCCAGACGTCCACGGTGACCAGGTGGTCTTCAGTTGTGAAGGTGACCTGTGGTTGGGCGACCTCAAGTCGGGGCATGCCGACCGCATCACTTCCGATGCCGGGTTAGAGGACTTTCCCGCTTTCAGTCCTGACGGGACGATGATCGCCTTCAATGGCGAGTACGACGGCATCCGCGGCGCCTACGTGATGCCCACCACGGGAGGGGCTCCCAAGCGGATCACCTACGCGATGAACTATCGCGCGGTGACTGGTTGGACACCGGACGGAAAGTCCGTTGTCTTCCGGAAAGCGGGCACTCCGACCAGCTACGAGTATTGGACAGCCCCGATTGGCAAGGGCGTCTTCGAGCGCATTCCCCTCGAGTTCGCTAGCCACGTGTGGTTTGGCCCTGACCGTGACACTTACTGTTTCACGCGGTTCGCCAGGTGGTACTCCGCGTGGTTCTATTACATTGGCGGCATGGCCAACCAAGTGTGGGTGCACAAGGACGGAAAGTTCACGCAAATCACCAACGTCGACGGGACGAACGAGTACCCCGTCTGGTGCGGGGAAAGGATCTACTTCGCCAATGAGAGAGACGGCCACTGGACACTGATGTCGGTCTCACCGTCTGGTGGAAAAGTCAAGACAGAAGCCGGGCCGTACGACGTCGAAGTCCGTGAGCTTTCAACCGATGGCCATCGAGTCATTTACGAGAAGGGTCGGGACGTCGAGCTCTTCGACCCAGCGACAAGCAAAGCGGCCACGGTCTCGTTCGATCTCCAAAGCGATTTGATCCACACCCGCACGTACCAGGTCGACTCGCAGGACTATATGGCTGCAGCGAGCCTCTCGCCAACCGCGAAGCGCGTGCTGGTCGAGACGCGCGGTCAGATTGTGAGTCTGCCGGTCGGAGAGGGCGAGGCCCGTCTCTGGAAGGCTCAGGCGGGAGTCCGCTTCCAGCTTCCCGAGATGTCTCCCGATGCCAAGAAAGTCGCCTACGTCTGCGACCAAAGTGGTGAACAGCAGATATGGATCTCGGACGCGGACGGCAGCAATGCCAAGGCTCTCACGACTGGGCAGCGCCAAATCAAGTCGCTGAAATGGTCTCCAGACGCGAAGTGGATCGTCTATTACGATTCACGCATGCGCTTGGGCGTCGTCAACGTGGCGACTGGCGAGGACAAAGAGATGGCCCACCTGACGGCCGATTGGACGGGACCTGCCCCCAGCTTCTCGCCGGATTCCAAGTGGGTGACCTTTTCCGAAAGCATCGAGCACACGACGGTCTCGGCCATCCAACTGTATGAGTTGGAAACGGGACGCAAGATTCAAGTCAGCGACGGCACGGCGGATGACACTGCTTCCGCATTCAGTACCGACGGCAAGTGGCTGGCTTTCCTCAGTGGCCGTGTTCTGTCTGCCAGCCACGACCCGATCCTCAACCAGCTCGACTTTGCTAGACCCGTGACGGCGTACGTGATCCCGCTTCAGGCGGACACGAAGAGCCCGTTCACGATCTCAGACCCCGTCGAGGGAGAAGCCAAGCCCGCCGAAGAGAAGAAGGACGCACCTTTCAAGATCGATCTGGAAGGCCTTTATGGTCGGCGCATCGCTGTCCCCGTCGAACCCGACGCCTACCAGCAGATTGTGATGGTCAAGGACCGGATCCTGCTCGGCAGCGGCCGCCAGATTACTTTCTACGATCTTTCAGGCAAGAAAGGAGGCACCTTGACGGCGGGCGGCATCATGGACGTGAGCAAGGACGGTTCGAAGTTGCTCATCGGAGGACGGCGCACACTCCGTGTTGTCGACTCGAATGGAGCCGACCTTCCGCCGACTGCCGGAACAGTGTCCTTTGGCGGCCTCAAACTTGAGATCCAACCAGTGGCAGAATGGCACCAGATCTACTGGGATGCGTGGCGGCTCCTCCGCGACTACTTCTACATCCCGAACATGAACGGGGCCGACTGGCAAGCCGTGGGTGCGAAGTACGCAGCTATGCTTCCCAGCGTCCGCAGCAGAAGCGAACTGGACGAACTGATCCGGTGGCTGCAAGGCGAACTGGGTTCCTCACACCAGTACTTGATGCCGGGTGACATCCGGAACATCAAGCCCAAAGTGCCGCCGGCCTTCCTCGGCATCGACCTCGTTGCCGATGGAGACCACCTGAAGATCGCGCACATCGTTCGTGGCGACGGATTCCAGCCGAGCGAACGGTCGCCTCTGGCCGATCCACAGTTTGGATTCAAAGACGGGGAGTATTTGTTGAAAGTCGGCGGCGAGGACGTCTCGAGTGAGATCCAAGTCTATGACCTTCTTCTCGGCAGAGCAGGGCAAGTCGTTTCCGTGACGGTGAACGACAAGGCGAGCTTGGACGGCGCCAAAACTGTGTTCGTGAAGCCAGTGGCCGACGACTCGCGCATGCGCTACGTCGAGTGGGTGGCGAACAACCGCGCGTATGTGGACAAAGCCAGTGGGGGCCGCGTTGGGTACCTCCACCTCGCTGCTATGGGTGACAACGACATGGAGGACTTTGCCAAGCAGTACTTCCCTCAACGCAACAAGGAGGCGCTGATCATCGATGACCGCTACAACAACGGCGGCTACATCCAGAACTTCATCAACACCATCCTCAGCGAGAAGGTGACGGGCTACTTCAATATGCGCAACAGCCGGGAACCTTGGGGTCGTCAGAGTGACGCGTTCATCGGCCCGAAATGCTGTTTGATCAACGAGTTCAGCATTTCGTGCGGCGAGGAGTTCCCTCATCGTTTCCAAGACCTCAAGATTGGCCCACTGATCGGTCGCCGGACCATGGGCGGCGAGGTCGGCTCGTCGCCAGGTTGGCCGCTGGCCGATGGTGGCGAAGTCGATGTGCCGGACTACGGGATGTTTGTTCCTGGAAAGGGTTGGGTCATCGAGGGCGCGGGTGTGTCTCCTGACATCGACGTGCCTTCGGACCCGAACGCTTGGGTGGAGGGTCGCGATCCGCAACTCGATGTGGCGGTCAAGACGATGTTGGACACCCTGAAGAAGAACCCCGTGGTGTGGCCGCAACAGCCACCGGACAGGGTGCGCATCAAGAAGTGAGACCTCTCGCCGGCCCTCGTGTTTGTGGACGGGCCGGCGAAGTCTTTTATTACCGGCCCGTCACCAGTTCAGCGGCTGACTTCTTGATGCCAGGTTTCAACTGATCACCGTAACCCACTTGGACTCGGGTGATCTGCCCGTCCCTAGCCACAAACACGATCGTGGGCAGGGCGGTCACCGACCATAGCGACATGAGGCCATCGTTCGAGTGGGTGAACGTGTAGGTGTACACGTGCTCTTTCGCATAATCGCTCGCCGGTCCGGGCCCCTTTGTGTCCTCGAAGCCGTCTGCGCCGATGAGGGTCAGTCCTTTGGGACCCAACTCGTCATGGAGTTCCTGCATGACCGTCGACAACTTCTTGCATGGGCCGCACCACGTCGCCCAGAAGTCGATCACGAATGGCTTGCCCTTCAGGGTCTTCTTGGAGATCTTCTTGCCGTCGACCGTGGTCATCTCGAAATCGGGAACGGGCTTGCCAACCATCTGTGTGATCGAAAGGGTTGAGCCCTTCTGCAAAGTCTGGCAGAGCGTTGTCGACAAGGCGATGAGTGCAGGAACGACCATGGTGCTTGGTTCAGTATAACGCGGCCAGAAAAGCTCTCGGCCTTCGGTGGCGATCGGCGGAGTGTCAGAATCCGGGCGTGAGGAGGTGGCTGCCCTGGTTCCTGCTGCCCGTTCTGGCGTGCCTCGGCATCTGCGCACACAGGTGTACTGATCCCTCCTTACTCCTGGACAGCGACACCAGCGTCCTCATCCAAGCCCTTCGTGCGCGTCACGCGCCACTGTCGTGGTTTGCTGGGGACTGGCCCCTCCAAAACCACTTCTATCGCCCAGTCTCAACATTGACCTTTGAATTGGATCAGTGGCTGCACCCGGGCGATGCGGCTGGATTCGGGCTTACGAACGCCCTCCTGGCCATGGCGTGTGTCCTCCTCCTTTTCTGGCTCGTTCGAGAATCAGTGGGAGTGCCTTGGATCGCAGGCGTGAGTTCTGGTTTGTTTGGGCTCTGGCACTTGGGGGGAATCCTGCTCGCGCCACTCGAAGCCTTGACGACCTTCTTGGCTGGGCTTTCTCTGATCGGATTCTTTAGGGGTGGCAAGGCGACTGTGTTGATCGGCGCGCTCGGTCTGGCGTTCTTGAGTCAACTTTGGGAGCCTACGATGGCCTTCGACTCAAGAATCGTGTCGTGGCTGCCAGGGCGGACGGCCTCAACGATGCTGGTGTTCGCTCTCACATCCATGGCCTCCTACGCCCGCTACGAGCGCTTGTCAGCTCCCCGCTTGAAGCGAAAGGCGTCACCGACCGACCTACCTGCGACCAAAGGCACGGAAGTTGTGACGGAAAGGGCCCGATCGTCGGCGTGGTTATGGCTCGTCGCAGCCGTGATCGCCGAGGTGTTCGCTTTGGGGGCCTACGAGCAAGCTGTGATGCTTCCGCTTGCTTTGCTTGGGTTGGCGCTGCTGTTCCGCTGGCAGGACAGGACGCCGCGGTGGAAGCACCACTGGGTTTTCTGGGCCGTCTTTATGCTCTATGCGGCGCTACGCTTGAGCCTCGTTCCGTCGGTTCCCTCCGGTTACCAACTGCAGCAGTTCCGCCACGGCTCGGGCGTGGTCGTGGCCTTGGCCGACTACCTGATTCCTGCCTGGAACTGGCTTCGAGAGCTTGGTGCGGCCCTGACCGTTCCCGACCCTTGGATCCTATGGTTGACCATCACCCCTTGGGCGCAGATAGCCGTCTCGGTCGGCAACATAACGACCTGGTGGCAAGTCCGGCGAGACGTTTTGTGGGCGCCGATCGTGTCGTTCTTCGCTTTGGCGACCTTGACGTTCCTGCCGATGGCCTGGCTTCAGCCATTCGGGCACTATCACTACTGGCCATCAGCGATGAGGGCCGTGTTCGTAGTCGGGCTCGCGGCAGCCTCGCTTCGTGGATTCGCTAGCGCAGTCTCGCTCCCAGCTCTGCAAGCGCCGCAACGACGGCGTCCCGCACCTGGTTCGCTTCCTCGTCTGTGAAATTCCCGGCCTTGCGGAACTGGAGCGCTATGGCTAGGCTGTGGTGTCCCGGCTCTATGCCCTTGCCTTCGTAGACGTCAAACAGCCACTGCCGCTCGAGCGCATCGCCACAAGCACTTTGGATGGCGCGCTCAACATCGCGGTAGAGAACCGTCTTGTCCAACACGACGGCAATGTCCCTTCGGGCTGCTGGATGGCGATGCACTGCCCGAAAGTGCAAACTTTCTGATCTCTTCTTGTACAGATCATCTAGATCGATCTCGGCCAAAAAAGTCTCTTGAGGCAACCCAGTCTCTTCGGCTATGGCCGGGTGGATTTGGCCGAACACTCCGACGTCCCCAATTGCTGCTTGCCTGGTGGGATGAAACCGCGGGTCCACGGGTTGCAGCGGTCCGACCTCCACGCAAGCGCTGGCTGCCCGAGCTAATGCCTCGACGGTACCTTTCATGCTGAAGAAATCGGCCCGTTCGGACGAGCTTTGGTTCCAGTGCAGGCCATCGAGCGATCCGGTCGAAAGCAGTGCCAATTGAAGCGACTCTCTTCCTGCTTCAAACACCTTGCCCGTCTCGTATATGTGGAGGTCTTTGCCGCCGTTCCTGAGTGCAGCGTCCGATAGGCAAGGCAAGAGACTGTTCCGCAAGTTAGCGATCTCAGGTGATGGAGCAGAGCGGACCTGTACGCGCCCTGTGCGCCTGTCCAGAGGATGGAGTTCGCGCAACGAGTGGCTCCACATCTGGCTGAACCCACACCGGAGTGCTTCTTCTCGAACTCGGTCCGCCATCGCTTCGAGCCCATGGGCACCTCCCACAGGCGTGCTTCCGATCGGGGCAGCTTCAGGGATCTTTTCATATCCGTGGACGCGCCCGACTTCCTCGACATAGTCGTCTTCCCGCACGAGGTCGATGCGCCATGTGGGCGGAGTGACTCGAAACGTGTCGCCGCTTCGTTCAAGTCTATTGCCTAGTAACTTAAGATAGCGTTCTATCTCATCGGACGAGACGTCCATTCCCAGTAGATGGCAGACTCGTTCCCGCCGGACTGTGACGGTGTCTCGCACAGGCTTGACGGGATAGCAGTCGATCACACCGGGCACGGGATCGGGCCCGCCTGCCGCACGAAGCAGGTCGGCAAAGCGGTTGAGCGCCCGAACGACCCCTTCCGGGTCGCAATAACGCTCAAATCGATAGCTCGCATCGGTCTGGAGCCCGAGCTCTTTGCGGGTCTTGCGTACAGAGCGATGGTCAAAATGGGCGGACTCGAGCAGACATCGGGTCGTCGAATGACTGACCTCGGTGTCAGATCCACCCATGACTCCGGCAACCGCTACGGGCCGCTCGGCATCACAGATCATCATCTGGCCGGACTTGAGCTTGTGCTCCTTGCCGTCGAGCGTCGTCATCGGTTCGCCGTCGTGAGCCGACCGGACGATGATCTGGCTGCCTTTAATCCGGTCGAGGTCAAAGGCATGGAGCGGCTGTCCCGTCTCGAACATCACATAGTTCGTCAGGTCGACGAGCAATGAGATTGGGCGCTGACCGATCTTGCGCAGACGCTCTTGGACCCAATCGGGGGAGGGACCGTTAGTGAGGCCCTCGAAGACCCTGCAAGCGTATCGTGTGCAGTACTCCGTCTCAATTGCGACCTTCGCGAGCCTGGAAACGGCTTCGTTTCCTTCGTCTCCGGCAACGTTCCCCGCTTGAAGCTTCTGGGTGAGCTCGGTAGGCGTTGAACCAACGTCCTTGGCGAGGATCTCGCGAGCGAGGCCGATCGAAGACGCGCCATCGCCTCGGTTGGCCATGACGTTGATGTCCAAGACCTTCTCACCTTCAACGACCGTTATTTCTTCGAGCTCGAACCCGGTCATGGTCAACAAGTCCGCGATCTCCTCGGCGGACTTGCTGGTCGTGACTAAGTCACGGATCATCGACTCGGTCAGCTTCATGGAAGGGGTGAGTTTACCGGAGCCCCTGGATCACAGGCAGTCCGGCTTTCAGGGTTCCGGGCCGACAAGCGAAACAGTGCGACGCCAAGACCGGAAGGGTGCGTTCCCTCGCGCGTCCTGGTCAACGGGGTTGTCGTCCTAAGCGAACTGCTCAAGGAATCTGAAGTCGTTTTCCAGGAAGTAACGTAGGTCATCGACTCCGTAAGCCATCATCGGAATCCGTTCGACACCCAGTCCGAAGGCGAAGCCGGAGTACTTCTCAGTGTCGATGCCGTGGCGCTCGAGGATGTTGGGGTGTATCAACCCTGCACCACCCAACTCGACCCACTTGCCGCCAAAAAGCTTGGGTGTCGAGATCGCATAGTCCACGCCGGGTTCGACGAACGGGAAGAAATCAGGTCTGAACCGGACACGCACTTCGTCACCGAGCATGGCCCGGGCGAACAGGCCCAACGTTCCCTTGAGGTGTGCCATCGAGATGCCTTCGTCAACCATGAACACGTCAATCTGGTGAAACGTGTGGCCATGGGTTCGGTCCACAGCTTCGTTGCGGTACGTCCTCCCAACAGTGAAGTACCGGAACGGGGGCTTGACGGTCTCGAAGACGCGGCCCTGTACCGCCGTGCCTTGAGTGCGCATGACGAGATTGTCCGTAACGTAGAACGTGTCCTGTTCATCCATAGCAGGATGATCCGGCGGGTAGTTCAGTGCATCAAAATTGTATTTGAAGTGTTCAAGTTCAGGCCCATCATAATAAACAAAACCAAGCGAGCCCATGGTCTGTTTGATCTTGTTGAACGTCTGCTGGAGGATGTGTTCACGGCCAGAGCGGGGGGATTGACCGGGCATGGTGACGTCGATCCGCTCGGCCTCGTACTGCGCCGAACGCTCCATCTCTTTGAGGTCGGCGATGCGGGCATCGAGAAGCGACTGGAGACGGTCACGGGTCTCGTTCAGCGCAGCCCCGAACTTGGGCCGCTCCTCTGGAGGCAGCTGCCCGATGCCACGCATCAGTCCAGTCAGTTCGCCACTCTTGCCAAGATACTTGAGCTCGACTTCTCGGCAAGCGGCCGTCGTGCCGGCTGTCCGGATCGCCTCTTGCACGACCTTTTCAAGTTCGGCGATCTTGCCCATTGAGGGAGTAGTTTGACACGGAATCCAGCCAAGGCGTTGGAGCAGACGGCCGGTCCAGGCGCCGGACTAACTTCCGCCGCTTTGGTGCTCTGTGGGAAGTGACGTCCGAAGGACCGTCAGAAGCGCATGTGAAATCCCCGCCCAAATGCGGAACAAATGGAGTGGTGATCGTGCGTCATGGCTGAAGCAAAGGCGGCTCCCGAGGGTGAGAAGAAGAAGAAAGGCAAGCTTCCGGTGATCTTGGCACTAGTGGCCATGTTGGGAGCTGGCGGATTCTTCGGCATGAAGCTCGGTGGGGGCAATGCGAAGAAGGAGCCCCCGAAACTGGAACTGGGCGAGATCGTCCCGCTCGGGGAGTTTCTTGTCAACCTGAACGACGGTCGGACGTTCCTCAAGGCCGAAGTCTCGGTTCAGTTGTCAAAGACAGGCAAACTCGAAGCCGATGCGCCCAAAGGCGAGGGGAAAGCCGAGCCACCGGCTCCAGTCAGGGACGCAGTGATCTCTGTTCTCAGCAGCAAGAGTCTGAACGAAGTCTCGTCTCCGGAAGGGAAGTCGGAACTCAAGAGGGAGATTGCTGAAGCTGTCAACAAGGCAGTCGAGAGCCTTGAACCCGAGAAGGACAAAGCCAAGGACGGCAAAGGCAAGGAGGATCACTCCGCCAAGAAGGACGAGAAAGGCAAGGAGATTCCAGCCGAGGTTGTGGACGACACGTGGGACTCCCAAACTGGGCCGGTGCTCAAGGTCTACTTCACCAACTTCGCCACTCAGCAGTGAGGGCGCTCCAGGTTTGAAAAGGGGCTGGGTTAGGGGGCAGGGGGGTCGGAGGCCGAGTGTCTTTCCGGCCTTCCTGCATTTAAGCGGTCCCATAGGGCGGTCAGCCCTTGAGCAAAGTGCATCGACAAGAAGGGGAGAACCGGGAATGCAAACCGCGGATTGCCGAAGAACACGACGGAAAGCAAGGCTGAGTACAGCGTCAGGACAACACCCAGCATTGGAACTTCTCGGCGGAAGATCCAGCAGGCGACCAGTCCGGCGATGGCGCCCCAAAGGAGGACTCCCGTAGCCGCCCGGGAATAGGCTCTAAAACCGAGGAAAAGCGCCTTGTCGGCACCCATTCCCGGTACTTTCAAGACGCCCCGGGTCGTCTGGAACGCCCAGTAGGGGGCGTCCGTGCCACTGAGAAAAGTGCCTGCGAGCTTGGAGGGCCAACGGGCAATGGTCTCGCCCAAGTGAGTCCGCAAATAGTCCATGGCGAGCCGAGTTGCGGCTCGGTCACGGTCAGGCTCCGAGAGGCCGCGAAAATCGTGTCCCAAGGTGTCAGGGTTCCGGTAAGTTCCTCGAGCCAGCGGGTTGTTCCCGATCAGAAGGTTGTCGCCCCCGTTGGTGCTGACGAACACGGGCCGGTGGAACGTTCCGAGATTTCGAACAGTCCACGGCACAAGACACAGGAGAAGAGCGAGATAGAGCGTTCCTAACGCGATGGCAGACCTGAATCCGCCCGGCTCTGTCTTCCTGCCCCTCAGCCAAGCGCAGGCCATCACGAGGGCTGGGATCAGAACAGCCTGAGGCCGGACAAGGGTGTTCAGGCCGAACAGCAGTCCGGCCATCCAGGGCCAGTGTCCACGGAGGGGCCATTTCATCCAGCAGAGAAGGGTGCCGGAGAGCATCAAGACCGTGTACAGCGGTTCCGATGCCAGGATTCCGGAGTAAGCCACAAAAGCCGGATGGATGGCAAGGATCAGGGCCGTGACGGTCGCGATACGGTCGTCCTTGAAGAGCCTTGACGCCAAAGTCCAGGACAACCCTATTGAGCCCAAAGTCAGGGCCGTGTTAAGGATCTTTCCGAGCAGCACCGACGCCCCAAAAAGCTGGAACCAAACGGCCAGGACGGCTGGATAGCCGACCGGCCAATAGGCGGTGAAGGCACCGTTCACCGCGTATCCGTTTCCATGTGCTATCGAAAGGGCGCGCTCGAAGTACCAGTTGAAATCCGTGACCGGTTGGGTGTCGACAGTGAGCAACCACCACACGCGGACGACTAAAGCCAACGACAGAGCAATCCAGAGGCCGATGGCCTGGACCCTCGCTCCCTTGGCAGGGGTCTGCATCGTCGGAGGCTCAGACTCGATGACCAAGTTGACGTAGACTACTCGACGTGGCGACGGGAAAACTTGTGGTCGGAGTCACGGGTGCTAGCGGCGCGATTTATGCGCAGCGCTTTCTTCGGCAGGCCGCTTCTCTTTTCACCGATGTCTTCCTCGTCTTGAGCAGCAACGCAGTTGACGTGGCTCAGACCGAACTCGGCGTCGCCCCGGACAAAACGGATTTTCGAACCGACACCTGGCTCGGCTGCCGGTCCACCAGCATCCACCTTCTCGACGACAAAGACTATTTCACCCCTCCAGCCAGCGGCTCCTTTCGCCACGATGGAATGGTGATCGTTCCCTGCTCAATGGGGACGGTAGGGAGGATAGCTAACGGGGTGAGTGATGATCTGATGACTCGCTGTGCCGACGTTTGCCTGAAAGAGAAGCGGCCCTTGATCGTCGTCCCACGAGAGATGCCTTGGAGCCTGGTCATGTTGCGCAATCTGACCCTGTTGGCGGAAGCGGGTGCGACCGTTCTGCCCGCAAGTCCGGCCTGGTACCACAAGCCGCAATCGCTTGAGGAGCTTGCTGATTCCGTTGTGGCGAGGATTTTGCAGGCACTGGGCGTCGAACAGGGCTTGATGGCCCAGTGGATGGCCGAGGACTGAAGCCCTGAACCAGCAGATCACCCAGGATTGGACCGTAAGGCCGCAATTTTCGGGGTGACGTCCATGAGGCTCACTGACCGACCATAATTCCCAGGATCTCGACATGGCAAGGATCGTTATTGCAGGTGGATCGGGCTACATTGGCCAGGCGCTCGTCACGGAGTTTTCTCTCGAAGGGTACGAAGTGGTCGTCCTTTCTCGGACTAACCGACCTGTTCCGGGCGCACGCGTCGTCGCCTGGGACGCGGCATCGCCGTCGGAGAGTTGGTACCGTGAGATCGATGGAGCGGAAGCTGTGGTGAACCTGTGCGGAGAGCGCTTGCTTCAGCGGTGGTCCCCGGCAGCCCGTGCCAGGATTCGGGAGTCGAGGCTTGGCCCCACCTGCCTCATCGGAGCGGCCATTGCTGCCAGCACTGACCCAGCCCGGACCTGGGTGAACGCCAGCGCGACAGGATGGTATGGCGACACCGGGGGCAAGGAGGTCAGCGAGGCTTCACCTGCTTCGGACGATTACCTGGGCCAGCTGTGTCGCGACTGGGAGTCCGAGGTGGACAAAGCCGAGACGCCTGGCACCCGAAGGGTCAAGCTTCGCATCGGCCTCGTGCTCGGCCGAGATAGCGAAGCCCTGAAGCGGCTTTCGCTTCTGGCAAGGGCCTTCATGGGCGGCCCCATCGGAAGTGGGCGCCAGTATATGCCTTGGATCCACGAGAGAGACTTGGCGCGCCTGTTCGCTTGGTGCGTCACGTCCGACGTCTTGGGTGCGGTCAATGCCACCGCGCCCAATCCGGTCACAAACGCTGAATTCATGCGTGAACTGCGGTCGGCTGTTGGCCGGCCTGGAGCCCCAGGATTGCCGTCAGGACTGGCCATGGCGGTCTGTGACGCCATGGGATGGGAGAAAGTCATGATGCTTGGCGGTACCCGGGCCGTGCCTGCCATCGCATGCGGCCGCGGTTTCGAGTTTCGATTCCCCACGCTGTCTGAAGCACTGCACGATCTTTTGTCCGAGGTGCCCAAGGCCTGGAAGACGCCAATGCTGGCGGCGTGACCCCACAGGTGCAGCGCACGCTGGGTCGGTGAATTTGACGGGTCCCAGCCGCGCACGCTCTGGATGGTGGTACGGGAGGCCCATCCAGGTACAATCCGCCTTCGCCCATGAGCACCTCCGCGCCCGCCGACATGCAGGTCAAGCGCACCGACCTGAACCCTTGCACCGTCCAACTGGAAATCGTCTGCTCACCCGAGCAGGTCGAGCAGGGATTCAGTAGGGCCGCCAAGGAATTCGCCAAGCGGATCAAGGTGCCTGGCTTCCGGCCCGGTACAGCCCCGAAAGCTGTGATCGAGAAGATGATCGACCCGTCAGAGCTGGCACGTTCAGCCGCGGAGGAGATCGTCAAGACAGTCCTCAAGAAAGCGATGGACCAAGAGGACCTCAAGCCCGACAATACTCCGGCGGTCAACCTGACGAAGTTCGAGAGGGACACATCGGTCTGTGAGTTCACGGCCAAAGTGCCGTTGCCTCCCGTTGTCACCTTGGGAGAGTACAAGGGACTCACCGCGACGCGGCCTCCCATTGATGTGACAGAAGAGGAAGTCGAGCAGCAGATCGAGGAGATCCGAGGTCGGCGCGGCAAGCGGGAAGCAGTGACGGGGCGAGGGATCCAGGAAGGCGACATGGCCGTCGTCAACATTCGCCCGGACGGCGAAGAGGGCGAAGGTAAGACGTTCATGGTCATTGCTGGCCAGACGTTTCCTGACCTCGACAAAGCTCTGATGACCATGTCGGCCGAAGAGATCAAGCATGTGGCCCTCGAGTTTCCAGGGACCTTCCAGGAAAAGGACTGGGCCCACAAGAGCTTCGAAGCGACGGTGACGGTCCGGTCGGTCAGCACGACCCAGGCGCCGAAACTGGACGACGAGTTCGCACAGTCGCTCAAGGCTTCAGACGTGGAAGACCTGCGGAACCGAGTGCGCGAGGGGATTCGGCGAGCCAAAGAGCAGATCGTTCAAGAAATGGTCAACGAGCAGTTGTTCGACCAGTTGCTCAAAGTCAGTCAAGTCCAGGTACCGGACACGACATGGGAGCAGGTGGCAGCGCAGCGGTTGCAGGAGATGGCCTACGAACAAGGATCGAAACAGCGAACCTTGGAGGACTATGCCAAGGAAAACGGGATGACCATCGACGAACTGGTCGCAGCACAGCAGGCCGAGGCGAAAGTCCACGTCGAGCGGGCCGTGCTGATCGAGCATATCTTCCAAAAGGAGGGAATGAAGATCAGCAACGACGACGCCAACCGACATTTCATGGAGATCGCCAACGAGAACCAGGTGCCCCAAGAGCAGTTGTCCAAGTTCGCAAAGAAGTTTGGTGGCTCGATCCGCAACGAGATCTTCTTCCGGACCATGCATGCAAAAGTCGTAGAGTTCCTCAACCAACATGCGACCTTTGTGGACGAGGCTCCGGCACCAACCCCGGCTCCGAAGTCTAAGAAGAAAGGTTCCTGAGTCGAGTACTCAGAGTCTTGGCCCTGCCCTCATTCAGAATCAAAGTCCACGCTTTTTTCATGAATGCTGGCCCCTCCCAGGGGTGTCCCAGAGTACGGGAAGGTGTGAATAATCCTGTGCAAAACCCCGTGTCTCGTACTCAAGTTTGTCCACACACGATCGTTCGCCTCGTGATGTGCGGCACGGCTGCAACACCATAACCTTTTGTTCACATTATGAGGTTCTGATGGAAATGCACGGGCTACTTCGAAGGTCAGGGGTCGCCTTAAGGATCCGGCAATCACAACCTCAGCGGTACAATCGCAGCCCATGGTCCGGTATCTGCCCAGCGTTGGGATGGAGGTTCATGCCGAACTCAAAACGCGCAGCAAGATGTTCTGCCGGTGTCCTGTAGCGTTCGGAGGAGAGCCGAACACTCGAGTCTGCCCAGTCTGTCTTGGATTGCCGGGCGCTTTGCCGGTCCCGAACAGGGCTGCGGTGGAGATGGTGGTCCGGACTGCCCTCGCTCTCAACTGCCAGATCGCGTACGACAGCGTGTTTCACCGCAAGAACTACTTCTACCCAGACTTGCCGAAGGGGTATCAGGTGAGTCAGTACGGCGAAACGAACCCGATCGGTTACCAAGGTTGGCTTGGGATTCCCGTGAAGGGGGGCGGGACGAAGCGGATCGCTATCCGTCGCGTCCACTTGGAAGAGGACACAGGCAAGCTGATGCACTTGCCCAGTGGCGGAAGTGGAGTCGACTTCAACCGCGCAGGCGTGCCGCTGATGGAGATCGTGACAGAGTTTCCCCCCGACATCGAGAGCGCTGACGAAGCCCGTGACTACCTGGTCCAGTTACGGTCGATCCTCGTCTGGCTTGGGGTCTGCGACGGCAAGATGGAAGAAGGGAGCCTCCGCTGCGAGCCAAACATCTCAATCCGGCCGGAGGGTTCCGACCGCCACGGCGTCAAGACGGAGCTCAAAAACCTGAACAGCTTTCGGGCCGTCCACCAAGGTGTCCTCTTTGAGGTCGCACGCCAGTCGGCCGTTCTGGACCGAGGCGAACGGGTCGTCCAGGAGACGCGGGGCTGGAACGAGTCCACCCAAACCAGCTTTGTCATGAGGACGAAAGAGAGCGAACAGGACTACCGATACTTCGCTTGTCCTGATCTCGCTCCGATGCACTTTGAAAAAGACTGGGTCGAACGACAACGTTCGGAACTGCCGGAACTGCCCCTCGCCATGCAGGAGCGGTTTCAGCGGCAGTTCGGGCTGAACGCAGAGCACTCTGGGCTCCTGGTCTCGGACAGGGACTGGGCTGAGTTCTTCGAGGAAAGTGTCCGCCTGGGCGGAGATGCCCAAGTCGTCTGCAACTGGATGAACGCGGACTTCGCGAAGTTGCTGAACGAGTCCGGGCAACGGGCCCGGCGTGACGCACAAGAAGACGACAGTACTGCGAGCCTCGTCACGCCAGCCCACCTTGCGGACATTTCGCGCCTCATTTTGAACGGGACGGTCAACAGCAAGGTAGCGAAGCAGCTTTTGGGTGAGGCCTTTGCGACGGGTGCCATGCCAAGCCGTCTTGTCGAGCAAAGGGGCTTGACTCAAGTCAGCGACGCTTCATTGATCCAAGACGCCGTAGCCCGCGTGATCGAAGACAACCCTGGGCCTGTCGATCAGTTTCGCTCGGGCAAGGAAGGGGTGATCGGATTCCTGGTCGGCAAAGTAATGAGAGAAACGGAAGGACGTGCCAACCCGTCTTTGGTTCAGGAAGAGATGCGGAGGCAACTCGAGAAGTGAGGACGAGCGGAAGTGTCTTGGTGCGCGCCATTGTGTCGGCGGCCCTGATCGGAGGGTTAGTGACCCTCCCGGCTGGCGCCCAGCAGAACCCCGAGGATCGTCAGACGGCGGCCATCCTGTTCTCTGCCCGAGAACGGATGAGCCAGCAAAACGAAGCTTGGTTCCATGACGGCGAGTACTTGGCCGTCATCCAAAACCAAACGATCTTGGTCACTCTCGACCCTCACGACGAGGAGACCTTCTCAAACCTTCAATGGATGTACGGAAACGTTGAGAAGTACGACTGGGAGTGGTCGATCGGCAAATTGTTCGCCATCCAGAACCCCACGTATTCCGATGCGCCCTATTACGAAGCGCAGTTCCTGTTCCTGCACCACGCCTACGCGAAGATCCCAGCCCTGCTGGAGCCGACCCTCTCGAGGCAACCACCACCCGACGCCAACATCTTCCGGTTCCTGGCCCATAGCTACGACCGCCTGGGCTATGTCGAAGACTGCGTCCGAGTCTGGGACGCGATGCTCAAACTGCACCCAAACGATGGCCCTGCCAAGGCCAATCGTGCGAAGGCTGCCGCGAAGCTGAAACGGGACCATTGAGGGCACCAGGCCCCATCTCGGCCGGTAGGCTGGCGAACCCTGCCCCAAAAGGCAAAACCTTCATGGACTTTCGAGCGTCATAAGAAGCGTACACGGAGGTACGACAATTGGAAAAGGTCACACCCTTAGACCTTGAACACGCACAACTGCCCCGCGCGTTCAGGGGATACAGCATGGAAGCGGTCGACCGCATATTGACGAGCGCCTCGCGACAGCTTGAGGCCCAGATCATCGAGATGAAGAGGCTTCAGACGCAGTTGAAGGTGGCTGACGATGAGCTTGCGCGATTCAGGGCTCAGGAAGCGACGTTGAACTCGGCCCTGCTGTTGGCGCAGAAAGCGGCTGACGAGACCAGGGCACTCGCGCGCAAAGAAGCGGATTTGATCGTCGAGGAGGCTCGGCAGGAGGCCAAAGGAGTCATGCGAGAAGCCCATGAAGCACTCCGCAACCTAAAGTGGGAAGCCGAACGTCTGGCTCGCGAGAGCGAGGAGTTCAAGCGCCGCTTCCGGTCACTGACACAGGAGTGTCAAGCTCGAATAGACGAGCAGTTGCCGACCCATGCTGTCCTTCAGGTCGAGCAAACGGAGGCAGCCACTGGTTGAGATTCAGGTGCGAGTCACCCCGAGAGCCTCCCGAACCAAGATCGAGGCAGGGGATCCAGTAAGGATCTATGTGACGGCAGCGCCTACTGACGGCGAGGCGAACCGGGCCGTGCTCGAAACTCTGTCTAAGGCCCTCGGAATTGCCAAGTCCAAGATGCAGATCGTGCGCGGCGAGACTTCTCGCGCCAAGACAATCGCTGTTCAGGGCCTTTCTGCCGCAGAACTTGCAGTGGCCATCGCCAAGCTGAGTTGATTGCGCACGGTGAGTCGGGCCCTCGCCCTTTCACACGCCGCGCGACGCTCTTCGACGGTCAGATACGTCCAATCAGCTATCTCCTGGATCGATCGGCCACAACCCTGGCAGACTAACGTCTCGTCAAGGCAGCACACCTTCACGCAAGGGGACTCACCGTCGTTCACGGTCACAATAGTAAGACGCAGGGAGTAGCAAAAAGGGAGCCAACGGGGCGGCCTAGCGAAAGAAGTCCCGCCCGACCAGGGAGCTCAGAATCCCGAGACATGACGATTCTCTCCTAAACAAAGGAAGACGAGTTCGATGAGGATGCCTCTGAAGAATTGCATAACAAAACGAGCCACAAGGGCGCTCTGGTTTTCAGCCTCACTGGGAGCAATCGCCCTTGTCTTTGCGACAATCGGGTGCCGGCCAGATGGGCACACGAAGTCTGATATGGTCGAGCCTCAGACTGTCCGAGCCACGATAGCGACCGTTTCCCTGGAGGACACCGATCAGAACTTCGAGGCAACGGGCACGGTCCGGGCCAAGTTCAATGCCATCCTGGCCTCCAAGGTCATGGCACGGGTGACCGATGTTCGCGTCCGGGAGGGCGACGCTATCCGGGCCGGGCAGGTCTTGGTGTCCCTTGATCCGAGGGAACTGAGTTCGTCGGTCGATGTGGCCAGCGCGAACCTGCGTTCAGCCCAAGTCGGTGTCGGCAACGCTGAGACCGTGGCCAGGATGCAGGAATCCACCTCGGCCGCAGGCATCGCCGAGGCTCAGGCACAAGTCACCCAAAGCGTGGCGGCCCTCAATGCTGCCCAGTCCAGGTTGGACTTGGCTCTTGCGGGACCGAGGCCCCAGGAGCGCATCCAAGCCAAAGTCGCCGTGGAGCGGGCGAAGTCTTCACTCACCTTGGCCGAGACAGAGCTCGACCGCGCCAAGAGGCTCTATGCCTCGGGCGCCATCGCCAAACGAGACGTGGACTACGCTCAAAACGCGTACGATCTGGCGCAGGGGCAATACGAGACGGCAGTCCAGAGCCAGAAGATCGCCGAGGAAGGAACACGGCCCGAGGACATTCGAGCTGCGAGAGAAGCAGTCGCCCAGGCTCAGGCCGCGCACAGCCAAGCGCTTGCGGGGCTTCAAAAAGCCAGGGCCGCCGCGCTCGAGGCCCAGGTTCGCAAGGAAGACATCAAGTCAGCCCAAGCCCAGGTCAACCAGTCAAAAGCCGCGCTGCGCGCCGCGCAAGTCACCTTGTCTTACGCGACCGTGTTGGCTCCCTTTGATGGAAAGGTCGTCAAGCGGAACGCCGATCCGGGCGCCATGGCTGCTCCGGGTGTACCGCTCCTCGAAGTCGAGGGCGGTGGGCTTCGACTCGAGGCTCTCGTTCCCGAGAGCGTCCTCCCAAAAGTCAGCGTCGGTGAATCAGTCCAACTGATGCTGGATGCCATGGGCGATGAGGCCACGAATGGCAAGGTCGTCGAGATCGTGCCTCAGGGAGACGCCAGCACACACAGTTTTCTGGTTCGGGTCGAGGTCCCCGAAGGGAGCGGTGCCAAGTCCGGCATGTTTGGGCGAGTCCGGTTCCCGATCGGTCGCCATAAGCGGTTCTTGATCCCCTCAGACGCGACATGGGTTCGGGAAGGCCTTAACTATGTGTTCGCCGTCAACAAAGACGGGATCGCCCGGCTCCGTATCATTACGATCGGCGACACGTTTGATCGGCAGGTCGAAGTCCTTTCGGGGCTGGCCTCCGGCGACCGTATCGTCATCAAAGGGCGCGAGGGAGTCGCTGACGGCAACAAGGTCGAGGGACAATGAGCGAGGGTCGGGTAGGGCTCGCCGGACGCCTGGCGATGGCGTTCGTCCAGAGCAAGCTGACGCCACTCATCATCGTCGCTTCTCTCCTCCTCGGCGTGTTTGCAGTGATGCGGACTCCACGAGAGGAAGAACCGCAGATCATCGTGCCCATGGCCGACGTACTCGTCCAGATGCCGGGGGCCACTGCCAAAGACGTTGAGCGCCGGGTCACGACGCCGATGGAGAAGCTCATTTGGGAGATTCCAGGGGTCGAGTACATCTATTCCACCTCAAGTCCTGGACAGGCGATGACCGTCGTCCGGTTCAAAGTAGGAGAAGACCAAGAGCGCTCGTTTGTCAGGCTGCGGGAAAAGCTACAGTCACACTTTGACGTCATCCCGCCCGGAGCGACGACGCCGATCATCAAGCCGCGATCGATCGACGACGTTCCTGTACTGGCGCTAACACTGCACAGCCGGACTTTGGACGGTTTCACTCTTCGCGAAATCGCCACCCGGGTCGAAGAGGGCATCAAGAGTGTCCCCGATGTCAGCGAGACCATGGTCATCGGAGGGCCACGACGCGAACTGCGCGTCACCCCGGACCGCGCGAAACTCGCTGCCTACGGGCTTTCGCCGGTCGTGCTCACTCAGGCCTTGGGTTTGGCGAACCAGAAATCTCAGGCTGGGGCCTTCGAAGGCAACAATGACCAGGTCGTCGTCAAGACCGGTGAGTTTTTCAAGTCAGAGCGTGACGTCAAGCAAGTGATCGTCGGATCGTCGAACGGCAAGCCCATCTACGTCGACGATGTGGCGACGATCTCCGATGGCCCTGAAGAACAGACCAACTACGTCTTCTTCGGCTATGGACCAGCCAGCAAAGATCCGGCCAAGCACTCCACCCTCGAGTCCGCCGTCACGATCAGTGTTGCGAAACGGCGTGGCACCAACGCCATGGACGTCGTGGACAAGGTCCTGGCCAAAGTCGAGACCCTCAAAGGAACGATCGTTCCGGGCGACGTGAAGATCACGGAGACACGCAACTACGGCGAGACCAGTGCGGAAAAGTCCAGCGACCTCTTGTTGCACATGATGATCGCGGTCGTGTCCGTCACGATCCTCATCGCGCTGGCACTCGGGCGGAAAGAGGCGTTGGTCGTGCTGGTCGCGATTCCGGTCACGTTGGCGCTCACCCTCCTGATCTTCTACCTCTACGGATACACCCTCAACCGGATCACGCTCTTCGCGCTCATCTTCTCCATCGGCATCTTGGTCGACGACGCCATTGTCGTCGTCGAGAACATCGTCAGACACCTGCGTATGCCGGACGCCGAAAAGCAGGGCACGATCCGCACGGCTGTGCTGGCTGTGGACGAGGTTGGCAATCCCACGATCCTCGCCACCTTCACCGTCATTGCCGCCATCTTGCCGATGGCTTTCGTCGGCGGCCTCATGGGCCCGTACATGCGGCCGATCCCCGTCGGCGCGTCGGCAGCCATGATCTGGTCGCTGCTCATCGCGTTTGTCGTCACGCCGTGGGCGGCGGTGCGCCTTCTCAAGAACTCCGGCAAGCACCCCGCGCACGCAGCGAAGCACGAGGCTGGCTCCGAGGACACGCTGACCAAGCTCTACCGCAAAGTCATGACGCCGCTCTTGCGCTCGGGCATGGCGCGTTTTGGCTTCTTCACGCTCATCATCGTCCTGCTCCTCGGCGCGATGTCGCTCGTCGCCTTCAAAGCGGTGACGGTCAAAATGCTCCCGTTCGACAATAAGAACGAGTTCCAAGTGATCGTGGACATGCCGACCGGGACGACCCTCGAGCAGACCGCCGCCGTTGCGCGGGCCCTGGCCGACTACGGCTCGAAAGTGCCGGAAGTCACCGACTACGAGATCTACGTCGGCACGTCGAGCCCGTTCAACTTCAACGGCCTCGTGCGCCACTACTTCATGCGCAACACCAGCTACCAGGCCGACATCCAAGTCAACCTGGCCCCCAAGCATGAGCGCAAGGCGCAGAGCCACGACATCGTCAAACGCATCCGTGCCGACCTCGCCCGCATCGCGACCAGCATGGGCGCGCGCATCAAGGTCGCCGAGGTGCCGCCTGGCCCGCCCGTCCTCGAGACCCTCGTCTCAGAGGTCTACGGTCCGACCGAACAGGTCCGTCGCGAAGTCGCCCAAAAGGTCAAGGACATCTTCTCGACCACCGAAGGCGTCACCGACGTGGACTGGTACCAAGACGACGACCAAGTCACCTATCGCTTTGACGTGGACCAGCAAAAAGCGGCCCTCGCCGGCGTGGACGTGCAGACCGTCAACGCGACGCTCCAGACCGCGCTCTCGGGCAGCCAAGCGGGGCTCTTGCACGACGAAGGAGCCCGCGAGGACGTGCCGGTCACTGTCCGTCTGCCGCGTTCTCAGCGCAGCGGCATCTCGGACCTCGAAGGCATCTCGGTCACCTCGCGGTCCGGCGCGCTCGTACCCTTGCTCGCGCTCGTCGATCCTGTCCAAATACCGACCGACAAGAGCATCTACCACAAGAACCTGCTCCCCGTCATCTATGTCACCGGCGACGTGACCGGCCGCCAAGAGAGCCCCGTCTACGCGATCCTCAAGATGAACGACCGCATCAAGAAGACGCAGTGGCCCGATGGCGTTCCCCTGCCGGTGCTCACGACCAGCCTGCCCGACGACACCAACCACGCCAGCATGAAGTGGGACGGCGAATGGCACATCACCTACGAGGTCTTCCGCGACCTCGGCATCGCCTTTGCCGCCGTCATCGTGCTCATCTACATCCTGGTCGTCGCGTGGTTCCAGGACTTCAAGACGCCCATCGTCATCATGGCGCCCATCCCGCTCACGCTCATCGGCATCTTGCCGGGGCACGCGCTCATGGGGGCGTTCTTCACCGCGACATCCATGATCGGCTTCATCGCGGGCGCGGGCATCATCGTGCGCAACTCCATCATCCTCGTGGACTTCGTGGAGCTGCGGCGCAAGCAGGGCCTACCGCTGGAGGAGGCGGTCATCGACGCGGGCGCCACGCGCTTCCGCCCGATGCTGCTCACTGCGGCGGCGGTCATCGTCGGCTCGTTCGTCATCCTCTTCGACCCGATCTTCCAGGGCTTGGCCATCTCGCTCATGGCGGGCGAGATCGCCTCGACCCTCCTCTCCCGCCTCGCCGTTCCGGTGCTGTACTTCATGTCTAAAAAGAAGGAAGCGGCGGGCTGATGGGCTCCAGAGCCCCTTCCTCGTGCCGATGGCTTGCGGCATGAGGAAGGGGTTGGGGATGGAGATCCGGGTCTTCCCCCGTCCTGCTTCAGCTCAAGCTGTCGTACACTGTCAGTGTGTCTTGTTTACGAAGAGGAGTCTTGCCTTTGCTCGCCCTGGCGGCGCTGGCCCCGGCGGCGGCGGCGTACACGCTGATCGACGACTTCAAGGTCGGCGACTACCACTCCGTCATCAATTGGCCGAACAACCACGACGGCAACAAGCTGACGGGTCTCGACCGGGGCCACTCAGCTTTTGGCATCCGTGCCACGGACGTCACTGTCAATACAAACGCTGACCACGTCCCGGTCTACATCGACATGGGGGGCGGAATGGGCCGCATATCCTACGACTCTCCCAGCGGCGACATCGCCACCGACACGACGTTCCAATTCGGATACCCCGGGGGCCCAAACCTGGATCTGTCGCCGGAGTCGGAAATCTGGGTGGACCTGTACACTGAAAACCCGCCGAACCGGCTCGCCGACGAGTGGTCGGTGACCATCGCTGACGGAGACGGCCACAACTCCACGAACCCGGGCTTCATCTCCCGCTTTGGGGGCATCCGTTTCAAGAGGACGGGCTTCAACAACACCATCGACTGGTCGCGGATCAACCGCATCGCGTTCGAGCAGAAGTTCACGCCAGACTTCGGCGACGTCCCGATGGCTTACACCGTCACCAAGATCTACACGGTGCCAGAGCCGAATGCGGCGGCCCTGCTCGCCGCAGCGCTCGGACTGTTGGCCCTTGTCAGGAGGGCCGGGTGACGACCCGCCTCCTGCCTTTGCTCGCCCTGGCGGCGCTCGCCCCGGCGGCTGCGGCGTACACGCTGATCGACGACTTCACGGTCGGCGACTACCACTCCGTCATCGACTGGCCGAACGACCACGACGGTAGCAAGCTCTCCGGGCTCGACCGGGACCACTCCGCGTTCGGCATCCGGTGGACCGACGTGACCGTCGAGGCGAACGCCGACCACGTCCCTGTCTACATCGACATCGGAGGCGGAATGGGCCGCATCTCTTATGACTCGCCCAGCGGAAACATGGCGACGAAGACGGTGTTCCAGTTTGGAGCACCGCTTGGGCCCAACCTAGACCTCTCGGGCGAGTCGGAGATCTGGATCGACCTCTACACAGAGGACCCTTCGAACCGCGACGCGGACGTGTGGGACCTGACGGTCGCCGACGCCGACGGCCACGTGGACACCGACCCGGGCTGGATCCACCGGGACGGAGGCATCCGTTTCAAGAGATCCAGCTTCGCGGCCAACATCGATTGGACGAGGGTCAACAACATCGCCTTCCGGCAGGTCTTTACCCCGGACTTCGGCAAAGTGCCGATGGCGTACACGGTCACGAAGGTCTACACGGTGCCGGAGCCTGGGGCGGCGGCCCTGCTCGCCGCGTCGCTCCTCGCCCCCCTCGGTCTTCGAAGGCGCTCACTGTAGGGGCACTCCTGCTGGGTTTTTGTCGCTAGATCATCGGATTTAGTCGCTGCGTTCTCGAACGGAGCGATAAAATCATCGAATTCCATGGCGCCGTTCTCGAACGGAGCGATTTCTTCATCGGATTTTGCGGCAAGATTCTCGAAATCCGTGGCTGCGTTCTCTGTTTTTGTGGCTGCGCACTCGCACGAAACTCCTCCGTGCGAGAGTTTTGCTGCAAAGCGACCGGAGGCCCCTCAATCCCCCAACCTTCGACTTCGCTCAGAGAGTAACCCCTCCTCGTCTGCACAAGCATCTGACGAGGAGGGGGCTCCGTATTCTTCACTCTCCACCCGCCCAAGTCGGGCTAAACTGCGTGCGGCATGGCAGAACTGAGTCGACGGACGATGCTCAAGATGGCGGGGGGAGCGACGCTGGGGCTGGGGCTGCCGGGAAAGATCCTGGCCGTGCTCAAGGACGGTTCCATCGTGGTGCAAAACCATCAGATTCCAGCCGAAAAAGGGCTGACCGAGGCGTGGAAGAAGGCGCTGGTCGCCCGAGGCGAAAAGGAAGTGTGGACGGGCGAGGCGCTGGAGTCGATCGGCATGCCCATCGGCGGCATCGCCACCGGCCAGCTCTACCTTCGGGGCGACGGCACGCTCGGCTGCTGGGAGATCTTCAACCACCACGAGTTCCAGAGCTACGGTTCGACCAGCTACGCCAAACGCGCCATCCCGGACACGGTGAAGTTCGGCTTCACCTGCCTGGTGGGCGGCGGGGGCTGGGACCTGCACAAGGAGGGCTTCGGCAAGGTCAGCTTCAATGGCCAGTACCCGACCGCGACGGTGACCTACGAGGACGAGGGCAGCCCCGTGCGCGTGCGGCAGACCGCCTACTCGCCCTTCATCCCGCTCAACGCCAAGGACAGCGGCCTGCCCGCGACACTTTTTGAGATCGAGGTCGAGAACACGTCCGGCACAGACCAGAAGGTGACGATGACGGGGTTCCTCGAAAACGCAGTCTCACGTTCTGCGGGCTCCTCGCGCAAGACCTGGCTCAAAGCCGTCTCGGGCGAAGGAATGTGCGGCATCATGCACGGCGTGGACCCCGTTCCGGGCGAGTTCTTCTTGCCTGACAAGGGGCGCAAGACGGTGCCGATCGCGGACTTTGAGGGCAGCACCTACGGCGACTGGAAGGTAGAGGGCACGGCCTTCGGCCCCGGCCCCGCGCGCGGCACACTGCCCAACCAGAACGCGGTCACCGGCTTCGTCGGCAAGGGACTGGTCAACACGTATTTCGAGGGCGACGACACCAAGGGCAAACTGACCTCGCCGGAGTTCACGGTCGAGCGCAGCTACATCAACTTCAAGATCGGAGGCGGGCGGCAGCCGGGCAAGTGCTGCATCAACCTGCTGGTCGATGGCAAAGTCGCGCGGACCTCGACCGGCCTCAACGACGAGAAGCTAATGTGGGAGTCGTGGAACGTCAGCGAGTTCGAGGGCAAGAAAGCGCAGATCGAGATCGTGGACGACGCGGCCGGCGGCTGGGCGCACATCAACATCGACCAGATCGAGCAGGCGGACACGGTGCGCTCGCACGAGGATCTGAAAGCACGCCACGGCGACCCGAACCTCGACAACGGCACCATGGCATTGGCGTACTTGGGACAAGGCGTGACGACGGACGCGGCCCGGCCCGGCCCCGAGCTCGGACGATTGGCTTCCGCCGAGACCACCGTGCGCGCCGGTGCCCGACACACGTTCGTGTTCGTCCTGGCTTGGAACTTCCCGAACCACCCGCGCGGGCACAACTATGTCAATTTCTGGAGCGACGCGGGCGAAGTCGCCCAATACGTGGCGCAGAACGCCAAGCGCTTGAGCCGCGACACCAAGCTCTGGCGCGACACCTATTACGACTCGACCCTGCCGTACTGGCTGCTCGACCGCCTGCACTCGACAGCGGGCAACCTCTGCACCGGCACGACGCAATGGTGGAAGACGGGACGGTTCTGGGCGTATGAAGGCGTGGTCTGTTGCTCGGGCACCTGTACCCACGTGTGGAACTACGAGCACAGCATGGCCCGGCTCTTCCCCGAGCTTGAGCGCAACGTCCGCGACCGGCAAGACTTCGGCGAGGCGTTCGACGAGGCGACGGGGTTGGTCGGTTTCCGCAGCGACCGCGAATACGCCGCCGACGGTCAGTGCGGCACGGTGCTCAAGGCGTACCGCGAGCACCTTGGCAGCGCCGACGACAGTTTCCTCAAGAAGCACTGGCCGCGGATCAAGAAGTCGCTCGAGTATCTGATCGCCCACGACGCGAACGGCGACGGCGTGATCGAGGACGCGCAGCCGAACACCTACGACATCGACTTCTTCGGTGCGAACACGTTCGTCGGCTCGCTGTACCTGGCCGCCCTGCGGGCCGGAGAGGAAATGGCGAAGCTCATGGGCGATTCGGCTTTCGCGACACAGTGCCGCGGGCTCTTTGAAAACGGAAGTGAGGCGAACGTCAAGAACCTCTTCAACGGCGAGTACTTCATCCAGGATGTCGATCAGAACAAGTACAAGGAGTTCCAGTACGGACCTGGATGCCTCGCCGACCAGTTGTTCGGGCAGGGTTGGGCCCATCAGGTGGGTCTGGGTCACATCTATCCAAAAGATAACGTCGTGAGGGCGCTCCAGGCCGTGTGGAAGTACAACTGGGCTCCCGACGTGGCGGCACAGAACAAGCGGTGGCCGCCCGAGCGCCCGTTCGCGGTTCCGGGTGAGGCGGGCCTGTTCATCTGCACCTGGCCGAGCGGTGGCCGTGAGAAGGAACCCGTCCGTTACCGGGACGAAGTTTGGACGGGCATCGAGTACCAGGTCGCAGGCAACATGATCTGGGACGGGCTCGTGGAGGAGGGGCTCTCTATCTGCAGGGCCGTCCACGAGCGCTACCACCCGATCAAGCGCAACCCCTACAACGAGGTGGAGTGCAGCGACCACTACGCCCGGGCGATGGCGTCTTGGGGGGTGTACACGGCTTTATCGGGCTTTCGGTACGACGGGCCAAGAGGATCGATCGGCTTCGACCCTCGCGTGACCCCTGAGGACTTCCGGGCCGCGTTTACAGCGGCCGAAGGTTGGGGAACCTATTCGCAGAAGGCCGGGCCAGTAACCCACAATTCAACACTCAAGTTGGCCCATGGAAAGCTGCGCGTTACGGAGATCGTCCTGAGGCCACTCGTTGGTGGTCGGGCCCGTGTGACCTTGGGAGGCAAGCCGGTCCAATCGACGACCTCGCGCGAGGAAGGGCTGACGAGGGTGTCGTTCGACGCCCTGACGGTCAATGCGGGCGACACACTCGAGGTCCAGTTCTCGGAATGAGCCGCTAGTGCGGAGCCTCACCGCGAAATATAAGACAGGCCGACCGACGTACAGTTGGGCCAGTAGACGGGCTCGGCGCCCCCTGCGACGGTGACCGTTGAAAACCGGGCCAGAGGCGTCTCGTTTCGAAGTGCAGGCGCAGCGGTCCCATTGCACTGGAAGTCACTGTCGGACAGGATGATCGGTCCGTCTGGCGGATCCGACTTAGCAAAGGTCGTCACTCGGAAAGCGGCGAAGACCGTTTGGGCGACGGCCCCCTTATGGTGGACGCCCTTCACAGTTCCTGAACATCCGAGGAGGTCCAGGGCGCCATAGTCATCGTCCGTGTTGGCGTCGGACAGGTTGAGCCCGTCTACTGACTTGAACTTGAGGGCACAGTTGTCGAGGGTCGAAGCGCCTCTGCGTCGAGACTCGGTGATACCGGTGACCGTCACGCCTTGTGAACGGATCTCTTTGCCGTCTGGCTTCTGGCCCTCGTTGAAGTAAATGAGGTGTCCGGCCGGGCCACCGGAAAGGACGGCACCCGTGCCCGTCAGGTTCTTGGCGACAAAGTTCTGCTGGCCCAGGGCCATGAGGCCGAATCGGTAGTCCGAGAATTGGCAGTCTTCGATTTGGTTGCCGACGGCAAGACGGCCGTCCGGAGCGGGAATGCAAACGATGCCGACTTCGCCCTTGAAACTGCACCGCCTGATGGTGACGCCGCCACCAACAATGACGATACAGGCTTTGGACGTGTCGATGTGAGATGACCCGATCGTAGGTTTGGCAAGGTGCGCGTCACTGAACAGCCGCTCCAGGCTGTAGTCAGACTCGTACACGCTCGTCGGAGATGGCGAGTCGAAGACACAGTCCTGGATGACGGCTGGCCCGCAGACAAGCACAGGCGTGGTGTCCACTCGCGTGAAGTGTTCACCCGTCACTGTTCCACCTGCAATGACCCTCAGGTCGCCTGACGCCTGGCAGGCCAAGCACCACAGAAGGGCATAAAGCAGGAGCTTCACGAGGTGTTGGACGGTTGTTGCACCGAACTGATTCGCTCCTTGTCGCGACTCAAGCCAGAAGGCCCAGTCATCGCAGGGATTGGAACAGCCGAAATGGCCATCCCACGACGGGCGTCGCCGATCCAGGCGGAGTCAACCGGGACAGTCGCGGCGCGGTCTGGGGGTGGGCCCGCAACGGACACACCGTTGACTTGTTTCGGGCTTGGCAGGCAGACCGACCTCCCCCTCTCCTCGCACAGGTTCAGGTCTTTGTTCGATCGTTAGAGAAATCAAAGGCGAACGAGAAGTGGTCACATCTCGAGTCGCACTGTGCCCAGTTTGAGCCTGGGGTCCAGATCTCAGGTCCGAGATTCCCGACCCGGGCCGGGTATCCAGGGCGGCTTCAGAAAGAGCACGGGCAAGCATGCCTGGGGGTGGAGGGTAGGATGGCCGAGACGGACTCTGACCATGGCGCCGATGACCGCAGAGGTTTCGCGCTCCCCGTGCAGTCGAGCCCGTCCCGGGAGAGGCCAACCCTGAAAAGAGCCCTTATTGACGAGGTTCCGACGGGGATCTAAGTCGCACGGTCGGCACTTTTGCTGGCCGCACGCCGACAGGGTCTCGTTCCGGCGTTAGCGGGCGGAAACGTGACGAGGATGGATCGATGAGAATTGGGATGATTGGTCTCGGCCGGATGGGCGCCAGCATGGTCCGCCGACTCCTGCGCTCCGGTCACGAATGTGTTGTGACCGACTTGAACCCACAGGCCGTCAAGAGCTTGACCGCCGAGGGTGCCCTTGGCGCCACGTCGATGGAGGAGTTTGTTAGCCAACTCCGTCCACCGAGGACGGCATGGATCATGGTTCCTGCGGCCGTTGTGGATTCGACGCTGGAGCAACTCGTGCCTCATCTGGAGGCGGGAGACGCTGTGATCGACGGTGGGAACTCGTACTACCATGACGACATAAGGCGCTCCTCAGAACTGACGACGAGGGGAGTGTCGTACATTGACGTGGGAACCAGCGGCGGAGTATGGGGCGCCGAGCGCGGATACTGCCTCATGATAGGCGGTGACGAGGGAACGGTCAAGCGCCTCGATCCGATTTTCGCGAGCCTTGCGCCGACAATTGAGTCCGCGCCTCGCACCTCGGGCCGGTCCGACGGGGAGGGAACGGCGGAGCACGGTTATCTCTACTGCGGGCCAAGTGGGGCCGGCCACTTTGTCAAGATGGTCCACAACGGGATTGAGTACGGCATCATGGCCGCCTATGCCGAGGGTCTCAACATTCTGCGCCACGCGAATGTGGGGAAGACCGACCGTACGATCGATGCGGAGACGACCCCATTGCGGGATCCCGAGCACTTCCAGTACGACCTGAACATTGCCGACATTGCCGAGGTGTGGCGCCGCGGGAGCGTGATCTCCTCTTGGCTTCTCGACCTAGCTGCAATGGCCACGGTCGGCAACCCTACTTTGGATAACTTTGCAGGACGCGTCTCGGACTCCGGGGAAGGAAGGTGGACGATCAAGGCCGCCGTGGACGCGGGCGTTCCGGTCCCTGTCCTAAGCGCCGCTCTCTT
>JAKOXK010000073.1 GCA_029781035.1 Armatimonadota bacterium
GGCTCAGCCGGTGACCTTGAGGTTGATGAACTCGAAGCTCACGCAAGGGGCGGTCACGGTGGACGGCCCGGTCTGCTGGACCTCGACCTTGGTCTGCATCGCTCCGCCGCTGACGTAGTTCGTCAGGGTGCCGGAGGCGGTGCCGGTGTAGGTCGCGTAGCTCAGCGTCAGCGTCGTGTCGGCGATCACCTGGTCGTCGCTGCTGGTGGAGTAGTTGTGCTGGAAGCCCCGGATCTTGAAGGCGCCCGCGTTGACGAGCTTGGCCTTGACGTCCAGCTCGACGGCGGTCGGGCTCGGCTTCGTGGTCGTGTAGGTCTGGGTCATCCGGACGATCGGCGACGTCTGGCTCGGGACGATGAACTTGCACACCGTCAGGGCGTTGCCGTCGTCGGCAGCCAGGCTCGACAGGTCGCCGCTGGAGACCTTGCCCAGGTTGATCGTGTTGCCGGTCGGGGCCAAGGTCTCGGTCGTCGCGCTGGCTTCGGGCGTGAAGCACAGGCTGCGGAACCGGGTGTTGGTCGCGGCCGTGGCGATGACGGAGAAGCTCGAACCAGCGCCCGTGTCGACGAGCTTCAGGAGTGCGTTGGCGTTTGACTCGCCGCTCGTTGCGTAGATGATGTTGCCAAAGGCATCGGGGACAACCAAGACGCCTCGGATGCCTGCGGTGCCGGTGATTCCGGCAGTGATGGTGTAAGTCAGGATCCACTGTCCGGAACCAGCGTCGAAGTCCCAGCGCTGCAGCCCGCCGCCGCTGGTCAGTGCCCGGTCGTCCGCGACGTAGAGCGTGGTCGATCCCGCGAAGTCAAAGGCATAGGGGCTGGCGGTACTGGTCGTGTTCGGGTCGAACCCCGGGAGGAGAGAGATCGTCTGGCCACTGGTGGTCGGAAGACCCGTCCCCACTGTGTTGACGCCCTTGTAGGTTCCGCTGCCGGTCGACAGATACAGCTGGCCATTGATGATCTCGGCACACCGCGTGTTGGTCACGTCTGCCGAGAGTTGGAGCGATGTTTGACCGATACCGTACGGCACGTAGCGGACCCCAGCCGTCGCCTGCTTTCCGCTGCCGCCCTGACCCGCAGGCCAGAATGCGGTGCCGTCGACTGTGGCGACTGACCGAATGTTGCTGCCGTCAAACGCGTCGCTCAGGGCTGTCTTGGTGTCGACAGTGCCATCGGCTTTCACAAGACCGATGACGCGGTTGACCGTGGCCGACGCTGTGGCCGCGACGCCAGCCGTACCGACGACGGCATCATAGCCACCCAGACAGACCGACGCCTTGTCGCTCGACCTCACGATGTAGCCCTCAGAAGTCGCCGATCCGCTGCTCGTGAAGACACGATTGTCTCCTGACAGGGCCGTAGGCATGGCGACCGTTTGGACGAAGACGCCACTCGTGGTGTACTCATCCAGGAAGACGGCAGTCGCGTTACTGTTCAAAGCGGCGGATCCGTCGCCGACGCGGCTAATGACGATGTTTCCAGGCGTAAAGGGTCCGGCAAGTGCCGACGCGCCCATGCTGGAGATTAGTGCGAGTGTGATCGTTCGAATGGTGTTGCGCAAGGGATGTCCTCCGGTTCCGGTCTCGAAGAACCAGCGGCAAGTCCCCTTTCCCACCCCGTTTTCCTCATCACCGGACACATCGAATTTCGGCGGTGGCGATTGGCCGACGGCCGAAGGATTATTGTACTTTTAACATCGTACAAATCCCGGTATGGACAAACAACTCAAGATCGGCTCACTCTAAGGCAGCTCTCAACCAGGGAATTTTGCGTGGGCCAGATTCCGCACAGGACAGTAGAGCCGATCCATCCCCGCTGGAGTGCGTCACGCCATTCTGCCCGTCAAATTACCGGTTCTGCGTGGCGCTCACGATGCAAGCGAACCTAGGGGCCCGCCAATATCCCACGTGTCGTCACTTTGGCTGACAACTTCATGGTCAATAATCTCTCCGTGCTTTCTTTGAGATGCTTGTCCCATTGCTTGGTGACGATCGGGGTCGTTTTCGGATCCATTCAAGTTTCGACCGGACAACTTAGAATAATGGATCACAACGTGACGAACTACTCTGGCGGACGCGTCAGTGACTTCCAGACGGCTTATTTCGCGGACTTTCAAGGCCGCCATGCGCGGCCAGACGTGTTTGTCGCCGAGGAGATCGTGAACGGGTCGGCCCTCAGTACGCTCCTGGGTGCGATGAACTCGGCGTCAGGGAGCTCGGGAGACTACGTAGCTGCCCCGTTCGTGGCGGGACCGGACACGAACAGCGTAATGATCTATCGGTCGAGCCGAGTGGTCTTGGACAGTTATAAGATCGTCTCCTACGGCGGGGCTTCGCCGGAGCCTCCCAGGAACACGATGCGTTACGACGTCCACTTGTCGGGTTACTCGGGCTTGAAAGCCCAACTTTCCATCTACGTGGTCCATCTCAAGGCGGGAACGACCCAGACCGACATGGACCGACGCCTGTTGGAGTGTCAGCGGATCCGAGCGGACGCTGAGTCCTTGGGGGGCCGGCCGTTCCTGATCGCGGGGGACTTCAACATTCACAACTCGAGTGAGACAAGTTATGTGGAGCTTGTGGGTTCACAGTCGAACAATGCGGGCCGCTTCTTCGACCCTATCGACACGCCTGGAAATTGGTATTCGAACTCTTCGATGAAGTTCGTCCACACTCAAGACCCGACTCCGGGTCAAGCTGGAATGGACGACCGGTACGACTTCATCTTGTTGAACAGCGATCTCATTGACAAAGACGGCTTTGACTACTTGGGCGACGCGACGAAACCTTACAGCACGACGACTTGGAACGACCCCAACCACTCATACCGGGCTTGGGGTAACGACGGTACGTGCTACAACACCTCCTTGACCGTGACGAACAATCAGATGGTGGGATCGACGATTGCCCAGGCGATCATCAACACCACCGCCAATCAAAGTGGGCATATACCGGTGCTGCTTGATCTCCTGGTGCCGCCGAAAGCATCGCATTCTGGACCGATCGACTTCGGAGTGCTCCGCGTCGGGCAGTCTGCTCAGCGCACTCTTACTGTCACCAACAGCGCCGACGTGGCCAAATGGGGCGCGAGTGGGATCGCCGACCTGAGGTTTACGCTGACGGCTTCTCCGGGTTTCACGGTGCCTGTCAATCCGTTCGATGTGTTGGCCGCCAACTCGGTCAACTGTCTGGTCTCAGTCGACACGTCGTCGCCAGGGCTGAAGACGGGGACGGTGACGATCACGTCGAACGATCCGGATCTACCGGTGCAGACCGTTCCCGCCAGGGCCATGGTCGTGAACTTGTCTCAGATCAGGCCGCACGGCTAATCGATCATCTGTTCGAGCTTCATCACATCGCGCACGACGATGTGATGATGCTCGGTCACGACCAGCCCTTCTTTCTGCCACTTGCTGATCGTGCGGATCGCTGACTCAGTCGTCGTTCCGGCGAGTTCGGCGATCTCCGATCGTGTCAAAGGGACTCGGATCGCGATACCTTCGGGCAACTCGATCCCGTAGGAGTCGAGCAACATCAGAAGCACCGCAGCGATCCGGGATTGGACCCGCCCGCTCGCCATACAAGCGAGAAGATTGAGCTTGTCGTGGAACCTTCGGATCAGACGCCGGTAGAGGAAGTCGCGAAAGTGGATGTTCGAATCGAACACCGGCATGAAATCGCGCGAGAAGATCCTGAGGTAGCGGACCTTCGTGACCGCCGTGGCAGTCAAGGGACAGCCTTCACCGTCGAGGACACCGTTCAAGCCGAAGCACTGGCCAGGTCCCATGAGTTCGAGAGCGACCTCAGATCCTTGGGCGTTGGTCCGGATCATCTTGACGAATCCACGGTCAATGAGTGCGAAAGACGACCGGTTCTCTCCGCCGAACCAGATCACCTCACCCTTCTGAGCGACGTGGACTTGTGCCTTCGCGGCCAGTTCTTGACGCTCCGACTCAGTCAGCGCCCCAAGCAGGGTGCTCGACTCAATAACGCTCCTAACGTCTATGGCAGCCATGACGGGCACTCGCAGTATACGTTGTGACTCGGAGTTCGCTTGGCCCTTGAGACTTATTGACCTGTGAATCAAGTAACTTTGAGTCCAGATTGTCTGGTGAGCTCTGGACACAGGGGAATCGACGGTCCCAAGCGGCTCATCTTTTGCCGCAAGCGTTCGTGACAATGGCGCTGAACGGCACTGGGGGCTATACTGGCTCCGAGGTGTCCAGGGTGCGGAGTTCTCATCGATTCATTCCCTTCGTCATGGCCTCTTTGGCCGCGTGTTTCCTGCTCGTAGGCTGCGGTTCAGGCGGAGACACCGCCAAGGATAGCGGCGGGACGAAGCCAGGAGACAGCACGACACAACCCGACGCGAACAAGAAGAAGATCGTCGTCGGATTCTCCCAAATAGGCGCTGAAAGTGCCTGGCGCACGGCCAACACGCAGTCGATCAAAGACGAGGCCGTGAAGCGGGGGATCGATCTCAAGTTTCTGGACGCCCAGCAGAAGCAGGAAAACCAGATCAAAGCGATCCGGAGCTTCATCGCCCAGAAAGTGGATGTGATCGCCTTCTCGCCCGTCGTTGAAACGGGTTGGGAGCCGGTGCTGCAAGAGGTCAAGAAGGCTGGTATTCCCGTGATCGTTTCGGACCGGCGACCGGACGTTCCGGACGACCTGTACGTGACGTTCATCGGTTCGGACTTTGTCCAGGAAGGGCAACGTGCCGCGGACTGGCTTGTGAAGAAGACTGGCGGAAAGGCTGTCATCGCCGAACTGGAGGGCACTGTGGGCAGTGCTCCGGCCAACGATCGCAAGAAGGGCTTTGACGAGGTGATCGCGAAGAACCCGGGCATGAAGATCGTGTTTTCCCAAACCGGTGAGTTCACCCGAGCTAAGGGCAAGGAGGTCATGGAAGCGCTCCTCAAGAGCCCCACGGGTTCGCAGATCACGGCGCTGTTCGCCCACAACGACGACATGGCCATCGGAGCGATTCAGGCCATTGAGGAAGCAGGAAAAGTTCCCGGCAAGGACATCACCGTCGTTTCCATCGACGGCATCCATGACGCCTTGCAGGCCATCATCGATGGCAAGCTCGGATGCTCGGTGGAATGCAACCCGCTGCTCGGCCCACCCCTGTTCGATGCGATCGAGGCTGTCCTGGCCCACAAGGATTTACCGAAGCGGACCGTGATGAAGGACGATCAGTTCGACATCTCCAATGCGGCCCAGGTCCTGCCGGACCGGAAGTACTGACGGGAACCGGTTTGTTGTCCCCAGGGGCGGTGCCTCGACAAGGCACCGTCCTTCGTTGTCACCTGTGGGACCTAGACCACCCATGTGACTCGGTCCATCGCCAAGCGCGGAGCAGCAGCCAGAACCAAGCTGCGTGAGACGACCGCCCGGTTAGAATCTCCTAGCGTTTGCCGTCAGGACCGGAGCTCAAGGTCGGTCATCGGTCGGGACAGCCCGCGTCGGACGCATAATCGCTCCATGCAACGTCGCCAAATCGGTTCGCTTTCCGTCTCTGTCGTTGGAATCGGCTGCAACAACTTCGGGGGACGGATCGACGAAGAAGCAACTCGTCTTGTCGTCGACGCGGCCTTGGACGAAGGCATCAACTTCTTTGACACGGCAGACATGTACAGTGCCGGCCGGAGCGAAGAGTTCCTTGGCAGGGCCCTGGGCTCGCGCCGCAAAGACGTGGTCATCGCGACCAAGTTCGGGCACCTGTTCGACGGAAAGCCGACAGGTGCGAGCCCCGAGCACATCAAGAAGGCCTGCGAGGACAGCCTGCGTCGCTTGGGAACCGATACGATCGACCTCTACCAGCTCCACATCCCGGACAAGGACACGCCGATCGCGGACACGTTGGGTGCGCTAGAAGACCTGGTGCGAGCGGGGAAAGTCCGCGAGATCGGTTGCAGCAATTTCAGTGCTGACCAGTTGCAGGAAGCTGCAGCTGCAGTACGGCCCGGCGCCGCACGCTTCGTCAGCGTCCAAAACGAGCTGAGCCTGCTCAAGCGCGAGCCTGAAGCGGAGGTGCTTCCCGAATGCAAGCGAAAGGGTTTGGCTTTCCTTCCGTATTTCCCACTTGCGAGCGGAATGCTGACCGGCAAGTACCGCCGAGGTGCGCCCCACCCCGAAGGGACCCGCATCAAAGAGGACAGCCGATGGATGGAAGACATTGATGAAGTTGACCGTCTCATGGCTTTTGCAGAATCGAAGGGACACACGCTACTGGAGTTAGCGTTTGGATGGCTGCTGGCGCACGAGCCTGTGGCTTCGGTAATTGCCGGCGCGACCAAGCCAGACCAAGTGAGAGCCAACGTTCGCGCAGCGGGATGGATTCCATCCATCGGAGAACTCACGGGTGTCTAGGCTCATTCACCCGGTACGGCGAACCTTGGCCCAAACTTCAGTGATGCCATATCCCGGCAACCTGGCACGCCCTCGACGAGTTTCAGAGCCGCGTTTGACAGTTTGAAGCCGCGACCCAGGCGTGCGAACCCGGGGTCCACGTCGCTCTCCAGGTTGCCCTTCAGGGTGCTGCCGTCGGCAAACGGTTTTTCAAGGCGGTCGCTCATGTGGCCACTCCTCATCAAGACGTTGTCCGAAACATCGTTCCGAAGGGGGGCCATAGGCTTGTCCTCAAGGATCCCGGCCAACTGTGGATAGCGGGCCTTCCACGCGCTGCTCTGGTAGGGCACTGCCTCCAGGTTCTTCTTCATGGTGTCGAACGACGAGGCCGCCCAACCCAACCCGCGGGCATCGAGCGAGAAACCGAGCTTACAATCCAGGATCAAGTTGTTCCGCACGACATTGTCCTGCCCGCCGCCCACAAGCATGCCCCAGTGACAACCGGCGAACACGTTGCGTTCGACGCGTTCGCCTGAGAGTTGGTCGTCGAGGTACACGCAGTTCTCCCATTGGTGCAAGCCGACATCGTTGACGAAGAGGTTTTCCCGTATGACTGTGCCCCTGGCGCTCCAGTCTCGGCCAGCGTATACAACACCACCGTCTCCCGTGTCCGAGAGGAGGTCGTGGAAGTCGTTGTGCTCGATAACGTGATCGTTGCCGCCAAAGATGATCGCCGAGTGCGGCGCGTCGCTAAAGTCGCAGTAACGCACTGTCACACCGATCCCGTGGATCAGCACAGCCGGTCGGTATGTTCGCGCACGCCGCATGAAGCGCGTGAAGACGCAGTTCTCGATGATGTCGTGACACGGGGTGAGCGTCAAACGATCGCCAGCGTCGACCCGGAATCCGCCCTCGCCCGTGTCCTCGACGCGACAAGCGTGGAAGGTGGTGTCCGATCCGCCTTGAACTTTGGCTGCCTCGAGTCCGGTGTTCCGGAAGACGCACCTATTGATCGAGCATCCCTTCGAGTCTTCAATACTCAATGCTCGGCCTCGCGCGTTTTCAAATCGAAGGCCCGAAACGGAGACGTTCTTCGCCTTCCGAATGGTCAGAAGTGGCTCCATCGTGACGCTCAGTTCGATAGGCCCGTCCGAGCTTGGCCACAAGATGGCCCGTCCTGGCTCAACTGCGTACTCGCCCGGCTGGTCGATCTCCTCGACCACGTTCTCAAACCTGAACTTGGCTCCTTTGACGAAACCGTACACGTGGCTGCTAGCGAGGCTGACCGTCCCGTCTTTGATGCTCTCTACCGGCATCGCTTCGTCTGCCCAGTCCCACCTCCAGTAGCCATATGCCCAAACAAGCGGCGACTTCCAGTGGCTCGGGCGATCGGAGTCGAACTTGAAAACACCTGGCTTGCCGGTGTCCGGTGCACCCTGGAGCACGTCCCCAGTCTTGAGAAAACCCTCGTTCGGCCATTGCGCCAAGTGCTGTGGTTTGCCTCCGACGAACAACTCGCACGGACCCGTATCGGTGCTCTTCGCAAAGCCACGCGGCATCAAGAACTGCTCCGCACCGTTGGGATCGAGCTTGATCTCCCGAACGTGTGACCGGGCCACTTCGGGCAGTCGCGAAAGGACGTCAGGTTCGACGTCAGTGCCAGGGACGATGACGCTGCCAGTGAGCACAGCGCCAGGATCTGCCTCGATACGGACATTGTCCGACTTCAGGACAAGGCCGCCAAGGGCGAAGTACCGTCCCTTGTGGATCCTGATGACACAATCCCCCTCCCTCGAAGCGTCGACCGCTTTGCCGATCGTCGCAAAAGGATGGGCAGCGGAACCATCGTTGAAATCGCTGCCACGAGTGTCGACGACGAACGCCTTGGGCGCGATGGCGGCAAGAAGGGCGAGGACCGGGCCCATGGGCTGCATGATACGGCAATGCAGCGATCTGACCGTCGTGCGGGGCGTCAGAATGAAGTATGAAGTTCTGGGGATGGCTGCTACTGGTCGCCATGTCGACCGGCGCCAGGGGCCAAGCGTTGCTGAAGATCCAAGGGAGTTCGTTCGCCCCGATCCAGCAGAAGACGCTCGACGCGCACGTGACGATTGACGGTCCAGTGGCGACCACTGAACTCAAGATGAGCTTCTTCAACCCCGCCCACGCGCAGGTCGAAGCGGACTTCCTGTACACGTTGCCTGAGGGTGCGGTGGTGACCAAGTTCGCGTATTGGTACAAGCACGAACGAGTGGTGGGGCGGATCGTCGAGAAGGAGCGTGCGGCCCAGATCTACCAAGCGGTGAAGAACTATCGGCGCGACCCCGCTCTCGTGGAGCTGATCGGCAAACGCACGTTCCGAGCGCGCATCTTTCCGGTCGAACAACGCTCGGCCCTCAGGGTTGAAATGACGATCGTCTCGGCGGCGAAAGACGGGGCGTTCACCGTGCCTCTGAAAGTCGACAAAGGCGAGCCGATGGATCAAGGGCGTGTGGAGGTCGCCGGCCGCCCAGGCCCGAACGTCACCCAGGTCTTCAACAACTACGGCGTGGCGAGCACGTTCGATGACGGCAGGTACCACCTGGTCGTCGAGGGCAAGAAGTGGAGGCCGGACAAGGACCTCCGTATTGGCTACAAAGTTCCTGGTCCCGGACTGCACGTTCAGTCTTACGGGGCGCGGTCGAGCGAACTGACGGGCTACTTCACTCTGCTGCTTTCGTGCGACAAGGCACTGAGCCATCCACGCGTGAGCGTCTCCGGCCTACAAGCGTCGAACGTCCACGCAGAACGGCCCAAGTCACTCGCCCCCGGCCAGACGATCCTCGTGACCGGCCAATACCGAGGCCGTGGAAAGCTGCACGTTGGCCTGAACAGCGAGAGAGCCGAGGCGTACCTGACTGACCAAGCTGCCAAGGACAATCCCGCCACCAAACTTTGGGCGAGCGACGAGATCGACACGCTCGGCAAAGCGCCGCGCAACGAGAAGCGCGTCACGAGCCTCAGTTTCACCTACATGCTGCCGAGCCCCTACACGAGCTGGCTCGCCATGCCCGACGCCGAGCGCAAGCGCTTCGCCTTCGAGATCAAGGCGGCCAACGCAGTTGTCTACGCCACCAAAGTCGCCAAGGGCCTGGAAAGAGGCGAGAGCTACAGTCGACTCAAAAGGCAGATCGACGACCATCTGAGAGGCGAGGACAAGGAGGTCGTCCAGCGCGCCGAAAGCGTCCTCGCAGGCGAGGCCTACCGCATACTGCAAAGCAAGTCAGAAGCTATCGCCAATGTCTGGGCTGGCCGTCTGAAGCAGGGCGCCTATCCTGGACCGACAGAGAGTCGGGAAAAGGCCAAGGTCGACGCTCTCGCCAAGAGCTACGAGTACAACGGCGGTTATGACTTCAGACCCGTCAACGGTGCTGTCAACGATGGAATTGGCGCCTTGCGCGACTCGATGCACAAGGGCACTGCTGTCGAAGCCGAAGTCCGAAAAGAGTCAAGACGCCTGCACCAATGGTGGTCCCTCGTCGAAGTCAGCACCTACTGGACCGGCGTTGTCCAGCAAGCGTTCCGCGACGACCTGAACGACTTGGAGCAAAGCGTGCTCGCCAACACACAGGTCACGGCAAGTGACAAAGCGAAACAGAAATTCCTCTTGACCGCATGTGCGTGGATGGATTCCGATCCCGGCTGGGTCACGGGCGGCTGGCCGTACAATGCTGAGCGCGTCGCACGAGACTACGCCAACCTCGCCCTCGACGGTCAGGAAGCCTCGGCAGACGCCCAGCACAAGAAGGCCCAACTCGAGAATTTCGAGCACTTCTTCCCTGCTTACAAGGCCGAGGAGGAAATCCACCGGGCAACGGCTTACGTTGCCAACTTCCGGAGCGCGCAACACCTGCGCGAACTCGGCAACGCTGTCCGGCTTCACGGTGGAGACAGTCCGGAAGCCAAGCCGCTCCTCGAAGAGGCGGAGCGTTACAACGAGATCGCTGAAAAGAAGCAGCCAATCGGCGAGCAAGAGTGGACCGCGTGGTACTACCCGGCCGGCGACCTGGTCTCCGAGGCGCGCCAGAAGCTCCTCGGCGGGGCCAGCGTAGACGACGTGCGCCGTGACATCGAGGCTCAAACGGAGCGCGTGAAACAAGCGGACTTCACCGTTCTCCTCAAGTACGTCGACCAAACCCTGAAGAACCAGATCAGCGGCGAAACATACGGTATCGCCGGCGAAGAGTGGCGGCCCAACCCCGACGAGGCGGCCATGGCCACCCACGAGCGGGCACTGCGCCTCTTTGGAGAGCTTCTGCACGTCGACGTCGAGGCGATGATCAAGCAAGCCCACGCCCACGATCCGAACGACAGCCGCATGCAGTTCATCGACGCCCTCCACGAAAGCCCGCCCGACGCGGCCAAGGTCTCCGAGTGGCGCGAGAAGTTCCGCGACGACAACCCCGAGTGGCGCGGCGACGAGTGGATCAACTGGCGCATCGAGCGCATCGAGACCGACGTCATGCTCGACAAGCTCGAAAAGGAGCAGCGCACACCCGAGCTCGAAAGACAGATCGCCAACCTGCAAGCCAAGTACAACGAGCTACGGGCACGGATGGGCGACCCGAAAGTGCAGGTGCGCTTGCTGCAAGGCACGGTCAAGGCCTCGGCGCGCTTCCCGTGGGGCGCGGCGATCTCCTTGACACTCAACAGAGCGAACGGCCTCTGGGAGGCTCGGTTCGACGTGCCGCTTTCCGCTCGAGAAGGGACGCAGGACGTGCAGATCGTGGCGGTGGACGCCGCTGGCAAGGCGACCTCCTCGACTTGGCAGTTCGTCGTCGACCTCACCGCGCCCACTCTCCGCGCTGTGTGTTCCTGGCGGCCAGGCACGATGCACATTGCGGCCACGACCAGCCCGGACACGGCCCGTGTCAAAGTCGTGCCACCTTGGGGCGGGCCGGTCGAACTTCAGCCTACGGGAGAGGGCCAGTTCGCCATCGACCTGCCGGTCCCTGAGGGCTGGAACGGCGGCGACTTCAGCCTTGTCGGTTATGACAAGGCCCACAACCGGGCCAGCATCGTCCTGCATGTTTTTCCTCGCAGCTAGCCTCGCGGTGGTGGCGCACGTCCAGTGCTTCACCTCGTCGCGGTCCGTGACCGGGCTCGTCTCGACCGGTCCCGGCACCTTTGCCGCCGCCACTTCGGGCGGTCTGCTCTTGCGGGCCGCAGATGGCAAGTGGACCAAGGAGACGGTCGCCGACGGTTTGCCCTCCAACGAGTTGGAGTCAGCGGCGTCCTCGGGCGGCGCCTTGGCGGTGGAAGTCGGGGACCAGTGGTGGTCACAGGCTGGTGCGAAATGGACGAAAGCCAGCGACGCGCCGACAGTCCCTGTGGCGAGGGCCCACACCGTTTGGGGCGCGGGCCTCTTCGTCGGCGACAAGCCCTTCTCCCCCCAACTCCCTGACGCCGCCAAAACCGCGACCTGTTGCGCGACCGACGGCACCCACTGGGTCGTCGGCACCTCGGACAACGGACTTTGGGAGTTGCACGGCGACGCCTGGGCCCCCGTCGACCTCAACGAGCCGTCCGGCAACTCGATCCAAGCCGTCACCCTGTTTGGCGGTGCAGTCTACGTCTCGACGTTGCAGAGCGGACTGGACGTCTACCGCAGCGGCCGGTGGTCGCGGGTCCAGGGGCTGTCTTCAGGCTCGCCGCGCGAGATGGTGGTGTTCCAGGGCGCCCTCTGGGTGCGCAACGCCGAGGGCACTGTCGACCGTCTCCAAGACGGCAAATGGTCCGCAGACTGCCTCAAAGGGATCCTGCCTCGGAAGGAGGCGCGGTACCTCGCCACCGACGGGGAGAGGCTCTACGTCGCCGAGTGGGCGGGGTGGAGTGTCTTCGACGGCAAGACCTGGACGCACGACCTTCAGCGCCCCGAGTTCGCCGGCGTCGCCACAACGTGCTTGCTGCCCGATGGCGGCACGCTCTGGGTCGGCACTCAGGGCAAGAGCCTCGCCCACGTCCAAGGCGGCAAGGTCACCTGGGTCGATGAGCGTGCGGGGCTGAACGACGACTGGGTCACGTGTCTGGCCAAAGACGGGGAGGGCGTGCTCGTCGGCACCTTTGTCGGCGGTCTCTACCGGGTGACGGGCGACAAGGCGGTGTTCGTCGAGGGATCCGACGCACAGGACGTCACCTGCCTCGCGCCGGGGTTGGTGGGCACACGGCAGTGGGTCAAGGTACTGGACGGGCCCGGTCTCCACTCCTTCGACCCTCAGCTGTCCGAGGTCCAAGCCCTCGCTCGGGATGGCAACGACGTTTGGGTCGGAACCCGTACTGGGCTGTTCCGCCTGACGATCAGTTGACGCGCCGGACGCTAGTCCATGCGCCCTAGGCGTGTGCCGCCGAGGCCCGACCCGGGCACCAGCTTTGATAAGGTGCACTATGAGGTGCATTTTGCTATGAGCCAGACGACCACTCAGCCCGCCCGCATTGAAGAGTTCAAGAGGGCTGTTGAAGAGGACTGGGCGAGCCAAGCGACTGCCAGCGCTTGGCAGAAATACAAAAGGCAGATGCACTTCCAGACCGCGGCCGTCACCGCGGTGATGGCAGATGCCGCTCAGCCCAAGCCAGGGATGCGCATCCTTGACCTCGCCTCGGGCACCGGCCACCCCGCCCTCGACTTCGCCCACATGGTGGAGCCGTCCGGGAGCGTGGTCGCCACCGACCTGAACCGCCACATGCTCACCTTCCTCAGCTCGAACGCCGCCCGGGGCGGGCTCCGCAACGTCGAGACCCGTCCCTGTGAACCCGAGGAGCTTCCGTTCGAGAGCGACACCTTCGATCGGGCGACCTCGCGCTTCGGCGTCATGTTCTTCGCCGACGTGCCGCGCGCCCTCGCCGAGGTCCACCGGGTGCTCAAGCCTGGCGGCAAGGCGGTATTTGTCGCGTGGGGCCCTCCGGTTCCCGGAAGCTACTTCGCCACGACGGGCCTACCCTTCCTGAAGCGCGCGCCCGAGCCGCTCGATCCCGACGGCCCGCAGCCCATGAGGTTCGCCGAGCGGGGCAAGCTCGCCAGCCTGTTCGAGTCGGCAGAGTTCCAGGGCGTGGAGGAGTCCCGGCCGATCGTGCCCTTCCCCTTCAAGGGTACGCCGCGGCAGTTGCTCGAGCACATCCAGGAGATCGCCAAGCCGTTCCGCAAGCTGGTGAACGAGGTTCCCGACAGCGCCGGCGCCGAGAAGGAGTCGATCACCCAATTGGAGCGGCTCTCCCAGGACGGTATCCTGCACCTGACCGCGCCGCTCGTCGTGGTTTCAGGTTCGAAGGGATGAGCGCCGGCTCGGGACTAGCTTCCATCTTGGTGACAAGATGCTCTGTCTTGGTGTCACGATGATCTGTCGTGACACCACAATGCTCCGTCGTGACACCACGATGCTCTGTCGGGACACCACGATGCTCTGTCGTGACACCACAATGCTCCGTCGTGACACCACGATGCTCCGTCGCGACACCACAATGCTCTGTCGTGACACCACAATGCTCCGTCGTGACACAACGATGCTTTGTCGTGACACCACGATGCTCCATCGTGACACCACTATGCTCCGTCGTGACACCACTATGCTCCGTCGTGACACCACTATGCTCTCTGGTGACACCACGAAGCCTCATCTTCTCAGCTCTCGGAGCCACTGTGGCCTGGCCCGGTGTTCTTCGAACCGGGGTGAAAGCGGCGTCCCGAGCGGGGCCGAGGGATCACCCGCCTTCATCCCGGCCACGCGCCTGGGGCCAAGTGGCAGGTCAGGCACTGGCGAAGCGAGGATCAGAGGCGGACATGTGTGGAATCAGCCAACACTGATCCCTTAGGTCGTATACTGCTTCAAGTGGCGGCAAGTGGAACGGCTCGTGGGCAAGTGGTCAGGCACAAACACCCTTTCGGAAAGCATCGAGACACGCCACGTCTACGAATTTGGGGCAGACGGTTCATACAAGGTCTTCACTGAAGTCTTCCGGAAGAATCGACGGCGCCTGGTCGCCCACGATAGGGGAACATACCGCTTAGAGGGTGAACGGCTGTCGATCACACTCAAGGAAGTGAAGTGGAGCGCGCCAGATGCCCAGCTCTTTCATCGACTCAGCGTCTTTCTGAGATTTCGATTGCGCAGGGCGCAGATACTGCGCAACACCAACTCGGTTGGATCCGCAATCCTACACTGGATCAACGATGACACTGTCGAGGCTGTTCACGGCGATAAGGGATATATCTTGAGGAGACAGCATGACGATCCATCATCCTGATCGTCAAGATGCTCCGTCGTGACACCACGATGCCCCATCTTCTCAGTTCTCAGAGCCACTGTGGCAGAGCCCGCAGTGTTCTTAGAACCGGCGTGAAGCAGCGCGAACTACCGCTCTCACCACAGGTCTCCCACCTTGCCCGGTTCAGCGCCCTGTGGCTGCCCTGAGGCAGATGTATCCCCAAACAACAGCTGGCAAACCGAGCACGAGAACGGTCACAACCATTCCAGTCTTGAAGATCCTACGACGGCTGACTAGACCGGTGAAGGCTGGAATCTTGGAGCACAGGGCGTCTGCACCAAACCCAAACGTGAAGAGTAGGTTTGCGGCAGCCAGCCCGACGATGCCGAGGCAAGGGCTAGCGACGAGGGCGCCAAGCAGGCCAAACGGGCCATCGTCGGAAGAGCCCGCCGCACCCGTCCTTTCAGCCGCGCCGTAGAGGACGATGTACAGCAGGAACCCTACGGTCCCGGTTACGATCACAAATAGGTTATAAGCAAGCCGGCGCTTTTCCCACCAACGCCAGGCGTCGCCTTCATTGTCGTCTGTGCCGTCCAACTCTACGGGCCATAGTTGCCCCGCAAGAGTTCGCAGCCGTCCGGGCATTGGCGAGGTTTACCCTACAGTCCTGGCCCGGCTTGGCAGCACCACAGTCCGACCTGACCGAACATTTCGCCGCTCGCGTGGACGCTCGCCCCCCGTCCGCGTATTGACTGGGGCCGTCAGGCCGGCCAATCCATAGCATTGTCAAGCCAATGCACTCCATAGCAACGTCAAGCCGTTGCACTCCGCTACGGCTTCCGCGAATAGAACACCAGGTACGCCTCTGTCACGTGCGTCGGTGCCCAGGTCTTGCCTCGGCCCTCGTTCACGTACTTGTCCAACTGGTACTCGACGTGCAGCGACGGCGACCCCTTCACCGGCACGTCGACCTCCCACGGCCGCACAATGTCGCCCGGGCCCCAGCCCGCACGGTCGTACTTCCAGGTGCCGCCCTGGGGACGGTCCGGGTTGAGGTAGTTGTCCGTCTTCCAGAGCACGTTCCGGAACTTGTGCCCGTTCACCACCAACGTCCGGCCGAGGGGCATGAACTCGCCCGCGTTGTTTGTGTTCGGCTCCATGCCGTGGCCGGTGACCACCGTCCGCACCGCCGCGAAGTCGTCGCCCTTCTCCACCGGCACGTCGCGCGGGACGTAGAACTTCTCCACCGGCTTGTCGGGGTTGCCGATCTCAGGCGCGCCGGACCACAGCCGCACCAGGCGCCGGGCGTAGCGGTCGGCGGGGCCAGGGTAGAAGTCGAACGTGACCGTCACCACCCAGCCCTCGCCCTGGGTGCCGCACGACTGCACCACTTTCTTAGTGCCGGTGAGCAGGGGGCGGAAGTCGGAGACGTCCATCTGCCACGCGTAGCCCCGGCCATAGGGGGTGATGTAGCGCACGACCTCCCACGACTGGCCCTTGTCGTCCACCACCGAGACGTTGGCGATGCGGTCCCAGGGGTCGAAGCGGGTGGCGGGCTTGTCCAGCCGAACCGTGCAGACGATGCGGCCGAAGGCGCTGGTGTCGTCGGGGAACGCGACCGTCGCCGCGTTCGTGCCGTGGGCGGCGTCGTTGAGGACGTGGTCGATGGCGACGACCGTCTTCGGCGGCGCGGGCTTGGCGATGGGGTCGGCGGTGGCAATGTGGAGGTCGCTGATGAAGACGTCGCCGGCGGTGTCGCCGTTGCGCGCGCCGAAGGCGGGGCGACCGACGAAGGCGGTCATCGAGGGGATGAAATAGCTGGCGAAGACGGTCTCTTTGTCCAGCTTCAGCGTGACCTCCGCGCCGCCGGTCACGAAGTCGACGTGAAGATTGACCTGGTGGTCTTTCTCGTCGCGGAACTCGGTCTGCGTGAGCTTCTTGACGATCTCGACGTTGTCCCAGTGGAGCGAGACCTCGTGCTCCGGCCGGTTCATGATGTTGCCGGAGCCGCGGAAGGGGTCGCGGTTCGGCGGGTCGCTGGCGTCGAAGCCGACCCCGAGGGCGCGCTCGACGCTCGGCTCGTCCCAGGCCTTGACGTCGGGGACGTCGTTGCCGGTGCCGTACTTCTCGGTGTCCAGCCAGACCAGCCCCGCGCCCTCGGTGCCGGTGTTCATCATGAGCGTGAAGTCGATGTCGAGGGCCTTCTGGTACTTATCGGTCGGGGGCTTGGCGGCGACGGCGCCAGTGGAATTCTCCCAGGACTCGAGCAGGTAGAGCCTCTTGTTCTCGATCTTGGGCTTGGGCATGCGCTTGGCGGCGTCGCCGGTCGCGGTCGCGGCCCAGCCGTCGAGGTCCTTCTTGTCGTTGAAGGGCCAGGTCTGCTTGGTCTGGGCGCTGAGGAGAGCTGGGGCGAGGAAGAGGAAGGCGAAGGCGGCGCGCATCGTGTTCATGGTACCGGAGGGGGCGTGATCGCGCTGGTGATGTGGTGATGAGATGATGAGGTGATGGACACTGGGCCCTCGGCTCGGCGGTAGGATTCATGTTGGATGTCCAGCTTCCTGAAGGATCGAAGACGGGTGTTGCTACTCGGAGCTGGTTTTTCGGCTACCTGGTCGGGGCTACTGTCCAAGGACGTTGGAGCAATGATGGCGTCGCGGCTCTTCCAACCAAGATTCGAGCACCTTAGGAGGATGCTTCTAGAAGCGAGTAACTACGAGGAAGCCTGGGGCGATGCAACGAAGGAGTCTTCGGAATCCGAACGCGACCTTCGGGATGCCCTTGTCGCCACGCTCGAGCTCCAAGAGACGCTTCTGAGCGCGCACGGCCACTCGGACGGGCTCAACGCCCCAGACGCGATTGATTTCATACGTAACTGCGTTACATTCGGCCACCCGGAGTCCGGCTTCATTGCAACCACGAACTACGACTGTCATCTTGAGCGGCTCGAATCACAACTGATCCAGAGAATCAGGATTCGGCACTTAGGCGGCCCGGGCGGACGAATCAATGTTGAGGGTGACAACTGGAGAGCTTCGTACACCAGCGACGCCAGTACCACTGGTCCGACGACTCTCCCACGCCCGCAGACAAATGAGATTGGTTATCTGAAGCTCCACGGGAGTCTGAATTGGGATCACCATGGCGAGCGCGTGTTGGTCTCCGGAACACGAAAGGACGGACAGATAGCTAGGTTTCCGGTGTTGAAAGCAATCAACGATGCCCTGGACTCAGAGGTCTCAAAAGGGAATGTCGACGTAGTTTCGATCGGCTTTTCGTTTACAGACTCCCACCTGTTAGACCGTCTTGAGAAAGTCTGTGACGACGCCTGGCGGATCTTCGTCATCAATCCCGAACACCCCTCAGGACTCGTGTCGCGACTGTCCGCCACCCACCCCAAGCTAGGCAGAGCAGTTCGTTACTACCTACCCGTCACCTTGCCTCAGCTCTTCCCGGCTCGAGGCGGCCAGGCGCAAACACTTCGTCGGAAAGAATTCGAGCGCGTCCTGTTCAACCAGTGGTAGGCGGCGCCGTGGTCTCGGCTGGAAGTGCGGCTAGGCCGAGTTATGAGATAGGGCCCTTCGCCGCAGACTAAGAAAGGGCGTGGGCTCCCAAACTCGCAACATGACCCTTGCCAAGAGGCTGGCGACAGAGAGATAGGCACGCCAGCCCATGGGATCAGCAGGCCAGACAGAGAGAACGGCCCCTGGGATGGGCGCATGAACCCTTGGGCCCGATGAAGAAACCCTTGGGACGGAGAGAAAAGCAAGAGGGGAATTTGTTCCGTCTGGCGGGGTATATCCTCTGTCAGGCCAGGAATAGAAAGAGCAGGCCAGCCCGACAAAGAATCACCGGTGCCGGAGAAAAAAACAGGCCAGGAATCTACTCCGTCGGGCGCCGCAGGTTCAAACCGTCCGACTGGCGGGCGCAACGGTGCGCGAACGTCCCTGTTCGCCGAGTCAAGGATTGGGTTTCACGACCGCTTTGGACACTTTTCTCAACTCGTACACGAAGAGCGGCGCAGGGGAGACGAGCAAGGAGACACTCACACAGAGGTTGTAGTCCCAATTGAAGGTCGGGCCCAAGAGGAGGGGCACCACGAAGACGACCGCTTCGAGGGCCAGAGCCGCGATCCAGATGACGAGCACTTTGGGATGGGTCACGCTGGCTTCACCGAGAAAGATGGGTGTGTTGAGCGATCCGAAGGCGAACGCGAGCGCGAAAGCGACGGGCAAGGCTAAGGGCAACCGGGAAGCCGCGATCACCTCTTTGTCGGGGAGTTTGCCCCCTTGGACCAAAGCCCACCAGACCGCAGCGATCACTAGCAACAGGACAGAGAGCATGGCCCAGCGGCGAGGTAACGAGAGCGCCCGGGCACCTTCCACAAAGAGATTGTACGACAAAAACTTGCCTTTGCCTAGAGGCCCGCACACTGGCGGTTTCAGAGGCAACTCCGAAACAGGGCGCATGAAAAGCCGAAGCCAAGGCACAGTGCGCACGGTAAGGCGAATGCTCCCCAGACGATGAAGGCAAGAAGCATCCACGTCAGCCTGTTGTCTCTCGGCAAGAGCGGCACGAGCATGGCAAATCCCCCAAGCAGGGCAAGCACCCCAAGCACCAAAGCCAAGACACCGGCATCGTGCAGAGGGCGGTCCGAAAGTGAGGCCAACCAAGCCGCCAACGGGATCGATGCCAGGGCAGCCAGGATGCGAAGGAAGACGACCATTGCCAACCGTCCTGGGTTTTCCTACGGTCTAGGGGGCCATGGGGTGGCATCCGGCTCGTGGGCTCAAGCACTTGTTAGTCGGATCATCCCAGGATAGTCCTCGTTTGGCCACACGCGCGGCCTGATCTTCGCGACTTTCTTGATCGATGCAAAGTCCGGCAGGTTCTGCGCATCAATGCGGTCTATGCCGAGGCGAATGACGAGCGCGGCAAGGCGGACTGACTTCATCCCTTCGCAAAAGCTCAGCCGATAGCAGTCATCGAATTCCTTATCGATCTCAACTCCGTAGTTCCCGTCCATGTAAACAGCTCTTCCCTCGTCCGCATAGCGGTGCCCCAAGCAAACGATTGCCTCTGGCCCCGCCGAGCAGACGAGAACATTACCAGGCTCCACCAGCTTCTCTGAGTCAATTTGAATAGCCTTGTCTGTGCTTCCTGGTGTAGCAAGGAGGCAATCGAACGCATCGAACGTAACGCTCCTTGTACGATTGTCCGCGCGACGAACGACCTGCAAGGTCAGGAGCATTCCCTCGGTAGGCACTCTCACCACCGCCGTGCCGACAATGCTGTGACCGCGATACGCGATCACCTGCTCACCGTGTTCGTAGTTCGCCCAGAAGGTGCCGTCTCTTTTCATTTGCCAGCGGGTGGGAGGTGATTTGTCGGCTTCTCCGTGTTGCCGTTACCCATCATCTAGGTGGCGAACCTCCTCGCCCTCGCCAAAGGCCGAACCAAGACGAGAGTGGCCCTACTTCTTCCAATGGTTCAGAAAGTCGGTGACCGACTTCGGGTCCATCGTGCGCATGGCCTCAAACTCGCCCTTCTTCTGGCTGTAGAGGACCTTGCCGTCCGAGTCGAGCACCGCGAGCGCGGGGACACCTTTCCCTAGCGGCACGCCATAGGCCTTGGCGATGTCCTTGTTCTTGTCGAACTGGCCGATGTTCACGTCCACGAGGATGAAGTTGTCCTTGAGAAGGGTCGCGTTCGGCTCTTGATGGAAGTACTTGTCGAGCGCGAGGCAGTCGCCGCACCAGTTGCCGCCGAAGTCCAGGATGATCCGTTTGTGCTGGCTCTTGGCTTTGGCGAGCGCGTCCTTGATCTGACCCCTGGCCGCCTCTGGCGCGGGATAGACGTCCTTCTTCGCCTGCTCTTGAGGCCGGGCCACCGCCATCGGCAGGAGCAGGGCGGCGGCAGCACCGGCGGTCAAGAAGTTACGGCTCTTCATGGCGGCATCCTACCCTGGGGATGAACGTGGAGGCGCCTGGAGCGGTAAGGGTGGTAAGCGTTGTCAGGGTGGTAAGGGTTGCAAGTGTTGCCTAGCGTTCCATCCTTTCCATCCTGACCACCCTGACGACCCTTACAACCCTTACCATCTTCACCCCTGCCCATACCGGTTCCGGTACCGGTCACTCCACTTGGCGACTTCCTCGGGCGCGAGGGAGACGGGCTCGCCAAGGCGCTCGGCGAGGGCCACGGTGCGGGCGACGTCCTCGACCATGACCGCCGCCTTAAGTGCCTCCTTCACCGACGGGCCCCAGGCGAAGACGCCGTGGTTGCCGAGGAGGATGGCGGGGGCTTGGGTCTTGTGCGCCAGGATCGCCTCGCCGATGTGGTCGCCCTCGTTGTCGACGTACGGCGCGCAGGGGACCTCGCCACCGAACTCGTCCGCGATGGCGGTGAGCACGCAGGGGATCGGGCGGTGGCAGGCGGCGAAGGCCGTGGCGAAATTGCTGTGGGTGTGGACCACTGCGCCGACCTCGGGCATGTGGCGGTAGATGAAGAGGTGGTGGGGCAAGTCGACACTGGGCTTGAGGCGGGTGTCGAGGACTTCGCCGTCGCTGAGCCGGACCGGCACCATGTCCATCGGGGTCATGGCGTCGTAGTCGTATCCGCTGGGTTTTATGGTGAGGATGCCGGTGTCTCGGTCGAGGCCGCTAACGTTGCCGGAATGCATCACGACGAGGCCGCATTTGGGCAGAAGCTGGTTGGCATCGCAGACGGCGTTGCGCAGGGCTGGGTTGTCGTTGTCGATGAGCTTTCTTCGCGATTGGCGATCAGGAGTTGCTCCCAGTGCTTCTTCGGCTCGGTCAATACAATCGGTGCACACCGCGCCGTGGCTTCCCACCACGAGCATGGCGACATCATCCTTCAGCCTTCCGCAGAGGACGCAACGGTCACGGCGCTGGTCAGGCTTGGACATCCCTATTGCCTCGCCTCGTCGCGGATCTTGATCAACTCCTTCATGATGCCTCCCATTGGCCGCTGACTCACGTTGCCGAACGCGTCGTGCAGGTCCAAGTAGAGGGCGTAGAGGCGGTCATAGGTGCCTACGGCGTCGGGATCGGGGCGGTAAACGGTGTCCTTCACTCCCGTCATCGCGGCGATGGCGGTCAGGAAGTCAGGGTGGGCGCCACCGGCGACGGAGCCGGCGATAGCGGCGCCGAGAGCGCAGGTCTGGGCCGAGCGACTGGTCTTGATCGGTCGGTTAAGGATGTCGGCGTAGACCTGCATGGTGAGCGGGCTCTTCTCGGCGATCCCTCCGCAGACGACGACCTCCTCGACCTTGACCCCGTGCTCTTCGATGCGCTCGATGATTTTGCGCGAACCAAAGGCGGTCGCTTCGATGAGCGCTCGGTAGATCTCAGTTTGGCTCGTCTGGAGCGTCTGGCCGACGATCAGGCCGGTCAGGAGTGGGTCGACGAGGACGGTGCGGTTGCCGTTGTTCCAGTCTAGGGCGAGAAGACCGCTTTGACCAGGGCGATGCTTGCTGGCTTCACGTCCGAGCTCGTCATGACTGGTGTGACCGAGTTTGCCAACGCACCAGTTGAAGAGGTCGCCGACCGCGGACTGGCCCGCCTCGATCCCCATCATGCCGGGGATGACCGAGCCAGGCACGATGCCGCAGACGCCGGGGATGTCGGGCGTACCCGGCCCGCCGACCATGATGTCGCACGTGCTGGTGCCCATGATCTTGACCAGCGTGCCGGGCTTGACGCCGCTGCCGACAGCCCCAAGATGAGCGTCCATCGCGCCGACACTGATCGGAGTGCCGGCCTTGAGGCGGGCCTTGGCTGCGATCTCAGCGTCGAGACCGCCGATGCTCTGGCCGGCTTCGCCGGTCTTGGTGTAGAGGTGTCCGCGGAGCGCACCCAGGCGAGGGTCGAGTCCCTTTAGGAACGACGCGCTCGGCAGCCCGCCCCAGGACTCGTGGAACATGGCTTTGTGGCCGGCGGCGCAGATGCCGCGCGGGATGCTGGCGGCGTTGGGAAGGCCCGCGAGCCAGGCGGGAATACAGTCCTGGCACTCGACCCAACTGTGGGCAGCGTCAAAGACCTCCGGCGCGACGCGCGCGCAGTGGAGGATCTTCGACCAGAACCACTCGCTGCTGTAGGTGCCGCCGCACTTGGCGAGGTAGGGCTCGCCACGTTGTCTTGCGAGCTCAGTGATCTCTCCGGCTTCGGAATACGCGGTGTGGTCTTTCCAAAGCCAGGTCAGGGCGTGGGGGTTTTCTTGGAAGCGCTCTTGAAAGCCGAGAGGCACTCCGCGCTCGTCCACTGGCATCGGGCTGGAACCGGTAGTGTCGACTCCGATGCCGACAATGTCGCTTGGATCGATCGTTGCCTCTGCGAGGGCTCCTTCGACACACTCGAAGAAGCCACTGACATGGTCGCGTGGGTGCTGGCGGGCGAGATTGGGGTCTTTGGCGTCAAGGATGACGCCGTGATCGCCGCTCTTGAATTCCGAGACGGACGTGCCGAGCTCTTCGCCCGTCGCGCAGTCCACGACCAAGGCCCGGACGCTGTTGGTGCCGTAGTCGATGCCCAGGGCGAGTTTGCGGTCAGACATGGCGGTAGACGCTCCAGCCCAGGTACTTCTCCATCGCTTCGTAGACCGCGTCGGCAGTCTGGCTCAAGTTGAAAGCGACGTGGTGTTCGAAGCCGTTCTCGCACACGAAGTGTAGCAAGTCTTGCAGTCGTGGCACCTTCACAACGCCAAAGCCGCCGAAGGTGTTCAGCACGTCGTTGGTCACCTCGCCCTCGCCGACATAGGCCATCACACAGCCATTCAGGTCATCGGTGCTGACGCGGCAAAACGTAAAGGCTCCGGACTTCATCCTGCCCACAATCGTGCCATAGGTGTTCTCCTTGCCGACCGTGCCAGCGATGATCTCTTGGTAGTCCATCTTTTGCTCAGCAAAGACCGACTTGGGGAGGTTCGAGCAGTGAAATACTACGGCTTTGTCTGGGTCTGTGCCGAAATTATTGTTCCAATCGAGCAGCGCGCTGGGCTGGCCGCTGGCGCACTGGAGAGCGTACATGCCGACCGTGCCCGCTACGTCGGTCTCGCAGGCGCTCGCCATCAGCGAGTTGGACATCATCGACATCAACGTGCAGGGCACGACGCCATAGAACTCTTCCAGGCTTGTCCAGCACTGCACGGCGGTGGCGTCAAGCTCGCGATCTTTTGCCCAACGGTCGATAGCGACGCCGAGTCGGGCCATCTTGTCTAGGCTCTCGTCGGGCACGCCCTTGGTGTCAGTGTAGGCCTTGATGCGCTCTGTCTTGGACTTCACTTCCTTGTCGCTGGCCGACATATTGTTCGCCCAGCCGAGGACTTCAGAAAGGTCGAGGGTTTCGACGGTGATGCCGGACTGCTCAAGGAGCTTCTCGCTGTAGCGGACGGTGTTGAAGGCGCCGGGTCGGGCACCGATCGCGCCGATCCTCGCCTTGCGCAGACCTTTGACGACTTGGCAGATAGAGCGGAAGCGGCGCAAGTCTGCCTTGAACGCATCGCTTGTTGGGTCGACTGTGTGCAGGTCTGTCAAAGAAAACTTGATCCCATACTGTCGCAGGTTGTTGCACGCGGACATCTTGCCGCAGAAGCTATCGCGGCGGTCAGCGATCGTCATGCGCTTGGCGTCATCGTTGAAAGCGTGCACCAACACCGGCACATCCAACCCAGAGAAGCGGATGGAGTTGGCGATGGCGCGCTCGTCGCCGAAGTTCGGCAGGGTGACGAGGATTCCGTCGATCTTGTCGCGGTGCTTGTTGAACAGGTCACCGCACATGCGGGCTTCGGCCAGCGACTCGACCGAGCCAGCCGGGCTCGCCTTTTCGTCCAGCACCACGACATCGAAGCCTTCATCGGCCAGCACCTGTAAGACTGTCTTGCGCCCAGCCTCACAAAGGTGCGTCGGGAAGAAGCCTCGGTTGCCGATGATCACGCCCAAAGTTGTCTTCTGTGACATTCCGCCTCCATGGTCTCGGGAGCGCCCCCCACTTAGCTCCCTCATCGTCAGTATCATAGCCGTAACCGGAGGTTCTTCAGTGTTCCTGTCCCTTGCCCTCGCCACCGCGTCCCTCGGGGTCGCCGCCAAGCTGACGATCCACTACGACCAACCAACCGTCACGGTCAGCCCGACTCTGTACGGGGTTTTCTTTGAAGAGATCAACTACGCGGGAGATGGAGGTCTCTATGCGGAACTGGTTCGGAACGGAAGGTTCGAGGATTCGGACAAGCCGGACCACTGGAGCCCCGTCGGTGGTGCGGAGTTGACGTTGGAGACCACGAAAGGTCCCAACGCGGGCCATAGGCTCCGCATCACGGGGCGCCCTGGCGCGGGAGCTTTCAACGACGGCTTCTTCGGCATGGCTGTGCGACAAGGGGAGAGCTATCGGCTGGTGCTGACGCCTGCGGGCAAAGTCGGCACCACCTATGAAGCATTCCTCGAATCGCACGATGGGCAGAGGATCAGTAACATAGCGTCTGGACCTGCCGACTCCCAGCCCGAGGAGTCAGTCTTGAAAGCATCGGTCACCGACAACCATGCACGTCTGGTTATCCGCCAAAGCGACAGCGGTTCACTCGATGTCTCCAGCGTCTCGCTCATGCCGACTAAAACATGGAAGGGTCGCCCAAACGGCATGCGCCCGGACCTTGCCGAAATGCTCGATGGTCTCCACCCTGCCTTTATGCGCTTCCCTGGCGGTTGCTGGGTCGAAGGCGACGTGTGTGCGACGGCATACCGTTGGAAGAACACAATCGGGCCGGTCGACCAGAGGGCGACGGTCGTAAATCTCTGGGGCTACAAATCGGGCAACGGCCTGGGCTTCCACGAGTACCTGCAGATCTGTGAAGACCTCGGCGCACAGCCGCTTTTCGTCATCAACTGCGGTATGTCGCACCACGAAACCGTGCCAATGGGCAAGATGGACGAGTACGTCCAGGACGCGCTCGACGCGATCGAGTATGCGAACGGCGACGTCTCGACGAAGTGGGGAGCGATCCGGGCCAAGAACGGTCATCCGAAGCCGTTTGGCCTTAAGTACATGGAGATCGGCAACGAGAACGGAGGCCCCGCTTATGCCGAGCGCTATCCGCTCTTCGTGAAGGCGATCAGGGCCAAGTATCCGGAGATGCATCTGATCGCCGACGTTTGGGGTGGCATCCCGAGCACGGCGCCGGTCGAGATCGTGGACGAGCACTACTACAGTTCGCCTGAGTTCTTCATGCAGAACGCTGACCGTTATGACAGCTACGACCGCAAGGGGCCGAAAGTGTACGTGGGGGAATACGCCGTCACCCAGGGTTGCGGCAACGGCAACCTGGCGGGCGCGCTCGGCGAGGCGGCGTTCATGACGGGCATGGAGCGCAACAGCGACGTGGTGGTCATGGCTTCGTACGCTCCTTTGTATGCGAACGTCAACGGCAAGGGCTGGAACCCGGACCTCATCTACTTTGATTCGAGCCGTGTTTGCGGAACGCCGAGCTACTACGTGCAGCAGATGTTCAGCCGCAATCGCGCTGATGAAGTGGTCAAGTCCGAAATGACCGGTTTGAACGCGAGACACGGAAGCTTCCCGGGCGGGGGCGTTGGAGTCGGCACCTGGCGCACGCAGGCCGACTTCAAGGACATCCAACTCACAGAGGGGAACGAGGTGGTCTTTCAGAGCAAGGACGGCCAGGGCCTGACCAGCGAAAGCGGCGAGTGGAAGTCGGTTGACGGAGCATACCGGCAAAGCAGCAACGTTGAGGGCGCAAGGGCATGGTTCGGAAGCGGAAACCTTTCCAACTATACGCTTCGTCTCAAAGCGCGCAAAGTTTCCGGTGATGAAGGGTTCTTGATCACGGTGGGTCGGCGTGATTCGAAGAACTATTTGTGGTGGAACATCGGCGGTTGGGGCAACACGCTGGGCGCAATTGAGAACGCGGTTGACGGGGCTAAGTCGTTGATCGGCAAGCAGGTCGCTTCGCAGGTGGAGACCGGGCGTTGGTACGACGTCATGGTGCAGTATCAAGCCGATCACATCACGTGCACACTGGACGGCAAGGTGGTGTACAGCGAAGACTTCCCTACGCAAAAACCGCTCTACTGGGTGGCGGGGCGGTCTTCCGATGGAAGCGGGATCGTGAAAGTGGTCAATGTCAGCGACCAAGACATGGCCGTGGACGTTTCTTGTGAGAGCGCGTCGTTCAAACATGTCTCAATTGAGACGCTGACTTCAGCGAACCTGACGGACGAGAACACATTGGAGGATCCGCTGAAAGTGGCGCCGCGCGCTTCTCAGGAGCACGTGACGAACGGAACTCTAAGTCACGTGTTCCCCGCACACTCCGTGACAGTCCTGCGGCTGACTCGCTAGAGCGCGACTTCGAACCCGTCGCAGGAGAAGGGGGATTGTCATCGTCCTTTGTCCGCACGTTCTGGCCGGGTTTGGTGGCACGTCTCATCAATCTCTGTTAAAAACACTCCGTCGTAAAGTGAGACTGTTCTCTCCGATGCGGGTGCCTTTGCATTCGTCATACGCTCAAGGCATCGGCGAACGATTCGTTCGCAGTCTTTGTTGCGGCAGGGCTGCTCGCTGTGCCGAACTCCTCGTTTGGAATCTTTTGTCACTATTGCGGGGATGAGACGGACCGATGATTCACTGCGGACACGGCACGACCAATCCGTCGTGTCTCAGAACAGCCGGAAGATGAGATTGGCATTGAGCCAGAAGGACTCCGTGCGACTTATAGTCCCTTTCGTGTCGTTGTCAGGGCTTCTTGCCCCAACATGGGCGACTTCGCCCTCGTCACCGGGCGATCGAGGTGCTCAGTCTCTTCAAGGGCGGGTCATCGCACTGGCCGGTATCGCTCTCTGTGCGGTCTATGTGGCGCAGATGAAAGGAGGCGCGGCTGGGGAAAGCCATCGTGATCTGGCATCCTGTCTCGATGAACTGCAACGCTCTTGCCTCACCGAGCTTCACGCCTCCACGAGGGCACTTTCCGAAGGTCGGCTCACCACAAAGGTGACGAAGAGCGGACGGAGTCGTTGGGTAACGATGCCGCGGCAGGAAAAACACAACGCAGTTCTAGCCGAAGTTCACGGGATCGTCGACACGTTTGGCGAGACGCAAAGGGAATTCAGGCATCTCGTCGAGCAGGTGGCTTATCAGGCTCAAAACACCTTCACTGCGAGTACGGCCCTTGCATCCTCGGGTACGGGGTGTCGAGCAGGCCGCGACCCGGATTCCTGAATTCGTCGATCAGCTTTCGACCGCTTCGAAAGAAACTGCGGACAAGGTCGGACAATTGGCAGTTGGCAGCGAGCAGCTTGCTGTCTGAGCGACCGAAGCAGCCGAAACGGTTGAGGCCCCTATGGCCCAAATCGACCTTGTCCCGTCGGCAAGCCAGCGATTGGGTGCTTCATCCCAGCAATCGCTAGAAGTTTCGGAAGAAGTGACCCAGTCGGTCCGCCGAGCGATCGCGAGCATGGCCTCAATTCTCGAGATGCTCCAGGTGACCGCCCATCACGTCTCGCAGTTCGAGGAAGAGCAACCTCAGATTGGCGCGATCGTGCAAACGATCAATGAAACCGCCGAACAGACCAACCTCTTGGCCCTCAATACCGCGATCGAAGCAGCCCGTGCAGGCGATCAAGGAAGAGGGTTCGCTGTCGTCGCAGACGAGGTGCGAAAGCTGGCAGAACATTCCAGCGAAGCGACGACTCACATCGCCGACCTCATTGAAGATGTGCGTGCGTATATGGCTCATTCGACTGCGTCGATGGCGGAAACGACCCACGAGTTGGCGGAAGGGTTCCGGCACACAGACTCGGCGAAAGCCAGCTTTAAGGCGATCCTGGAAGAGTCACGCCAATCAAGGGAGGTTGTGAACGAGACTGAGACTGCAGTCAAAGCGATGCACGCTAACGCTTCCAAAGTATCCGACATGGTGAGTCACGTCGCCGCCATGAGCAAACAGTCAGTCGCAGCCGCCGAAGAACTGAGCGCGACAAGCGAGCAGACCGCCACGGCAACCACGGAAGTCACGGTAACCGTCGAAGGCCAGGTAACAGACATCCACATCGTAACCGTGACCGCCACCTCTCTTGAGAACCTGGCTCAGGACTTGTGGAAGCTGGTGAACAGTTTCGACTACGAGTCGATCGATGACCTACCTGAGAAGGTCGAGGTCTTCATAGGTGCCCACCGAAAGTGGGTGGAACGTGTCGAGGCCATGGTTGGTGGCGAACCGCTGATTCCTCTGAACGAACTGGTGTCACACAAAGACTGTAAGTTGGGTCAATGGTACAAAGAAGGCGGCCGCAAACTCGCTGGCAGCTGGCCCGAGTTCCCAGCGATCGATCCGCCTCACGCCCGTCTCCACGCGATCGCTCGTAAGGCGGTCGAGGCCATGCGCTCGGGTAATCAAGTTGCAGCTCAAGACTCACTGCGCCGAATGCGACAAGCGAGCGAGGAAGTGATCGGCGCCCTTGAGGCCTTGAGGTCAGGGGCCGTGTCACCCCAAGTGAGAGCCGCCGCTTAACGGGTCGACTATCGAGCGTGTATCGAAGTCGCCACGCTCGTGGCGACGGGCACGGGATCAACGCCGTAACCAATCACCCTGACATCAACCCACTGTTTTCCGGACTGGAGCATAACGTAGTCGGTACGGGCCGGTTTCCCAAGGAAGGTGCCGTCGCCCCGTATCTCGAAGGCTGGACCGAGAGGCGTCTTCAACTCCACGGGCGTCGCCGGAGTCGTGAGGTGGCCGTCCTTCTTAGCCGCCGTCAGCGTGTTCGTCGCGTGTGTCTTGAGGTCTTCAAGGATCGGCTTGTCCATGAGCATGACGTGAACCATGAGCGTCGGGGGATTGCCTCGGGTCGCAGTCAACCAGTGGTTGAATTGGGTCTTGTACCCCTTGGCCTTGACACCTTCATTGACCTTCTCGGTCACGTCTCGAACGGTCATGTCGCTCGGAACAGCGAAGACGATAGGAAGCTCGGAGCGATCGACCATGACCCAACCCGCTGGCACCCCCACCGCTGGCGCATGGGGCGGACGACAGCCGACGGTCAGCAGAGCCAGGAGCGTCCCGGTTGAGAGTCGAGTCATTCCGGAGACTATATCCCAGGAAAACATACGATATGTCTCCTTCGATCGGGTCGCTGAATCAACCTCGATCATGACAAGCGAGCCGGGGCCAACGGAATCGGCAGAATTGATGTCCGACATACGGTGGGTTCAAATGCCATGGTAAATTCCAGTCGGTGGTTCCCTTTCTCCTAACTTGCCTCATGACCTATCCGACGATGGCTCAAGACGTACCGCGCCCCGAGCATCCGCGCCCCGATATGCTGCGAACCGAGTGGATCAGTCTGAACGGCCCATGGCAGTTTGCGGAGTCGGACGATGACACGGCGCATCCGACTGATTTCCCGGAGACGATCAACGTACCGTTCTGCCGTGAGAGCCTCTTGAGTGGGCTCCAACACAAGGGGTTCGTCAAGAACGTATGGTACAAACGCACGTTCACGAAGCCAGTGTCCTGGAAGTCACCTCGCATGATCTTGCACATCGGGGCCAGTGACTGGCGGACGACCGTGTGGGTCAACGGTCAAGAGGTTGGGAACCACACGGGGGGCCAAGCGCCTCTAGACTGTGACATCCAAGAGGCCGTCCATCAGGGGGAGAATACGATCGTCGTGCACGCCTTTGACGACACTCGTAGCGGCCTCCAAGCACTGGGCAAGCAGTGTCCTCAGCTGGACAGCTACGGCTGCCTTTACACCCGCACGACCGGGATCTGGCAGAGTGTTTGGCTTGAGGGCGTGGGTGAGCAGTGGATCCGATCGATCCACGCGGTCGCTGACAGTTCCGGCCACCTTTCACTTGCAGCCCAACTCGCGATCGGGTCGGAACCGCTGGCTCTGCGCGCCGAACTTTGGTGGGGAAAGAAGAAGGTCGGAGCGAAGGAGGTTGAGGTCCGTTCCTGGCAGCCGAGTCTCGACATGCACGTGCCTCACCCCAAGCTGTGGGGTCCGGGTGAGCCCAACTTGTACGACCTCAAACTGAGCCTGATCAAGGGCGGCAAGGTCGTGGACAGCGTGAAGTCCTATGTTGGTTTCCGGACGATCAAGATTGAAGGGCCAGCGGTTTTGATCAATGGGAAGCGAGTTTTCCAGCGCCTCGTCCTCGACCAGGGTTTCTATCCGGATGGCGTCTGGACGGCACCGTCAGACGCTGCCCTGAAGCACGACATTCAGATGTCGCTCGCGGCTGGGTTTAACGGTGCCCGGCTCCATCAAAAGGTCTTCGAACCTCGGTTCCTCTATTGGGCCGATCACCTCGGCTATATGGTCTGGGGCGAGTTCCCGAACTGGGGTCTCAACTACAACGACAAACGGATTCAAAAGCCGATGATGGACGAATGGCAAGAAGTCGTCGAAAGGGACCGCAACCATCCGAGTATCGTCGGCTGGTGCCCGTTCAATGAAACCCCCGGCGAGGCTGTGTGGCTGCAAAACCCCACGGTGGCGTTGACGCACAAGCTCGACTCCACTCGACCCGTCATCGACAGCAGTGGCTATGCCCATGGACTGCCGACGCCCCAAGTGCTCGATGCGCACGACTATGACCAAAACCCCACGACCTTTAAGCAGCGCTGGGACGCGGCCATCGGCACTGGTAACGATCTCCCTGCCCGGTATAGCGGCGGTGGCGTCAAGAAGGGAATCCCCTTTATGGTCAGCGAATACGGTGGGATCGGATGGGAGACAACAGGGGGTTGGGGCTATGGAGACTCGCCGAAGACACTGGAGCAGTACTACGCCCGGTTCAAAGGCCTGAGTGACGCGTTGCTTGACAATCCGAACATGTTCGGCTTCTGTTTCACCCAACTCACTGACGTCGAGCAGGAGCACAATGGAATCTACAAGTACGACCGGACTCCCAAGTTCGACGTCGCCCGGCTGCACAAGATCCTTTCTCGGCCAGCGGCGATCGAGATCCGAGGGCCGACGGTAAGGGCCTCGACCGTGGCTTGGGACGTGCTCGTGGGTTCGGCCCGGGACAAGGACGCCAACGCCTGGCATTCGACGACGAACAACCCCGGCAAAGGTTGGAACGAGCCCGCCTTTGCCGATGCTTCCTGGTACGTCTCACCTGGTGGGTTCGGGCAGAAAGAGGGTTGGGAGGAATCGAGCAAGACGCCTTGGACCGAAAAGGACATCTGGCTCCGCCAAGAATTCGACGCGACAAGTACTTCGGTCAAGCACGGGCTGCTCGTGATCCACTATGACAACGCTGCCGAGGTCTATCTGAACGGACAAGTCTTGTGGCACTCGGCACAGGGCGCTTGGAACGACGACTACCAAGGAATGGACGTCACGCAGACGCTCCGCTCGGCGCTCAAGAAAGGCAAGAACGTGATCGCCGTGCACTGTCACCAGGACACCGGGGGCCAGTTCATCGACCTTGCGCTCTTGCGGCGCTGATCGTTCACTATGTCTTGGCTGCTTGAGCTTCGGGGCATCACCAAGTCGTTCCCCGGCGTCCGGGCCCTCGACAACGTCGACTTTCAGCTCCGGCCGGGAGAAGTCCACGCGCTTATGGGAGAGAACGGAGCCGGAAAGAGCACGCTGATCAAAGTGATGACGGGACTCTTCGCCCTGGATTCCGGATCGATGACCCTGGGCGGTTCCCCGTTCCAGCCAAAGTCTCCCCACCACGCCGCGGAGCTGGGGATCAGCACTGTCTATCAAGAAGTCAACCTGGTTCCGAACCTCTCGGTCGCCGAGAACGTGTGCCTCGGCCGCGAATCTCGGAGTTGGTATGGAATCCGGTGGCGGGACATGCAGGCGCGGTGCCGCAGCGCTCTAGCCAGATTGGGCTTGGACATTGACCCTCGGATGCCCCTTGGGAGTTTCTCCATCGCAGTCCAACAGATGGTCGCTATCGCCAGAGCGGTGGACGTCTCAGCGAAAGTCTTGGTGCTCGATGAACCCACTTCGAGCTTGGACCGCAAAGAGACCATGCACCTCTTCGAAACGGTGAGAAAGCTCCGCGACGATGGGATCGGCATCGTCTTTGTGACCCACTTCCTCGACCAGGTGTTCGAGGTGGCCGACAGGACGACTGTCTTGCGGAACGGGCGCCTTGTTGGAACCTTTCAGACGCAAGGCCTCACGAAGTTGGAGCTTGTGAGCCACATGATCGGTCGATCGGCAGAGGGCCTTGTTGGCGATTCATCGCGCGAACGGGCGTTGTCGACCGGCTCACCCGTCTTGGAGGCGCACGGCCTTGGACGCAAGGGGTCTGTCCAAGACATCAGTATCGACGTGCGCCCTGGCGAGACGCTAGGATTGGCTGGCCTCTTGGGGTCGGGTCGGACCGAGACGCTCCGGCTGCTTTTTGGCGCCGACAAGCGCACGCAGGGCCGGTTAACCACCGGCGGCAAGGAAGCACGTGCCTGGAGCCCGCGCAAGGCGATGGCCGCTCGGCTGGCGTTTTGCCCCGAAGACAGAAAGGCCGAAGGAGTGTTCCCTGGCCTTTCCGTCGAAGAGAACCTGACACTGGTCGTGCAGGCCAAGCGTGGACTTTGGAGGAAACTGGGCAAGCGTGCGCGGCAAGAGATTGTCGACCACTTTGTCGAGGCGCTACAGATAAAGGTGCCCGATATCGGCCGACCAGTCCAGACCCTCAGTGGAGGAAACCAGCAGAAGGTCATCTTGGCCCGGTGGCTGGCGACCGAACCGCAAGTTCTGCTGCTGGACGAGCCGACAAGGGGAATCGACGTTGGCGCGAAGTTTGAAGTCGCCAACATCATCGACCAGATGTCGAGTCAAGGGGTCGCGGTCGTCTTTGTGTCGTCTGAGCTCGACGAGACCGTACGGTCTTGTGCCCGGGTCTACGTGCTCCGAGATCAGAGACTGGTGGGCGAACTTCTTGCAGAGGACGTCAATGAGCAGAAGATCATGGCCATGATCGCGGGTGGATCCTCGTGAGCCGGTACAAGTCGCCTCTGCTGTGGCCGGTTCTTGCCCTTTTGGTGCTCCTGGTCTTCAACCTCGTCGCCACTCCCGGCTTCTTTCATCTCGAAATGCGCGACGGTCGCTTGTTCGGCAGTCTCATCGACATCTTGAACCGAGGCACTCCGGTGCTGCTGCTTTCGCTCGGCATGACGCTCGTGATCGCGACAGGAGGCATCGACCTCTCGGTCGGAGCTGTCATGGCCATAGTCGGCGCGGTGGCGGCTTGCTTGATCGCCCGCCCGAGTGGCTGTGTTTTGAACGGAATCGATGCGCACGGCGCGGTGGGAACCATTGTCGCAATATCCATGATGGCGGCCCTGCTCTGTGGCCTTTTCAACGGCTTTCTCGTGAGTGTTGTCGGGCTTCAGCCGTTTGTCGCGACGCTGTTGTTGATGGTGGCTGGTCGGGGGCTCGCTCAACTGCTGACCGACGGACAGATCGTGATCTTCAACCATGCCGGCTTTCAGTCCTTGAGCACGGGGGCTACGGCGGGCCTCGTCAATCCCGTCTGGATCGCCGTCGTCGCCTGCGTCGTTTCCTCTATGGCGACGCACGGCACGTCGCTGGGGCAGTTTATCCGGGCAGTAGGCGCCAATCCCAAGGCCGCCTTCTTGAGCGGCATCAACGTCCAGGCGGTCAAGGCTGCTGCGTATGTCGCATGTGCATTGTGCGCGGGCGTCGCGGGCCTGATCGTGACTGCAGACATCAAGGGAGCCGACGCGAACAACGCGGGCCTTTACCTCGAACTCGACGCCATCTTGGCTGTCTGCATTGGCGGAACCAGTCTGGCCGGAGGCAAGTTCTCGTTCGCAGGATCGGTCATTGGTGCCCTCGTGATGCAAACCCTCACGACGACCATCCTTACCCGAGGCGTTCCTGCAGAGGCTACGCTGGTTCTCAAAGCCGTCATTGTCGTGGCGGTGTGCCTTCTCCAAGCCCGCCAATCCCAAGCCAAGGTCGTTGTCGTCAAGGAGGCGACGACTTGAGGAGGGTCTTCACGCGAGAGCGTTTGCCGATCATAGCGACAGCGACGGTCTTGGTCCTGCTTTACCTAGCGTCTGGACTCTTGTTTAAGGGCTTCTTCGGGCCACAGGTGTTCCTCAACTTGTTTTCCGACAATGCGTTCTTGGGAATCGTCGCCGTCGGAATGACGTTCGTGATCCTCTCAGGCGGCATCGATTTGTCGGTCGGATCCATGGTCGGGTGCTCGAGCATCATGCTCGCGACGCTTGTGGAGAAGGGACACTGGTCACCGTTGGCCGGTATCGCCGCGGTGCTCGCGTTCGGCATAGTCGTCGGGCTGACTCAAGGATGGTTGATCCAAAAGTTTGGGCTGCCTCCGTTCCTGGTCACGCTCGCCGGTCTCTTCTTCTGCCGAGGGTTTGGCCTGTCTATCAGTCGCGAATCAATTCAGATCAAGGCACCCCTGTTGACTTCCTGGTCCAACTGGTCGGCCACCCTGCCGGGGGGCTCCACAGTTCCTCTGGCCTCCTTCATCTTTGTCGGCTTCATCCTGATTGCGGCGTTCCTTGCTAAGCAGACTCGGTTCGGCCGCACTGTCTATGCCATTGGAGGAAGCGAGCCGTCGACCGTGCTCATGGGCCTCGAGGTCGCTCGCACGAAGACACTGGTCTATACGTTCTCTGGGTTCGCGTCAGCTTTGGGTGGTCTGGTGTTCGCTCTGTACACCTCCAGCGGGAACGCGGTCTCGGGAACTGGGCTTGAGTTGGATGCGATCGCCTCGGTCGTGATCGGTGGGACGCTGTTGACGGGGGGATATGGAAGCGTTTTTGGGAGCCTGCTGGGCGTCCTGACTCTTGGCGTCATTCAGACAGCGATCATGTTCCAAGGTACTTTGAGTTCGTGGTGGACAAAGATTGCCATCGGTGGATTGCTTCTTGTCTTTGTGCTGCTACAGCGGGCCTTGTCCGTCCTTTCGCCGTCAGCCAAGAACGCATAAAGAAGACGAGCCTCAAAGCGGTCAGCCTTGAGGCTCGCGTCTGTGTCAGTCTTTGCGACTAGCCACCGTTGTTGTCTTCGTCGAACTTAAACGGAGCCCCGCCCATCGCTTTCAGCTTGGCGGCTTGGTCAGTCGTCAGAACGCCCTGCAGTTTCTCCTTGAGCAGATCGTTGTTCTTCTGCATGGAGGCCTGGAACTCTTGGCGGTCGATCTCCTGGTTCTGCATCTTTTCGCGGAGGGCCTGGTTGGCTTCCTGCGACACCTGCATGAGATCCTTCACCTTTGACTTCTGGTCGTCGGTGAATCCCAGTTGCTTTTGCACGTCCTCATTCGTGATCACCATGGCTCCAGAGCGCTGGATCCACAGTTCTTTGAGGCGCTTCTGCTGGTCGGCGGTCAAGACAGCATTGACCTGCTTCTCCTGCTCGTCGCGCATCTTCTGAAACTCGGCCATCATCGCCTGACGGTCGCCGCCCTGGCCACCGTTCTGGCGCATCTCTTGGAACTTGTCCCTCATAGCCTGGTTCAAGTCGTCGAGCTTTTTCTTCTGATCCGCCGATAGCTTGATCTCCTTCTGCACGTCATCGCGCTGGAGAAGCATGGTCGGTGAGCCGGCGCCGCCACCGGGGCCGCGCATGAACATGCCGCCCCCGCCGCCTCGGCCTTGTGCGAACGTCAGTGCCGCAGCGGCAAGCGCCAAGGCAAGTGTGATGATTCTCAGTGTAGGTTTCATTCAGTGTCCTCCTCCAGTCCCGGAGTTGTCTTTCTTCTCGGAAGTCCCGCCGTTGAACAACTTGTTCAGATCGTCTTGAGTCGGTTTCGAGAGCCTCGCCTTTTCTTGCTCTCGTAGCTTGGCGGCCTCTTCGGGGTTCCGCACGACGTGCGGCGTGAGGAAGACAAGCAGTTCCGTTTTGCTCTTTGTCTTGTCCGTAGACCGGAAGATCTGCCCGAGAATCGGTATGTCTCCCAGCAGCGGAATCTTGTTGGTCGTCGATGTCACTTGGCTGCGGATGATGCCGCCCAGGATTATGGTCTCACCGTCTTTGACCGAGACGTTCGTGTCAGCCTGTCGTTGGTTGACGATGGGAGCATTGAAGCTCGTGAATCCCTGCAAGTCGTTGGCCGTCTGCAAGACGTCCATTGTGACGTAACCGTTTGAGGTGATGTGTGGCGTGACGTTAAGCACGATTCCGACGTCTTCGAACGAGTAGGTGTAGGTCAGGTTGCCGTTGACGTCAGTCCTTTGGCTCGTGACGTAGGGGATGCTCTGACTGATGTTGATCTCCGCGTTCTGGTTGTTGCTCGTGAAGATCCTCGGCGTCGAAAGGACTTGGAACTTCGTGTCGGTCCTTAGAGCGTTGACGAACGCGTTGAGGTCGCCTCCGGTGAGCGTGTAGCGGAATCCTTGGCCGTTGGCAGCCTGAAGTCCGAAGTTGCCCTCGACAGTGCCAGACGTGCCAGTGTTCCCGAACGCCTTAGCCTGCGCGAACTTCCATTCGACGCCGAGTTTGTCTTCGGATCCGAGGGTCGCTTCAACGATGATCGTTTCGATCATGACCTGTTCGGGAGTCCTGTCGAGTTGCTCGATGATCTGCTTGATCAGATCGGCGTTCCCGGGCGTCGTCACGATGATCAGGCTGTTCGTGTTCGGATCAGGGATGACCGTGACTTGATTCGTCAGGTCCTGAACTGGGACGACACGCCCGTTCGCGTCACGGGCAACGCCCTGTGTCTGGTTCTGGGTCGAGGTGCGGTTCTGGTTCTGCCCACCGAACTGACCGCCGAAGAACTGTGCTTGGAGTTCGTCTCCGATGCTGATGTTCGTTCTGAGGTCGCCGTACTGTGCCGTTGGATCGGCGAGGGCGACCGGTAGGGCCGAGTCCTGGATGTTGCCGCCGAGACCTCCACCCAACGAGTTGCCGTTGTTTCGCGTGTTGTTGCGGTTGTTCGTCCGGTTCTGCGACGAGTTTTGTGTTGTTCGGGTCTGTGTCGTGGAATTGAATCCGGCGTTCGTGCCGGAACGAGTCCCGAACGCTTGCCGCATGATCGTCGCCAAGTCGTTGGCGTTTGTGTTCGAAAGCGGCACGACGAACGTGGTGGAGGAGATTTTGACGTCCGTGTCCAAGTCCTTGATGACCTGAGCGATCAATTGGTGGTTCTCGTCGGTCGTCGTGATGATCAATGAGTTGGTTCGGGGCTCCGAGACGACGGAGGAATTGTTCGACGCCGAGTTTCGGTTTCCGCCAAAAAGCCCGCCAAACCGGAAGCCGCCACCACCCGCGAACCTCTGGTCGATCGTCGTCGTTGCGGACTCGCCCCGGCCCTTCGGCGCATTGGCGCTGAGAACTCCGCTGATCACGGGCTGCATTTCGTCCGACGTCGCAAAGTTCAGGTGGTAAACCTTCGGATGTTGCGCCTCCTCGGCCGGCTTGTCGATCTCAGCGATCAAGTCTTCGACTTGACGCTGGTACTGCGACGGCGCGTTGACAATGACGGTATTGGAGTAGTCGTCGGATGAGGCTCGGATGTTCGGCTGGTTTGAGCCGAGTGTGAGGCCCGGGAACCGACCATTCCTCATGTTCCGGCCGCCCGGGAAACCACCCATCGTGAATCCGCCAGACGCCGAGGGTGTGAACACATCGTTTATGACGCGAGCGACTTGGGAGGCGGCAGCGTTGACGATGCGGTACACCTTGAGAACGCCTTGGTCTTGGCGGGAGCCTGAATCACCGGTGAGCTGCGTCGGATCCATGGACATCCGCCCGGAGTTCCGCTGAGGCTTTTGTTTAATCACCAGCACTTTGCCGTCCTTCTGGATCTGGTAGTTCCTCAGGCCAAGCGCAGAGTTGAAGATCGAGAAGGCGTCGTCCAAGGACACGGCATCCGCAGTCGTCAGGGAGATCGGATCCTTCAAGCTTGGATCCTTGAGGATCGTGATGCCCGAGGTTTTGGAGAACAGCGAAATCACCATATCGATGTTCGCGTTCTTGAAGTCGAGCTTCATCGTCTTCTTAGGCAACTTGAAGCTAGCCCACGGCTTGGAGTCGCCCGTATCGAACCCCTCGTACTGTGGGAGAGCGATCAATGGCAGGAACGCCAAGATCGCAAAGAGGAACAGCTTAGTTTTCATTGTTGTCGCCTGGGCCCTGAAAGTCCTGTTGCCCTGGTTGGTATCCCTGGTCTGGATAAGCCGTCGCACCGTTCGGATACCCGTTCTGGTTACCGTTCTGGTACCCGTATGCCTGACCAATTGGCCCCCTCATGTTACGCGGCACGTTCACCCCCATCGGTGCGTTCGCGTTCGCGGCCGTCCCTGAAGAAGCGACAGTCGAACGAGAGGTTGTCGCCGGCTCGTCTTGCGCGATGCCGAGCGTCCGGTCGCCATACGGTCCTTTGAGGACGATGGAGTCGGGCTCGATCTTGACCACATAGGAGCTCTTCCACCGTTGCCCCCTCTTAAGAAAGACGGCTTCACCACTCGTGCGGTTCTCTATCAAAGCTACTTGAGACCCGTCGGTCTCGGCTGAACCAGTGTAGACCCAGTTCGGCTCGCCGCTCGTGAGTTCGGTCGGAAGCATGCTGGCCGAAGATCCGGATCCGATCCCGGACTTCGCGACGATCGGCCTGAACGAGTTCTTGGCGTCTGAAGACACGGGCTTGAACACAGCCGTTTCGTCTTCCTTCGTGTACACGTCCTCCTTGGCGTTGGCGACCGTGCTTTTCCGGGCCTTCGGTGGGGCAGCCTTGCTCGATTTCGGCGCGTCAGGGGATGTCATCACAAACCCACCCACGCCGAGAGCCACGGTCGCGACCCAAAAGACGGGCCTCTGGAACAGTGTCTTACTAGTTGACATTCGAATTCTTACCTTTGTCCTCAATAAAAGCCGCGACTCCGATCGTGGCTGTCACATTGTCCGTGGCACCATCTGCCCCCGAGAGTTGTACGCTCGAGACCGCCAGTTTGGTTCCCTTCTTTTCAACCCGTCGGAGGAAGTCCAACACTCCTGGATAGTTGCCCTCCATGACAACCAGGTAGCTGAACCGGGTGACACCCGCCACCGACACCGGCTTCTGCGGGCGGATCGCCTGCATCTTGACGAAACTTTCGTGCGAGGCTTTGTCGACGACGGCCATCACATTGGCGCCGATCTCGTCTGGACTCGAGCCCCAGACGTCCTCACTGATCGACTTGTGGAGCCTGAGAATCTCGGCCTTGAACCCTTGGATCTCGGACTTCATCTTGACCTCCTCGGCCCGGTGCCTCTTTGAGGCCTGCACCATGGTTGGCATCGGAACGAAAAGGTGATAGAGCAAGAGAGCGAACATGATTCCCATCGGAGTCAGGATCGCGACCTGCCACTTTCTCTCGAGTTTAGGACCGCCGAGCAACGTTGCCTCCCTTTTCCGCAAGTTTGTCCGTCAACGGGAAATTACCCACAATGTGCATCGATATAGAGAAGTTTACGACAGGTGTCTTGTCTATAAGAGTGTTGTTCCGATAGACAAGTTTGACGTCGCGGAGGCGGTTCTGCTGGCCCAACGAAGCGAGATAGGTCGAAACGGCTTCTCCCGTTTTGGCCGTCCCCCGCAGAGTCGCGCGTTTGCCCCGTTCAATCGAGACGCCGGTCAGCCAGAGACCCTCCGGAGTGAGGTTCGATAAGACGGTCGTCACGTCTGTCAAAGGCTGTTTCGGGTCGAACGCTGTGCTCAAGACTTGCTGCTCTTGTCTGAGCTCTTGGGCTTTGGCCTGAGCCAGGCCGTTCTCGGCTTTGACAGCCTTGAGGTGTTTGACCCACTGGGCCTCGTCTTTCTTCAAGTGATCGGCGTTGTCCAACCTACCGTCGACCACGATGGCCGCCACGCCCAGAGCCGCCACCCACAACAGCAGGGCTAAGTTGCGTTTGCGGTGTTCTTCTTTCGACGCCTTGGCCTTGCGTGCTTCGGGCAGTTCCAGCGAGGGCCCACTCGCGTCACCAGCGACGATGGCCAGGGGATCTTCGGGCCAGTGTTCGGCACCAGGCAGGCTGGCCCCGCCGGTACAGACGATCGGACACTGTGGCAAGCCCAGAGCCGCCATGCTCCGGTTGATCTCAGCTTGAAGCGCATCGACCGAATCCGGCTTCGGCACTGACCGAGATGAAGCCAGAGCCCCTTCCCAGACCAGGTCGATCGAGACTTCGCCCTTGCCGTTGCCAATGACGGCGCAAGTCGGGTGTCCCAACGCTGCCGCCACCTTGACCGAGGCCCACCCAGCAGGCAGGATGGTCACCGGCCTGAGGCCGACAGCGTCAAGCTCCTCGTGCAGGGACCTCAGCTGGTCACTCTTGCACGCCGCCAGGGTCGCGAGCCTCCCTTCGCCGTTCCTGCTGTCAGCGTAGGCTGCGTCGATCGAGAGCTCCGCAGTGGCGACAGGGAACAACTGCACTGCCTGGAGGCCGAGGATGGCGTCCAATGCCGACCGGTCCACATCGGGTAAGCGCGTGCTCCTCACGAACGATGAGCGGCGCGACAGGGCGATAACAACCTGGCGCTTCGACAGATCGTCGCTGGCGTCCGCCAACCGGACAGCATTGAAGCTCTTGGCGGTCGCCGGATCGTAGATTCGGAGACCTTCCTTCGAGTACTCGATGACAGGGTAGGAGCCGAGGTCAGGTTTTCTCACTGAGGTGCCTCCACGAGGACCGTCTCGTTGGTCGTGTCGGGGCTCCAGCCCCAGTGGTCAAGCATATCGGCAAACGGCGTGTCCCGGATCGATTGCACAATGGCGATCCCGTTTTGAACCTGAACAGTGGCCTCGAGGCATACCGAGATCCCGCCGGCAGTGCCCCTTGAGCGGACAAGGAAGGTGTCTGAGCCGACGGTCAGATCGTCAGCGATGGGCGCGACAGTCTGCACCGTCATTCCCGGCACCGTGAGCAACTGGCTCAAGTCCGTTAGCCCCGTGCTTTGCTGGGTGACGATGGACGAGGCGATGTCAGTGGTGATCCCTGGCAGTGTCGCCAAGACCTCCTCTGTCGCCGTGTTCACATTGATCTTGCCCTCAAGACGCACGGCCGAACTGGCGCTGAAGCGGTCGAGAAGGACGCCGGCGCTCCGAGAATCGAGTCCTGGCGTGGTCAGTACTTGCCCCATGGATGAGAAACTCCCGAGCCCGTTCCTTCGGGCGATGATGGCCGTTGCCGCCTGTTGCGACAAGCCCGCTTGGATCAGTTGTTGTTGTTGAGCGTTGTTGATGTTTTGTCGTTGTTGCCCGGTGCTGTCGGTGTTGGGCGAGAACGACTCGACCGTGCAGAGCTGGCTCAAGGCTCTGGGAGTCGTCCCATTTGTCGTCGAGTCGGGAACTGTGTAGAGCGTCGTCGGCAGCCAATCCTTGATCAAGAGCAGCTCATCGAAGGTGTCCAGCCGGCCTTCCTTCGCATTATACGGTTCAGTAAGAGCGTTGTAATACTCGTTCTTCGCACCGTCGGCCCGAGGCTGATCGCCAGCCTCACGCCAGTCCAACAGACAGTCGATCTGCTCTTGGGTCAGGTTCAGGTTCAGGAGTTGCTCCTCTGGTGCCGTGTTGAGGTTGACCAGAGATGAAGCGTCGGCGACCTGGACACGGAAGGACGCGTCACCGACGGTGAAGAGCCCGTCTCCTTGGTCACCAAAGGAGTACCAGTCGCCCAACGTGTCGACGTCCCCGGTCGAGGACAGGGTCTCGAATGAGGACAATGCGGCTTGAATGCCTGCCATCGCCATCTGCCGAGCGCGCCTCGCCTCGAGCCTGTTTGCCGAAGCCTTGACATTGACCCGTTCGCGAGACACGGTGAACGCGAGAATGGCAGAGGCTGCCGTCACGACCACGAGTGCGAAGATGAAGGCGCTGCCCCGCTTCTTACTCATTGCTGGGCTCCCTGCTGCTGGTCGGGGTTGCTGTTGACAAGTCGGACGATGAACGACCGCGATGTGCTCGTGTCGCTGGTAAGTGTGTAGGTCACGCGCACAGCCGTCGGTAGTCGTCGGTCCGTGTCGGAGTCCCAAGTTGTGACCCAATTGCCGCCGTCAAGGAATTCGAACATGATCGATTGAACTTGGTCGGTCAACAGTTGCTCATATCCGCCGTAATCGTGGTCCTCATCGGCCGGAGTCTGGGTTCGGATGAACAAGCCTTGGAGGTTTCCTGCCCCTGTGCCGATGGGAGTTGTGCTGACACTGACCTCGGTGATCCCGCCGATCGGGCCGACGTCCTTGTTCCGCTGGTCAAAATCGGTTTCGTCGAGATCAAGGGCGGCCCCGCTTGGTTTCAGACCGATCGCGGTCCAGGTCAGGCGGTCCGCGCTCCCCGCGATCTGAGAGTCCTGCATCGACTTGAACACGGTCACGAGGTCGTTGACGTTCGAACTGATGTACGCGCGAGACAGGAGGGATCGGAGTTTGGTCTGGAAGTCGGTCACAGCCTCGTACTGCTGTCTCGGCCGGTCGAAGCCGATCTCGTGGTGCACTGCGACTTGGAACGCCATGGCGAGCCCGGCCACGACCGACACCGCTAAGATCGCTGCGACTAAGAGCTCGAGCAGAGTCACGCCACGCCGTTTCATCCACCCTCCGTCCCTTGGTTGGGAGCTCTATAAACCAGGGTCGTCAGCGTCTGCGACATGCTGGAATCGTTCGCCTTGGTGACCGTGAGCTGGACTGAGTAGACGTCCGTCAACGATGTCGTGTTGTACGTCATCTCCCAATTGAGACTGGGTTGCCCTTGGTCACTGAAGTCCCCATTGAAGGTGTCGTACGTGTCCAGGCTGACGATCTCGTCGAGCTTGTCCTGGGCCAGTCGCTGCATGACTTCACGGTCGAGCGCCTTGGCTTCGGTGTGGTCCATCCTACCGAGGACGTCCACCAGCCCCGCTACGGCGAGCCCCATCAGGACGATCGACACCAACACCTCGACCAAACCAAATCCACTCTTGCGGCTCATCCGTTCGTCACGTCCCATCGAGTGTCAGGGTCGTCGGTCGTGTCCAGGGCGCCTTGCGTGATGGACAGGTGGCCGTCCGACCGGCGGATCCGGTAAGCGGCAGACGCACCGTTGGCGTCCAGTTGGAACGCACCCCCGTCGCACGTCCCGTCCGCATAGAACTTCACCGTCCAGTCGCCTTCACTCATGGACTGGCCCCCTGACTCAAATGCCGAGGCCGTCACGTCCGCTGAAGTCTGCGTCTGTTTGATCTGCGTAGTCTGTCCGTCCTGATTGGTCGAAAGCTGGAATGCGCCGTCGTCTGTCCGATTGAGGCTCACTGTCGCCTTACGGAAGACAGCTTCCTCGCGTGCCTGTCGCACGATGTCAGAGACCGACTGCACGTAGAGGCGCGACCGTCCACCCGTGATCGCCGTGGCTATGTTCGGCACGACGAGCGCAGCCATCATCGCCAGGATGACGATGACGACGCTCAATTCGATCAGGGTGAAGCCGCGCTTTCTCACGGGTTACTGGCCAGTGTCCTCGCCGTTGCTGATGTCGGCGTCTTCGTCGACGCCACCGGGCGCACCGTCTCTGCCGTACGACTCGACGAGATACCGGTCGTTCCCCAAGTCCTCGTAGACATACTCATTGCCCCAGGGGTCAGGCGGAAGCGGCTTGTCCAGGTAGGGGCCGCGCCAGTTGTTGACGCCGCTGGGCTCGACGCGAAGAGCGTCCAGACCCTCTTCCGTCGTCGGGTACCGGTCGCAGTCGAGTCTGAACGACTGAAGCGCCGTCCCCAGCGCCGCAATGTCCGAGGCGGCTTTGGCCCGCTTGGCGTCGCCTGTCTTGTTCACGACGCGGGGCACGATGAGGGCCGCCAGGATCGCGAGGATCAGGATGACGACCAAGAGCTCGATGAGGGTAAACGCGTTCCGACGCTTCTTATGCATAGTGACGTAACCTCGCGCAGTGGTCTTTCTTCATTTCATTTCACCAAGTCTTGTGCCTGGTAGATCGGCAACAGGACAGAGAGCACGACGAACCCGACGAACGTACCCATCGTCAAGACGATGAGGGGCTCGACCAAGGCGGTCAGCCGCCGCATTCCATTGTCCACTTCGAAATCGAGGCTCCCCGCAACGCGGGAAAGCATTTTGGGCAAGTCGCCGGTTTCCTCGCCGATAGCCACCATGTGGACGAGGACGGGCGGGAAAGAGCCTGCGTCCCTCATCGAGTCGGCGATGGAACGTCCCTCCCGGACGTCCTCTGCGACCTTGATACTCGTGTGCTGAAAGACCTTATTGCCAGCCGACATGCCGGCAATCTCGAGCGCTTCCAAGATCGGGACGCCACCGTAGACCAGCGTGCCGAGCACATGGGCGAAACGGGAGACGGTGGCCTTAAGCCAGATCTTGCCCAACATGGGCAGACGGAGCAGAAGCCCGTCTCGGGCGAATGCGCCAGCCTCTGTCTTGACCCACGCACGGTACACCAGGACCACGCCGACGATGCACCCGATGATCAGCATCCAGTTCTGGGTCACAAAGTCGGCGACGCCCAGCAGGATCTTCGTGGTCACCGGGAGGTTGCTGCCCAAGTCGTGGAAGACGCCGGAGAGTCGAGGCACGACGAAGGTGATCAAGAAGACGACGACGAAGATTGCGGTGCAGGACAGGATCAGTGGGTAGATCATCGCGGCCGTGATCTGGCTTCGGCGCGTGACCTCCGTTTCCAGGAAGTCGGCGAGCCTCGTGGCGACACTGGGCAGCTGACCGCTGGCTTCGCCAGCCCTCAGAGTCTCCGTGTAGACCGCGTTGAAAGTCTTCGGATATTTTGCGAGCGCCTGCGACACGCTCGCGCCCGCGCGAACCTCTTGTCGGGCGGCTTCTGAGATCTCGGACAGGGCACGGCTTTCGGACTGCTCGCCCACGACCTGCAGCACGCGGTCCAAGGGGAGTCCTGCCGCAGACAGGTCGGCCAAACGCCGCGTGAAGATGGCCACGTCGCTCCGACTGACGCGACCACGGCCGTGGGACACGACACCTGCAGCCTTGGACTGTTCTTCAGGGCGGATGTCGACGACGAACAACCCACCTGACAGCAATTGGGAAACTGCCGTCTGCTCGTCCGAAGCCTCTACAACCCCCTTTCGTTGTCGTCCGGAGCCTTCTACAGCCGTATACGCATACGTGCTCAAATCTCGTCCCTCTGGCAAACGCGGAGGACTTCGTCCGGTGTGGTCCTTCCGCTCATGACGGCGACGCGACCGTCGCCCAGCAGTGTTCGCATCCCCTGTTCTTTCAAGGCGTGGTCACGGATGACGCTCGCCGATGCACGCTCTACGGTCAAATGGCGGATCTGCTCGTCCACGATCAGCAGTTCGTAGACTCCTTGGCGTCCCTTAAACCCGGTGTTCTGACATTTGTCGCAGCCTTTCCCTTTCAGGAACGTCGCTTGGGTGCCAGCAGGAATCCCAAGAGCCCTGAGCGCATCCGGGTCGAACTCTGTCTCGACCGAGCAGAACGGGCAGTTCCGCCGGACCAGCCGTTGGGCGACGACACCCACCACGGAGCTTGCGGCCAAGTACGGTTCGACGCCCATGTCGAGCAACCGGGTCAGTGCGCCAGGCGCATCGTTGGTGTGGAGCGTCGAGAAGACCAAGTGGCCCGTCAAAGCAGCGTGGATTGCGATCTCGGCAGTCTCATGGTCGCGGATCTCACCCACCATGATCACATCCGGGTCCTGACGCAGGAACGACCGTAGGCCTGACGCAAACGTCAGTCCGATGTTCGGACGGACTTGAACCTGCCCGATCCCCGGCACTTGGTACTCGACCGGGTCTTCGATCGTGAGGATGTTCTTGCTCGGGTCATAGATCTCCTGCAGGCTTGCGTACAGGGTCGTGGACTTTCCCGAGCCGGTCGGACCGGTCGCCAGCATGATCCCGTAGGGGAACGAGATCAGCTTGCGGAACTTGACGAGGGCGTCCGGTTGCATGCCCAGCTCTTCCAGGCCCAGCATCGCGGTGCCTTTGTCCAAGATACGCATGACCGCGCGCTCACCGAAGACGGTGGGCACGATCGAGACGCGGACATCCACCGCCCTGGCCGCGATCGTGAGCTTTATGCGTCCGTCCTGAGGCAGTCGCCGCTCGGCGATGTTCATCTGACCGAGGATCTTCAAGCGCGACACAATCGCTGCGTGCATCCGCTTGGGCGGCCTCAGCATTTCATGGAGCATGCCGTCGATGCGGTAGCGGACCTTGACCTCTTTCTCGTAAGGCTCGATGTGGATGTCGCTCGCGTTGTCGCGCACGGCTTGAGCGAACATGAGATTGACCATCTGTACGACGGCGGTTTCGCCCGCCATCTTCTGCAGGTCGGCCAAGTCCGTCGAATCGTCGATCTCCGTGACGGCGCTGTCGTCGCCAGGCAACTGGGACAGGATGCCTTCGAGGAACCGCTCTTCGATTCGGTCTCGAATGAGCTGGGGAGAGGCCTGTACGGCCCGGACCGGCCGTTCGAGCAGCACGCCCAGGTCGTCAACGGCCTGCAGTTGGGTCAGGCCGCCAATCGCTACGACCAAGACTTGCCCATCGAATGAAACAGGCAACACTTGGTGCTTGAGCGCGTAGTCTCCCGGTACGAGTTCAATTGCGGCTGGATCAGGCTTCTCTTCGGAGAGGTCGAACCACGGAAGGTCGGTTCCCGACCCAGTGACCTGCGACCCAACAATGATTCCCATACAGCTTCTGATCCGTCCGAGTAGAGACGGGCCGCCTATCAGAATGTTCAATCTTCCGCGGCGAGCGCCTTACCAGTAGGTACGGTGGCCGCAGGCCTAATAGTGCCGTAGGTTCAGAGAGTTTTTGGAAGTCCTCAAAAAAGTCCCGTGAGAGGCGGTCACGGTGGTCACGCGGCCGCGTCTGTGATGCGGGACCCTGGTTCTGGAACCGGGCTTCCTGGCGGGCGTGAGTTGGCCTGGTCCTGCATGATGAGGTGGATGACACGGGAGGACTCTTCGTGGAACTCGCGCGCCTCCTGCCTGACTTTGTCCATGGCTTGGCCGATGTTGTCGGCCATCCGTTTGACCTCGTTTGCGACGACGGAAAAGCCCCGTCCTGCGTCTCCGGCCCGGGCCGCCTCGATCAAAGCGTTCAACGAGAGCACTTTGATGCCGTTCATGATCCGATCGATCCCTTGGATCATCGACTCCATCCGGCTCGAGTTCTCAGCCATGAGGTTCTCCAGTTCCTGGACGACTTGCGCCCGGAACGAACGCGAATCCTGAAGCGCTTGGGCCTGCTTTGCCATGACGGCCTTCGACATGTTGATCTGCGAGGCGCCCCTTCGGAACGCGCCTGGCATGCCCTGTTCGATGAAAACACGGTAGTAGCGCCGTTCGCTCGATGCCTTCAGGGCTGCCAGTGACTCGCGGACGTACGCGTCCACTGAGTCGAGGAGCGAGTTCACGCCGACGGCCAGGTCCTTGAGCCTGCGGTCGTCAGGGATGTTGCCGATCCGGGGCTCCAAATCGCCCTTGGCTGCAGCCAGACAGACGGCTGCGGCTTCATCGAGGAAGTCGTTCCATCGCCCTGCATCCTCGTCGGTGGGCATTGCTTCAAGCGGCTGTTTGAGTGAAGATGAACTCGTCATAGGTCAGGCCCTTTTCATTGAGGATGCTGATGAGCGCGTCGGTCGCCGATTGAAGGCCGTCTTTGCGGTCGCTTTTGGACTGCTCGATGCGTAGGAGTTCAGCGTACAGGCTGGCGAAAGTGTTCACTGCTTTGCGGTCTGGAGAGCGCCGGTTCGAGTGATAACCAATGATGTTCCCCGCCTCGTCGAAGGTCGGGGTGACGTGCGCGAACACCCAGTAATAGTCACCGTTGCGGCACAGGTTCTTCACATAGGCGAAGATCTCGTTCCCTGCCCCGATCGTGTCCCACAAGAGCTTGAAGACGCACCGAGGCATGTCCGGGTGGCGGATGATATTGTGCTGGACCCCAATCAGCTCCTCTCGCTTGTACATGGCGATCCGGCAGAAGACCTCGTTGGCATAGGTGATGCGCCCGGCTGTATCGGTCTTGCTGACGATGACCTCTTCCAGACCAAAGCGTTGCTCGACTTGGGTCGGGACGATCGCCCGCTGTTCGAGCGTCAGCGCTCGGATGGCTTCTGGCGAGGCTGTCATTTCTATCGGGATGTTCGGTCTAACATCGCGGCTTCTTCACTCAGCCAAGGGCCGTTGCAGTCGCCGAACCGAACAATATTCAACTAATACAAGGAAAACTACTACTTATGTACTAGAATCCAGACTTCGTTTTCTAGTTTTCACGGAACGAATGACCGTGACAGGGCTATCACGCCCGACTGGCGATGCCCCGCCCTTCTTGGCCGAGCCCGATGTTCGTGCCGGGCTCTACTTCGACTTTCTCGCGAACTTCATGTAGAGCGTGGTTCCGCCGACGGCAACGGTTCCGTCTGAGCTCACCAGGCTGAAGTCCACGGTCGAGTACACACTCTTGAAATGGGTCGTGGCTTCGGGTGCACCTGGGCCCAGCAGTTTGCCGTCCCATTCGACGGTCAGAGTCTTGGCGTCCTTATCCGATGCAGTCACCTTGCCGGTGAGGTCGGCGATCATGTCCTTGTCCGCGTTCTGCCAATGCACTTTGGGGGAGTCGCCGACTTTGACCTTTTCGCCAGTCGTCGCGCTCGCGCAACCCATCAGCATGAAAGGCACGCTCGCATCGTGAGACGTTCCCTGGTCGGGGAAGTTCTGCACGCCGAACTTGGAGGTCGCGCTCTGATTCGTGGTGTCCGTGGCTTCCTTCATGTTGAGGACAGCGGTCAGATCGAGCACAGCACCGTCGGGGAGGACGGTCTTCACAGCCTCGGTCAAGAACGTGGTCATCGCTTCGCCGTCGGGTTTGCCGCGCATTTCCAGCGTGTATTGGTAGGAGTCGCCCACTTTGTACGTGCGCTTGAACTCAAAGGTGTCGTCTTGAAAGCCGAACGCACCCGCGGCCGTCGAAAGGGCGAGGATCGCTGAGGAGAACCTGGATAAGTTCATGAGTGCACTGATTCCCATGGAGAGTCTACTCCCCGGGCCTGAGAACTTGTTCGTTCATGATCCTTCGTCGGGCTCGGCCCGGCGCGAAGCCCACGGCGCGCGGTCACTGGTATTCTGACGGGCGCATGAGACGGCGGGTCGTGACAGTGGTCGGAGCGCGGCCGCAGTTCGTCAAAGCAGGGGTCGTGTCGCGGATCCTGCGGGACATGGGGGATGCGGCGCCCTACGAAGAGGTGCTGGTGCATACCGGGCAGCACTACGACGCCCTAATGAGCGACGTCTTCTTCCAGGAGCTTGGCATTCCTGAACCGAAGCACGCACTGGGGGTGGGCTCGGGGACGCCCGCGTTCCAGATAGCACGAATGGTCGAGGCACTATGGGACGTGCTGAGGCTCGAGAAGCCAGACGCGGTACTGGCTTATGGCGACACGAACAGCACGGTGGCCGCGGCTTTGTGTGCGAGCCACCAAGACACACCATTCGTGCACGTTGAAGCAGGCGAGAGAATCTTCCGCCGGCGCGAAGTGCCTGAAGAGGTCAACCGCGTCGTGAGCGACAACGCCGCTTCGCTGTGTCTGACGAGCACACGACGTGCCGAGCGCTATCTCCGTCGTGAAGGGTTCCATCCTGCCCGGGTCCGGTTTGTCGGCGACACCATGTTCGACCTCTTCCTCGAGGGGGAGGCGACCGTCCAGGCGAAGGCGCAGGTCGGGCCAGGCGACTGGGGCTTGGCGCCTGGCGAATACCACTTGGCGACCATTCACCGGGCCCAGAACACGACCGGCCCCGAGGCCTTATTGCCGTTGCTCGAAGCCATGGACGCGGCTTCGATGCCCGTGTTGTTGCCGATCCACCCAAGGACGAAGAAGCTTGCCGAACAGTGCGGCTGGTCACCGAAGGGCTCGCTCAAGTTCATCGACGCCCTTGGCTACTACGATTTCCTGGCTATGCTGCTTCAGTGTTGCCGCGTCGTGACCGACTCAGGCGGCGTCACGCGGGAGGCGTTCTTTGCAGGCAAGCCCTGCATCATCCCGATGGAGAACAGTTGGTGGGTCGAGATCGTCGATGCGGGCTGGGCATTGGAAGTCGGTTCGGACGCCAACGCGTTGCGCGAGGCCCTTGACGCCTTTGTTCCCAGCAGCCCAGCCCCCGTGGGCCTCTTCGGCAAAGGCGACGCGGGGCGACAGACGATCGAGGCCGTTGGGGACTTCCTCCACGAGGGCCACAAAGAGGGGCTCTGGCACCGGCACGGCCGGTTGGACGAGTTGCCGCCCCCTCGTGGCACGACCTTTACCCTTGACACCTACCGCGGCACCCTGAAAGGCCTCCTCTCCAAAGGATACGTATTCCGAACTTTCCCATCCTATCTTTCCGAGCCCAAACCGTTCACGGTCTTGATGCGCCACGACATCGACTTCACCCTCGAAGCCGCTGTGCGGATGGCGCGAGTGGAAGCGGAGGAAGGGGTGCAAGCGACCTACTTCCTCATGCTGCGCACGGAGCACTACAACGTTTTTTCCCGCGAGGGGAGCGAGAGGGTGCGCGAGATCCTCGGCCTCGGGCACCACTTGGCACTGCACTTCGACTGTGCTTCCTACCCTGTCACCCTCTCGTCGGCCGAACTAGCGAAGGCCTGCAGTCGCGAAGCGGAGATGCTGGAGCAGTGGTTTGGACATGCCGTGGAGGTGGTCAGCTATCACAGGCCCGCACCGAACGTTTTGACCGGCGATCCCGCCCTTTCGGCACCGCGGCCGCACACTTACATGAAGGTCTTCACGTCAGGCGGGATCGAGTATTTGTCGGATTCACGCGGCGAGTGGCGGCAAGGCGGCCCGACTGCCTCTGCCGAGCAGAACCAGGGTGGATCGCTTCACGTGCTCGTACACCCCGTGTGGTGGACCGAAATCGCGACCTCCCCCTATGAAGTGCTTCAACAAGTAGAAGACCAAATGGTATGGCAACTTGAACATTCCATGGCAGCGAACTGCACGGTGTACCAGGTTGGCCACCTGAAGGAAGACCCTGAATGAGAACAGTCGGTATTGTCGGGTGCAAGCACACGACCCAGGAACTGGCGACCGCCCTGATACGGAACGGGATCAAGATCGACCACTGCCTAACCATTTCGCCCGAACTAGGCGCCAAGGAGAAGGTAGCGGGCTACCACGACTTGAGGCCTTTCCTCGAGGCGAAGGAGATCCCTTTCACCCACGCGGTGAAGTACAGCCTGAAGAGTGACGAAGACGAAGCCAACCTGTTGCCGCTTGGCTTAGACCTCTTGCTCGTCATGGGCTGGCAGCGACTGATTCCCGATTGGTTCCTGTCGAGGCTCTCCATCGGTGCGTTCGGAATGCACGGCTCCAGCCGTCACCTACCGTACGGTCGAGGCCGGAGTCCGATGAACTGGTCGCTGATCCAGAACAAGACGGCTTTCTTCACGCACCTCTTCAAGTACGAACCTGGTGTGGATGATGGCAACGTTGTGGGCTATCGTGCTTTCGATATCACGCCTTTCGACACGGCGCTGACCCTTCACTATAAGAACACGACGTCAATGATCCAGTTGGTGCTCGAACACCTGCCTTCTCTACTCGACGGCAGTGCCACGTACACCCCCCAGGACGAGCAGGGCGCGACTTATTATCCGAAGCGCACGGATGACGACGGACTCATCTTCTGGACCGACGCCACAATGGACGTCTACAACCTCGTGCGGGCTGTGACCCGGCCGTTCCCAGGCGCATTCACCTATTTGGAAGGTGATACAGGGAAAAAACTGATGATCTGGTCGGCCATACCGTTCGATTCCCAATTGCTTTTTCCGACCGCAGTGCCAGGCGAGATCGTAGAGGTGTTCAGCGAGGGCCACTTCATCGTGAAGACTGGCACGACTTCGCTGCTCGTGCTCGAGTTCGATGGCGTGGACATCACGCCTGACCATGTGGGTCGGGTACTGACGCATGGAGCAGTGGAGCGCAAGGTCTATGAGAACATCCCGTTGTAGGACTGGTCGTCAGACCCACTGGCGACGTTTGAACCAGATGTAGGTCGCGATTCCAAACGCGGCCATGAAGAGCATCCACATCCAAAAGCTCGTGGCGAACCACGGCTGGTCTTTGAAGTTCATTCCGAACACCCCTGTGATGAACGTGATGGGGATGAAGACGGTGGCGACCACTGACAACTTCTGCATCACCCGGTTCATCTCGTTGCTTACCTGCGACAGGTAGGCGTCGAGCATGGACGACATGATGTCGCGGAGGTTGTCGAGCGACTCGTAGACGCGGAAAAGGTGGTCGGCAACGTCGCGCAGGTAGGGCATTGTCTTGCTGCGCACGCCGGGAAAGTCGCGCGATGTGAGTGACTGCATGACTTCGCGCAAGGGACCGACCTTCTTTCGCAAAAAGTTGAGTACCCGCTTGTAAGTGAAGATGGTCGGCAGGATGTCGCGGCTTGGCCGGGTCAAGATGCGGTCTTCAAGGTCATCGACTTTATCGTCGAGCCGATCGAGCAACGGGAAATAGCCGTCGACCATGGCGTCGAGGAGTTGGTACAGGAGGTAGTCGGCGCCGGACTGGAGCGTGCGGTTCTGCTGGTCGCAACGACCTCGCAGCTCACGAAGGACTTCGACGGGCTTCGTGTGCACGGTGACCAAAAAGTTGGCACCCATGAACACGCTCAGTTGGCGGGCGGTCACGATTTCCTCTGGATCCGTGGCACCTTGCGACAAGGCTCTCTCGTTCAGGCCGAGCTCGTGGGCAGTGAGGAAGAAAAAGTCGTCAAACTCGTCGATCTTGGCCCGCTGATGAGTGTTGAGAGCGTCTTCGACCGCGATGGGGTGGAAGTTGAAAACCTCTGAAAGCAGTTTCGATTCTTCCTCAGTCGGCTCCTCCAAGTCGAGCCAAAACAGGATCTTCTTATCGGCCACCAACTGGTGGAGCACGGTGGGATCCTCGGTCCGATGGGTGGCGCCGTCGTGGTGGTACGTGATCGTGACCATGTCCGCTCTACGGATTGTATCCGCAGGCTGCGGAGCACCATCCACTCGCCCGTAAGCCCACAACATGTGTTTGGTACGATAGCGTCGTGCCTGTCACGCCCGAGTATTGGCAGAAGCTACGTGAGACCCTGGAGACGGTCCGCCCCGTGACCCACCGAAAGATGTTCGGAGGCATCGGACTTTATCTTGGCGGACCCGTGTTCGGGATCGTCGACAACGACCGGCTGTACTTCAAGGTCGACCACGAGTCGGTTACGCCCTACGACGAGGCAGGGGCAGAGCCCTGGATGTACGACCCGGCGGTCGGTCCGGTCGAGAAGTACCGTGAGGTACCGGCGCGAGTTGTGTCGAATCCCCCCGACCTAGGCGAGTGGATCGATGTTGCGGCCGCGGCGGCAATCCGGATGAACAGCGGCCAAAGGAAACGCAGCAAGCGCAGTGTCTAGACCTTGAAGTCGATCGACTTGGTGAGCGTGCCAAAGAGTGGCAGACTGTACGTGACATCAAGGTGATAAGCGCCATGTGCCCCTGGCTGCGCCCGCCATTTCGCCGTGTAAGCGTCCTCGAAATATCCCATCTTGCCCTGGCTTAACACGTTGCCGTGACTGTCGCTCAGCCTATAGGTGGGAAGGTCAAGCGCCTGGTCATCGGGACCGCGGACGACCTTTACAAAGTTGTGGCCGCCGTCGATGACCCAAGCGCTGAGGGTCAGCCAGCGGTCATCGCCAATCCCTCGGAGCACGAGCTGATATGGCGGCCCGTGTCCAAGGCTCTGACTCGTGTCTGTTCCAACAGCGATGGTCGTACCGTCGACGCTCAGGATCCAAGGGCGCCCGCGGCTGTCTTTCTCCAATTCCATGGCTCGCTTGATCGTGTACTCGCCGTAGTGGAGGTGCCATGCACCATTGACGATTGGAACCGTCTCGGTCTCCTCGCCTCGCGCCACTTGACAGAGGCCAAAGTAGGGCGGTCCAACCTGGATCGAGCCGGTCGGACTGGGATCCGGAGTAAGCACCAACTGCGCGAGGTCGCCGCCCGGAACGTAGTACTTGCCGTCTGGGAGTTGGACACTCGTCTGCAGGGGCTGAGCCTCGTTGGCGTGCTCGATCGTCCCAGAAAACATGTTGCTGCGGAGTCGCCCGTCTCCATCGTAGTCAATGACGATCGTGTCATGGGGGTTGAGGAGCGCCAACGGGTGAGAGGGTAGAAGAGACGAAGTCGAGAAAGATGCCAGGTCGAGTCTGCCATTCAGATTCGAGTCGATGACCGCTATCGCGACCTTCTTTCCGCCCAGGTTCACCGAACCCAAATACTCTGAATCCGGTGATCCGCTGACGAGACCATCCCGCACGAACATGACCAGGCCCGAATCCTTGATCTCTTTCGGCAGGCCTACGGGCCGGAAAACCTGTGTGTCGGCATGCGAGTCGTTGAGACACATGGCTTCTTCATTGGCGTCCACCATGCCGTCCTTGTTCCAATCGATCCACATTCGGTCGAGAGGGCCGTTGGGTGCGCTTCGTGCCATCGCGCCTTCGAAACTGTCCGAGTAGCAGCCTCTGGGCGCGTCCTTGGGGTCGACCTTCAGGTTGATCATCAAGTTCACGACGACAGGGTTCATCACGCCGTCTGGCAAGACGAGACGGGTCGGTGTGGAACGTGCGACATCGGCTTGTCCCAGAACGTCGCCCAAGACACAGGCGTCCAGGAGGTCCGAGAACCGATGGCGGACTAGCGTTACATGGATCGATCCATCGGGCGCCGTGAAGCTTGATCTTCCCGGCGAACATCCGGCAGTGAGCCCGCCAAAGAGGAGAACGGACAACAGCAAGGGGTGACGCACCATTTCAGGAAACCACCACGTCGCAAGAGCCGTGCAGCGCGCCGAAGAGAGGTAGGTCGTACGTCACGTCGAGCTTGTACTTCCCCTTGGGGTGTCCCGCGGGGTTCCAGCCTGCTGCGTAGCAATAGAGCCAGAACTTCATGCGACCTTGGCTCACGACTCTGCCACGGGGGTCGGTCAAGGTGTACTCGGGGCCATCGGGCATCCGTCCATCTGGCCCGCCGTCGACTGTCACGTAGCTGGATCCCCGATCGACAATCCAGGCTTCGAGTCCACACTGACTTCCCTCCATCCTGCTGTTGGCAAGGATTTGGAACGGTGGTCCACTCTTCAACTGAACCTCATTGTCGGGAGAGACGTTGATTGACCTGAGCTGAGGAAGCGCACGAACGTCCAGCAGCCAGTTCCCTCCATGGCTGTCTGTCCGATAGTAGGGCAGCGACGCGACGTCATAGATCCCTGTGTGCAACCGGAGCACGCCTTTGACGACCGGCACTGCAAGGTAGTTATTGCCCTGCCTCAAGTCGCACATGCCATTGAAGTCCGGGGTGAGCTTTACATCGCCCGTGGGAGTTGGGTCAGGCGTCAGAGTCAGACGGGTCATGTCCGTGGACGGCGAAGGCACGTAGTAACGTCCGTCTGGCATGAGCACTGATGAAACGAGAGACTGATTCTCCACACCTGCTTTCGCCATGGGTTTGTCGCCACCAGCTTCGAACGCACCGTCTCGGTTGTAGTCAACAAGCAAGGTGTCGCCACTCCCCAACCAACCAGACGATACAGTGATCCGGTTGTCGAGATTGGTGTCAATGACGGCGAGCGAGTACAGCTTGCCGTCGAAGTTCGCCTCGCCCTCGTAGCGGGAATCGGGATAGCCGCGGACAAACTGACCTTCGATGGCCACCAGCAGGCCGCTCTTGGCAATGGCTTTCGGCAGACCGTTCGCCCGAAAGATCCTGACTTCGGCGTTTCTCGGTGTCAGCAGGGTCGCCTCTTCGCCGGGAGACAAGTTGCCGTCTTTGTCCCAGTCGATCCAGAGCCGGTCGCTTGAACCCTTTCCATCGGTGCTCGCCATGACTCCAAAGTAGCTGCCCTGGTAGGGCAACGGTTCATCGTGTCCGAGTGACGCCGTAAACCCAAGCGTGAGTGAGAAGCCCGTTGTCCTCTTTATGTTCGGTGGAAGGCGAAGTCCCTCGATTTGGCTCCCGCTCTGTCCTAGGAACCCGGTGTTCTGGTCTGTGTGGAGCACCCCTTGCTGCGGGTCGGTGTACGCCACACGCTTCAGCGTGATCTCCAGCTTCCCGCCTGGTCGAGTCATGCTGGTAGGGTCGGGACTGCAGCCCAAGATCAAGGCCGTTGCAGCGAGAGCGAACACGAGCGATCGAAGCATCTCCGCGACTCTATGACGGGCTAGAAAAGCTCAACGTTGCGGGCCATCAGAGGTCTGGAACCGCAAGCAAGTCCAGACAGGTTACCCCGTCGCAGTATGCTATCACCTAATGCGCTTGCACACTGGCCTGCGATCGACAGTCTTGCTCGGATGCTGCTTAGGATCCAGCCCAACAGGAGCAGCTTTGCGCCGAAACGTCCTCATCGGTAACTACTTGACGACCTGTCCCGGCGGAATCGCCTTCGTGGTGGACGATAAGGCAGGCTTTGTCGTCGACACCGGCGCACCTTATGCGGCTTCGGCGGCCGCCCCGGACGGCTCGTACCACACAGTTCCATTTGATCGAGACGGAGCCAAGGTTGTTCTTGATTGGGGCCGGGTCGGAGACTGTGTCGTCGCAAGGCTCGCATCGGACAAGCCTGTCAGGATCGTCCTCAAGCTGACTCAATCGTGGCCGGATTTCACAACAACGTATGCGGCAACTCCTGATGGTGCCAAGGCAACCAGCGCTGGGGTCGAGTGGTCGCTCTCGACGTCGCCAAGACCGGTCGCCAGCAGCGCGACGGAGGTGACGCTTGACTGCAGCTCCAGCCACCCGGGTTACTTCGTCGCCGGCATCGGCAAACTACCTTCGTTCGCCGGTATCGATTCCCGTCTCGATGCGGCTGGCACTAAGTACGAAGCCCGCCGCCCGAAAGCGAGCGGAGACTGGGGAGACTTCCTCGGTGCCATCGCCGACAACCTGAACAACAGCCGCCTCTACAGCAGCGACAACCACCTGGTCGCGCACTCCGTCAGCCGAGGCTGGGCGGGTACGCCAAACACCGCGCCCTATTTCTGTTGGGACAGCTTCTTCAACGGCAACCTCGCATGCTTGGACGACCCCAAGACCGCCCGCGACACCGTGAGGGCGATCCTCTCCTGCCAGACGGCCGAGGGGCTAGTGCCGAACTTTGGTCACTGGAATTTCGACGGCGGGCGCGTTTCCACCGATCGTTCTCAGCCACCGGTCGGCACGATGTGCGTGTGGCGGATGCACCAACGCTGGCCCGACGTCGCCTTCCTCAGGGAGGTCTATCCGAAGTTCGTGACTTGGCACCGGTGGTGGGCCAAAGCCCGCGACGGAAACCATAACGGGCTTCTCGAATGGGGCAGCGCGACGGGCCAACTTCAGGGCGCCAAGTGGGAGACAGGATGGGACGACACCGTGCACTTTGAAGGCGCGAAAATGGTCGGACCGA
>JAKOXK010000079.1 GCA_029781035.1 Armatimonadota bacterium
CGCGCACAGCGCCAGTCCGCTCAAGAATGCGGTCGGCCAAGGTGCTCTTGCCGTGATCAATGTGCGCGATGATGCAGAAATTGCGGATGTGCGACTGATCCATGGTCGATCTTCGACGTACGATGCTCGACGGCCATGTTCTAGGCAATCGGAGATCGGCAGGCGGATTCTACCGGGCTCGGCTCATGGTGACCGGGCGCATCCGTCGCGTGAAGCCACGGATGCGCCCGGTCACTATGAGCCCTTTATTCCTCGGTGGGTGCTTCGGTCTCGACAACCTCTGCCTCTTCCACGGTCTCTTCCAGGCCCTCGTCAGCGTGGGCCCGCATCGTGTGGCACGAAACAACGGTCGCGTCGGCAGAGGTCAAGCACTCTACACCGTGGGGAAGCTGGATGCTGCCGACGAGGATCTTGTCGTCGTCGTTCAGGCCGGACGCATCGATCTCAATCGACTCGGGGATGAGGGACAATCTACCTTTGACCTCGATCGAGTCCGTGTACTGGGCGATCGTCGACCGGCCCTTGACAACGCCGACGGGGTCACCGTGCACAATGATCGGGACGCTGACCTTGACCGTGTCCGTCTCCTTGACGCGTTGCAGGACGGCATGTATGATCTTCCGGTCGATGGCCGTCTTCTGAACTTCCTTGACGATGACCTCGAACGCCTTGCCCTCGCCGTCTAGTTTGGCCATGAACTTGGCCAAACCCTCATTGTGCTTCATGACTTCTTCGAAGACTCTGGAGTCAGTCTGGGCCAGGATGGTCTCCTCACCGGTCGAGACGACTGCAACGGGCAAGACACCCCGCTTTCGAAGTTGGTGAGGTTTGCTGCCGAGCCCTATCTCTCGTGGTTTCAGTTCCAGTTTTTCCATCAGAGTTCATCCTTGTCGCCAGGACTCCAGGTCTCCCTTGGGCCAAGCCGACGGGCCCCGCGACTTCGCTGGGATGAGTCTACCCTGGTGGGCCCGTGGGCTCGGTTAGGCGAGCTCGACGGTCTCTTTGATCTTGATGTTGAAGTTGCGCCTCTGGAGTTCGCGGATGAAAGCCTTGCCTGTCATCGCGTTCTCATACCGGACGCAACCTTTCGGCACCCGACCGTTCACGACCTCTTGTGCGATGATCGACATGCTGAAACCGGTGAGGCGTTCCATGGACGTGAACCCTGTCACCGGGCACTGCTGGTCGAAGATGTCGATCTGAATGCGCGTCTTCTTCCCGTCACGGACGCCCCAACCGAGGCCTCGGACGGCGCACTGGTCCAAATCGTCGAACTTGGCCAACTCGGGCCCGAAAACGGCGTTGAAGACTGACTTCGGCACGACGGACTTTTCGCCCACGCGGACTTCATTCTCATTCCAAAAGCCAAAGTCCTTGAAGATCTTCATCAGGTGGGCGTGTCCCGGCCACCGGATCGTCTTGTACTCGTAGTTCTTGATCTTGCCCTGGAAGGTGTACGGGGCTGTACTCGTGCCTCCGCTCGTGACGAACGCTTCCATCGTACCAAGCTGGTCGATCTCGAGTGACTCCACCTCGGTAAGCGTGGGGACTTTCACAATGTGGCCGTCTCTCAATGCCACGGCTTCGAAGTCGTACTCCGTCACGAGCCCTTCACAGTTGAACGTCAGCTTGTAGTTGAACGGAGGCTTCGGGTTCTGCGGCAACACCCCGCAATAGAGCTTGACCGTGTCGCAGGAATCCAGCGATTCGAAAATGTAGCAGCCGAGGTTGTTGACAAGCCCTGGAGCCAGACCAGTGTCGGGAACGATCGAGATGTCTGCGGCGACAGCCCGGTCATTCATGTCCAAGGTCTGCATCGTGATGTCGGTGTTGCCCCCCAGATCGACCATGTCGGTCATGGTCTCGATGGCCACGCTGGCGATCCTCGGATGCATCCAATACGGAACACAGGAAAGGACGATGTCCACCTGGTTCAGGAAGGATCCGAGTGCCTTGGGATCGAGCGCGTTGACCTCTACCGGTTCGCAGATCAGGTCGCCAATGAGGCCGTTGATCCGGTCGGCGCTCTTCTGAGCCTGCTTGATGTCCACATCACCGACGTAGATGCGGTCAGGGTTGGCGAATTGAGCCAGGTCGTAGGCCGCAGCGGTGCCCTGCATGCCTGAGCCAAGAATTCCGAACGAGTTCTGCATGATGACGCCTTTGTCCTTCAGTTCTGGCCCCCTCCCCCATTGGCAATGACGCCGATTCCCCGTCCGCCGAACCCGGAAGACTGCCGAGACTGGGAGCCTGCGGAACTGGCCTCATTGTACTTATCGGTCGCCTCCAGGCCTGGGCTTAGCGACAAAGCAGGAAGTCCTTGACCGCTATCGCGCCCACGGTTCGGGGGGGGCGGTACTTGGGTTTGAAAGCAGTCTGAGAGCCCGCATCGACCATTCGCGGGAAGACCGCTTTCGTCACAGATCCCAGGGCTTCATGCTGGGTCAGCCGTGAGTCTTTTGAACTGCCACTTCGATCGCCTTTTCCAGGTATCGGTCGTTTCCTTGAGAGTCGAACTCTGGTGAAACCTGAACGTCCGCTTGGACAGGATTCTTTTCCAGGCGGACGCCGTCCACTTTGAGATCGACCATTGGGATTTCGATGTAGGCCCAGGTGCCAATTGCGCTCGGAGACGTGCCGAGGACGTCTCCGGCTGTGTGGTTCCCAACTAGGATCGCCCTCTTCGACTTCTTCATGATGTAGCTGAAGACCTCCTTCGCACTTCGCGAACCTTCATTGATGATCACGACCAAGGGCCGCCCGTAGCCGAACAACTGATTCCAAGCACCTCCGCGTCCAGCCGTCCATTGTAGGTTCACCTCCGGCCGGAAGAAGGGGTCACCGTAGCCGTCAGGTTGTCCGCCGAACCCGTCTCGGATGTCCAAGATGAAGGCGTCAGTGTCCTTGGCCTTGCTATAGACATAGTCCTCAAGCAACTGGCGAAACTTGATGTTCGCCATCGTCCAGAGGTGCATATAACCGATCTTCTTGCCGTCGCGTTCAATGATCCGCTCGCTCTTTCGGCTCGCGTCCAGGAACATGTCTTGCCCAGGCGTTTCCGAGACGGTGACCAGCGCTCGCTTCTCCTGTACGGACCCGTCGGGCCCCACGGTACGGTAGTCCAAGGTTACGGATTTGCCGACATTGGGCCGCAGCGAAGCGACGGGCGTGAACGGGTGACCGTCTACTTTGGTCACGACGGCACCTTTGCGGATTCCCGCTGCCTCGGCCGACCCGCCATTCAAGACCATCTGGACGGTGTAGCCGTCCCTAGTCTTTTTGAACCAAGCCCCGATGTTCGGCATTGGCGCAGCCTTGTCTCCCTTTTGAAACCCGTCGAAGAGATAGTAGCCTTGGTCGTCCTGGGTCAGAAAGTCGAAGTGGCTGTCCCCGAATTTCGCGATCATCGCATCGACGACGTCGTTGAACTCGGAGACGCTCTTGCAGGCCTTCGCTCCAGGCTCAGCATCGCTGAGCAGCCGGTTCATCCGATCGCCGTCGCTGCTTTGAGCCCAGTAGAGCGTCCGGATTCGCCGGGAAACAGCAGACCAAGCTTGGTCCGCGTCGAATGCGGGCTGTGTCTGCTGAAACGCCAACATCAAGAGAGGGACCATCGGTGCGATTATTGCGGGAATGGACTCCGAAGTTCCGGGATTTTGCGGGGCGTGCGGGACAGTCCGGCCCACTGAGCGCCCTGACGGGCCGGCTGGCTGCGGTATCATTTCGAACCTGTGGGAGGCCTAGCGCGGCCAAATGGACCACAGGGTGAACCCTCATGCGCCAACAAAAGAAGAAACAGAAGCACAGCGCCCGCTACAACCTAGCTGCCAAGACCATCTCGAAAGAGAAGCTCCACGAGCCGACCGAAGCCATTTCCCTCGTCAAGCAGATGGCGAGCGCGAGGTTCCCCGAGGGAGTCGACCTGAGCATACGGCTCGGCGTCGATCCCCGAAAAGGCGACCAGAACGTCCGCGGCATTACCAACCTCCCGCATGGCACCGGCAAGAACAAGACAGTCGCAGTCTTGGCCAAGGGAGACCTCGCCAAGGAAGCTGAAGCTGCGGGGGCCGACGTTGTCGGTGACGAGGAACTGATCGCGAAGATCCAGGGTGGCTGGAAGGAGTTCGACGTCATCCTGGCCACCAACGAGATGGCACCTCAAATCGGCAAGATCGGCAAGATCCTGGGAACCCGAACGCCGAACAAGAAGAACGGCACGGTCACCGACGCGGTCACACAAGCCGTCAGAGAGATCAAGGGTGCCACGCGCGTCGAATACAGGGTCGACAAAGCCGGCATCGTCCATATGCCGATCGGCAAGGTCAACTTCTCTGAGGACCAACTACTGGAGAATTTCAAGGCTGCGGTCGACGCAATCGTCCGCGCCAAGCCGGCTTCGTCAAAAGGACGCTATCTGGTCTCGATGACGGTGAGCTCGACCATGGGCCCGGGGGTCAAGCTCGACCCGACCACGGCCAGCAAGTACAGCGGCCACTAGGGTCGTCGGCGCGCGGCACCGTTTCAGCGTTGCCGCGCGCCTCATTCTGTGACTACAGAGTTGGCTTGCTCTTGCGACCGCCCGAGCGCTTGGCTGCCCACCATATGACCCCAGCCATCGGGCCCCAGATGGGTGTCAACACGAGCGTGAAGATCGCAGTCGTCCCTAGCCCCTGACTGAGCGAAGAGAGGGTAGACGTCCCTTGGTTCCATGCCTCTTTCGCCCACCCTTTGTCCTCCGTTCTTGCGGCGCCCGGCGCTTCTCCTTGCAGGGTCAGCTCGATCGTTGACAAGGCAGCCAAGTCGGCCAGTTGTGACCTCTGGGCTGTCATGCTCTCAATGTCTTCCCGCAACTTCATCAGTCGGGTCTGAAGGTCCAGCGACTCGGCCGATTGGCTCGACCGACGCAACATGTTCTGGAACGACGCCTCTTGGGCCAACATGGTCTTGAGCCGGGCATCGTAGTCGATGATCTGTGCCGTCACGTCTTCGCCGCTGATGCTCTTCGAGAGTCTGGTGCCCATGACTTCTAACTTGTCCATCGTCAAGTCAAACCTCTCGACAGGGACACGGAGAGTCATCGATACTGACGGTTGGGGCCCTGTGAGGTCGCCTGAACTGCTCTTGGCGACATACCCTCCGACCGAAGCCACATACCGTTGAACCTCGGCCTCGGATTTCTCAGCGTCGGACACGCGCACCGCCAGGGAGCCGTTCCGCACGATGGCACGCTTCGTGATCGCTGCAGGCTTGAGGCTCGGTTGCTGGTCGGCCGCAGGGGCTGAGGTGTCCTTGGATGCAGCGGTGGTAGTGGCGTCCATTTGGCTCCCACTGCTACATCCCGATAAGGAGAGTGCCCCGACCACAGTAAGGACTGTCAGGGCGCATCGGAAACGGTTGACAGGGCCTCGGGCATGTCGGTCGAAACCAGGTTCCTTCTTGACCTTTGTTGGGGGCATAAACGCACCTCATCGGCTGCAACAGCGCCGCTCGATTAGCCGTTCCCAATCTCTTGGCCCACCTATCCTCTTGAGAGTGAGCCTGAACTACCCGACTTGGCCAATTGAGCAGTCAAGCACCAACGGGAGGCTTCCTCGAAGTCGCCAACTGTCTTAAACGCCTCGCGGGGTATCCACAGGATCCTTGCAGAGTCGACCATGGCAGTGATGCCGTCCAGGTCTGGCGCGAGTTTGTGCACCAGTCGGTATGGAACGTACGCATACATGCCGGCGTCACTCTCCCAGCGCAGCCCCGATGGTGTGAACTGGCACCGGCAAAGGGCCGCTTCGGGTGTCGCCCTCAGTCGGGCAAGAGACTTGCGCGCCAAGCGATAGGCCGAAATGCCAAAGGTGAGTGCAAAATACACGGGCCCACCGACGAACATTACGGCAGCAAAGTTTGGGAGTTGTTCCCTGTCGATGGATCCTTGAAACGTCAGTCCGACCCCAACAAAAAGGAGCGAGACGAAGAACCAGACCAAGGCGTACGCCAAGAGCGTCGTCGTCCAGATGTGTCCCCTGGTTCCCGGACTATCCAGGTTGAAGGTCGTTGTCTCGACGACGGGTACCTGTGTCATACGCTTCGACGTTCCTCAACCCGCCGAAGCGGTCAGTTCCTTGATCGTCTCCCACGCGGAGCGCAGATCGTCGACGAGGGGAGTCCGCGAGCGGGCAATCTCGACCTGGCTGAAGTCGATTTCGGCCAAAACCATCGACTCATCACCGATGGGACACTGAACCATTTGGTGGCCAAAGGGATCGTACACCATTGAACCGCCGCTGAACCCTTTCCCGCCTTCAAAACCGACCAGCATCGCGACGGCCGCATACATGCCGTGCTCTTCACTGATGCACCGGAGCATTCGCTCGTACCGGAGCAAGTTATTCGGCTTGTCCTCACCAAAACCGCGGGCCGGCGAGGCGGAGGGCACGAGCAAGATCTCTGCACCTCGGACGGCGCAGAGAGTCGCCAATATCGAGTGCCATACGTCTTCGCAGATGAGGATCGCCATCCGACCGAACCGGGAGTCGAAAACGCCGAGCCGGCTGCCCCGAGAATGAAACCGCTCCTCATCGAAGACCCCGTAGGTCGGCAGGAAGAACTTCCGGTAAACGTGGACGAGCCGGCCCGGGCGGCCACCACCGGGAATCTCAATGTAGGCTGCGCTGTTGAAGGGTTGTCCACCATGCTTCTCGTAGAACCCAACGGCGATGTCCACCGGAGAGTCAAGGTGGCTCAACCTCATGGTCAGCTCCTCAGTCAAGTCATCGGCTGAGAGTGAGTGCTCACTCGCACCGCCTTCAAGGAAATATCCGGTGACCGCACTCTCGGGGAAGAGGCACATGTCAGCCCCACTTCCAGCGGCTTGAGTCGTCAGCTCGGCAATTCGATCGAGGTTCGCCGGTACCTTTCCCTTTTGCGGCACAAACTGGATCGAAGCGAGCGTGAACGGCATAGCGGGAGTCTACCTATGGCGGGTCAGCCGACCTTCTGACGAACAAACCGGGCAGCGGGTTGTTGGGCAGGCCAGCGTGCTTGGCGACGACACCAGCGAGCGTGTCGGCTCCTCCGTTCTCGTCCACGACCAGGCACAAGCGTCTTTTGGCACGCGTCATGCCGACGTACAGGACTCGCAGCCTTTCGTCGCGTTCGCGCTTGACTTGCGACTCCGCCAGCCACCTGTAGAAGGCTGAAGTCGGCCGACGAAGACCGGAGGCGACAAGCCCTTTGGCTGGTTCGGACGCCACGCTGGGCGCATTGGGAGTGAGCCGCTTGTGCATTTCCGGCAGGACGACGACGTCGAACTCGAGGCCCTTTGCTTTGTGGATGGTGGTCAACGTTACAGCATCGGCCCGCTCGTCCAAGACCGGAGCTTCGCCCTCGCGATGTCGGATGAACTGAATCGCGCGCAATCGGTGCGCGAACTCCCTCGCGTCCATCTCAGGCTGGACAGCCGCCATGGCCAAGAGCTTCCTCACGTTGGCGATCGTCTGCCTGGCGTTCGGGATCCGGGCCGTCTCTTCAAGATAGGGCGTCTCGCGGAGCAGGAAGGCTAGGGTTTCCCAGGCTGGGATCCTATCGGCCCGCTCTCTGCCCCGGTCAAACCACGAGAGGAACCTGTCGATGGCCTCCCTGTCCTCCGGACCTAACGGGCCTGGAGCCGACAGGGAGGACAAGACCGGTCTGTGGGCGGCATGCCACACAAGTCCGTCTGCTGAAAGGCCGACGAACGGGCTCCTGAGCAGGGCAAGCAGGCTGAAGTCCTCGGTGGGGTCACTCAGGGCATCGAGCGCGTTGGCGAGGTCTCGGACTTCAAGCCTTGTGTAGAACTTCTCAGAGGCGCCGATCGTGCGGGCCGGGACTCCCAGCTCTGTGAGGAGCCCGCACAGGGTGTTAGCCGACTCGTTCTTCTGAGTCAAGACGGCCACATCCCGTTCAGCGACCCCTTCTTTGACCATATGGTGAATCAGCCGGGCGGTTTCGCGGGAATCCATCGCAGTCATGGGCCAGAGTTCGACCCCGTCGCACCGCTGGGCCCCGTTCTCAAGCTGTGAGCCGGCAGCCCGCATCGGCGTGTGATCCTGGCCCCACTCGGTTCCGAAGACAGCGTCCACAAAGTTGAGGATTCCTGGTTCGGAACGGTGATTGACGGTGAGTGGGAAAGTCTCCGTCTCGCCGCACCGGTCGATGAAGAGTCCGCGGTCAGCATGACGAAAACCATAGATCGATTGCTGCGGGTCGCCCACCATCATCTCGCCAGGAGCGGTCAAGCTGTTGATGATCCGGTACTGGAGCGGATTAAGGTCTTGAGCTTCGTCAACGAGGACAGCGCGACACTGTCGCTGGATCCGGCTTCGTGCCTCTTCCGACGTCTCGATCAGCCGCACCGCCTTGGACTCGAGAAGGGCGAAGTCGAACTTCTGAAGGCGCTCCATTTGAGCTTCGACGTCGTCCCATGCTTCGAGGGCGAGCCATAGAAGGCCGGTCGTGTCCTTGGCTGCATCCAAGTCGGACTCGTTCGTCTGGCCCTTGAGCCAACCTGGAGATCGGATCCCCAAATCCTTCAACCTTAAGGTGAAGTCGGATCCGTTTGCGCAACCTTTGAGGCGGCCCTCCGCGTCTTCCGGAAACCAGGAAACGAGTGCAGACATCCAGTGGGCCAAAGTTGCTTCAGGGCTCTCATACGCTTTCCGAAGGAAGCTCTGCGGGACTCCTGACGAGCGAAGTTTCTCCAGCAGGTTCTCCACCAAGTACCGGACTTCGCTGTGGGCGGTCGTGTTGGCTTGGTAATGGGATCGCCCCGCAAGCCGGCGGACGAACTCCGCGGCCCATGGGCTCTCTTCTGAATTGGTGTGTAGAGCCCGCTGGACGGCCCTGTCGAGGATCGTCCGGGCTTCGGCACCCCCGAGCACTTCAAACGTCGGATCCACGAGGGCCTCCACGGCATTCTCCCGGAGGATCCTTTCGCAGAAGCTGTGGATGGTCTGGATCGGCCCGGTCTCCGCCATTTGTGCTTCTTCTAGCCGGTCGGCATCTCGGAGCCGCGCCACGATTCGTGCCTTCATCTCAGCTGCTGCCTTTCGGGTGAAAGTCACAGTCACGATGGACTCGGGCGAAAGGCCCATCTCGACGACGTTTCGAACGTAGCGCTCCACCAAAACGCTCGTCTTGCCCGAACCTGCTCCCGCGCGCACGCTGAACCGCGGCGCAGATGCGCCTATGACTGCATTCTGCTCCTTGGTTGGCGACTTCATGTCTCGTCCTCTCCAAACGGGGATTCGACGTCGCCGTGTTCGGCCGAGCGGCGGCACAGCTCGCCATACCAGCACGTACTGCAATGCTCTCCCGGCTTTGGACTAGCATCAGCCTTCTCCAAAAGGTTGACGGCGGTCTTCAACCTCTCTCGGACACACCGGAAGGCTCGGGTGGGGCTCACACCGATTCCGCGGACGCTCAAGTTGCGCCCCTGATCACTACGAAGTCGTCCGCGATCTTCCGAAAGCACGAGCAGGGTGCGGCTGCCCGTCGTCGAATCGACTTCGAGTGCCATCGCCGCGCTGTTACGGTTGAACTGGGCCATCAGGTAAAGCCCATACTTGAAGGACTCTCTGTCAGCGAACACTTGAGTCTCGACGTCGGTCGTCTTCGGTGCCGAGTTCTGGTAGAGCTGGATCACGCTCACCCCGTTCACGGTCGTGAGGCCTGCCAGTTCATCAACCAAGTGGATGGTCTTGCCTTCGATCTTGGGGTTGTTGCGGAGCCCATGTGAGTCGAGGCCGACGTTTGAGAAAGAAGAGCCATCGTCTCGGGGCCACACGGTCCTTGAGTGGAACTCTCGCTCGACCCACTCGTCGATCCAGCGACGGCCCGTTGTCTCAAGAAGGGACGCTTCCCACCGCTCGATCCGCTGAGCCGTGCGAGCGAGCAGCCGATCAAGCTCATCGAGAAGTGCCTTTCGCGCCGATTGGGGATCCTTAGCGACCGAAAGTCCCGCTAGTCTGGGGAGGTCTAAGAGGATCCAAGGGCCGATCTGGCTCGATGGTGACGAGACCCTCAACCGATAACGGTATGCAGCTTGAAACGGACAGTTCAAGGCAAGGCCCAGTTCGCCCGGCTTCACTCCGGCTTCCCAATTGGGCCGGAGAACAGCCTTGTTCTCGATGAGTGTTACGGCCGAGGGCCCAGCGTAGCGGCGCGGGCCCTCAAGCGCGTCCCTGAAGCGCCTGTCGGCCTCGAACGACCACGCGTTCCCCAGCGGCACCCACTGCTGCCTGGGGTAGACGCTCTTCGTGACGGTTCCAGCCGCCCGCTCGATCTCAGTCAGATAGAAGGCAGGAACGTTGTCGCGATCGTCGTCGGTCAAGGGATAGCTCAAAATGAGCGACTTTGTTGGAGCCGCAGAGAGACGGATGAACTGGTCCCGCTCCGTCCTCGACTCGTCTCGCGAGTCCGGGACTCGCACGCCTAGTGCGTTCGTTAGCTCGTTCCGAGCTTCATCGTCCAACAAGGGGTCTTCACGACGACGCTTCGGCATCGACCCCTCAAGCATTCCGAGGACGAACAGATTGTCGAGTTCCGGCAAACAGGTCGGGTCGCTGCCAAAGAAAACGCCCCCGGAAGGAGTCTCGACTGTCACGGTTTCGTCCTTCCAGATCCTTTCAACCAACGCCACGAATCCCGACAGGGAAAGCTCCCTCAACCCAGCCTGGTCATAGACGAAGGCATAGTCGGCGATCGAACGCTGCATCACGGTTTGTGCGCGCATGTCTCGAGACCGGATCTGAGGGTTCGACGCCGCGGCTTCATCCGCAATGGCGGTCTCACCGACGAGCTGTCGGAAGCGCTCGAGCCACGTTGACAGGGTCGCGGTTCCCTCACTGTGAGACTGTCGCCACTCCAGAAAGCGGCCGAGCCACGCGGCATCAATCGCGGAATCCTTGAGCCAACCTTGAAAAGCCGACCAAGCGTTGTCGTGCTCAGAGGTCAGCTCAGAAACGGCCTCCCAGAGTAGTCCCTGGGCCTCGATCGATGTCTGGCAGTAGCTGGTCTTCGCCAGCCGTGCCATTTCTCGGAGGTCGCCTGAAGCCGCCGCCCTCAGGGCTTGCAGCACAACGGTCGCCAGGCCGCAGGAGAGGAGGGGAGCGCTCTTGACCGCCTGCAGGGTGACGCCAAACCGCTCGGCCGTGGCGGTCAGGAGAGGCCCGTAGACGCTGGCTTCGCGGGCGAAAATGCCGATCCGGTGGTGTGGAGTTCCTTCGTCCAGGAGCTTCCCGCACCCTCTTAGTGCCCATTCGCACTCCGCGAGGACATCGCTGGCTTCAACGATCTCTACCGAAGGTGTCGTGGCGGCCACCCGGTCCGTGAAGAGCACTTCGTACCAGCCCTCCTCACCGACGACAGTCCGTTTCTTTGATCCCAGTCGGGCGATCGAACGCTGCGCCGGCAAAAAGACATCGGGCCTTCCTGGGAGCAGTTCGATGACGTAGTCGACTTCGACCCCTTGGCGGCAAAGCCAAAGGAGCCAGGCGTCGTAGAGTGGCCGCTCGTCTGGGCCTGCGATTACCACGACATGGTTAAGAGGGCCGACGGAATCGAGAACCGAGTCGAGACAGGACTTGACCCTGTCGGTCACGTACTCCCGATGGGCTACGTCCATCGAATCCTTGACGAGATCGGACAGCTCGGCGAGCGTCTCCAACTTATCGGCCAAGCTGCCATTAAGACGGGACGCCCCCAACCGGAGGTCGGGCCCATCGATCCCCAGATGACGCAGTTCCTCAAGGCGCTGACTCGCCAGTCGGGCCGTGCCGGTCATTTGGAGGGAACGGACGAGGTTCGACTCGCCTGAAAGCGATTCACAGGCGAGGATCGTCATCGCATCGCGTTGCCCGCGCGTCACAAGTCGCTCGACGGTTCCTCCCTGCATACGCACGACACGCCCCACCAAGTCGCCGAACGGGACAAGCTCGATGGATTCCGGATCCTCTACAGCCAGGGCTGCTACCCGCAGCCTGGCGTCATCGTACGCCGTGACCACCGTCCCGTCACGGGCACAATGGTCCAAACCCGAGGTGAGGCCCGCTCCGCCGGGTGCCACCACGACTACTCGGGGGCGAGCTTCTGCCATAGTCGAGATGTTACTATGCCGGGACCAGACAAGCCCTTGTGGACAGTATCGCGGCAAGTGGTCGGAAACCTGCTGCCATTGTTGGTCAGCGCACCCTTCCTGGTCGTCGCCTTGAGGGAGTATCCATCCAAGGGATTGGCCTCACCCGTACTGGGCTGTCTTGTCCTTTTTCCGATCGTGGCGTGGATCGCCACGAACTTCCTGGGTCTAAGCGCCAATCTGGGGCTCAAGAAGGAGATGGGGCGACGCCTGCATATCGAGAGACCGTTCAGCACGGAGGAAAAGCACTTTGTCGGGTTCGCCCGACCGGGTTACCAGGGCCTCCTCGATCCTCATGAAGACGTTGGGTTCCTGGTCGTCCACGACGACCGGCTTGAGTTCTTTGGCAGCAAGGTACGAGTGAACCTGCAAAAGTCCGACGTCAAGAGGGTCGTGTTCCGGCCCAATCCCCATGCTTGGGTGGGTCTCGGAAGATGGGTCTCAGTCGAGGGCGAGTCTGACGGCAAACACGTCCGGCTCATGGTCGAACCCAGGGAACGAGCGACCTTGTTGGGCAACCGTTCGCTGGGTTCGCTCCTTCGGAAGAGGCTCGACAAGTGGTCGAAAAGCTAGCCCAACTTCGTTCCATGGCAGAAGCCGCGGCATTGTGAGAGCTCGGACGGCTGACCTGTGAGCTTCCAGACTTCGACGTCCGGGAAGCCTGCGGCCATGGTCATCAGTCCCAGACAGCCGAGTGTCGGCGCCCACCAGTTCGTGTTGTTCTGGCCGTACTCGTTGTTCGGATAAAACTCCATGACCGCCTGCCCACCGGGGTAGCCGTGGCCGAGCCCGCCCTGGTAAGGGCTGAAGTCGTCCAGGATCGCTGATTCGATAAAGATGTCACCATCGCAGACTGTGGACAGCATGTCAAGAGCCAGCAACGGGTAGCGCAAGTGATAGAGGGTCCCGAAGAAGAAGACCACGTCGAACCGTCCGAGCACGTCCGCCGTTGCCTGGTAGACCGACATCTCGATGCGCTTGCAGACTTCTGGGCTGTAACCCAAAGCTTCCCGGCACAGGTCGAAAGTCGCCCAAGCTTTGCGGTCCGTGTCGCCAAGAGAACCAAGGTAGTCACTGAAATCGTCGATCGCGACGACCTCCGAAGCCCCTCGATTGAGCGCCTCAAACGTCCAGTATCCGTCCCAAGCCCCGACGTCCAAAACCCGCTTACCGGTCAAGTCTTCTGGAATCCGGTATGCGTCGGCTGCCAGCGGGGCCCATCCAGGTGTGACGACACCCCCTGGTAGTTCGATCCGGTGATACCAAAACGGGAACGAACGGACTTCGGCCTCAAGATCGAGCGTCTTCACACCGGGATTCTCGGCAGTTCCTGGTGGCTCCTCAGGGCTGTCCTGAACGAATCCCTCGAAGCGGGCCTCAGGTTCCGAGCTACAAAACTTCGCAGACGTTGCCAAGAATCACACATGGCATGGCCGTTGCACAGTCGTCACATCCGCACCCCGCCCTGCAACGGGCCATCCAAGCCCATGTTCAAGGGCAGGCTGAGCGCGCTGAGGAACTCTACAGGCAAGTCCTGCGTGAGACGCCCGATCCCCAAGCTGCCCAGTTTCTCGGTGTGCTGCTCTTCCAAGCGGACCGCCGCAGTGAAGGGCTTGAGTGGATGGAAAGAGCCACGAAGTTGGCTCCTGCTGACGGCGAGGCTTGGAGCAACCTAGGGAACGCACTCCGCGTCGTCGGACGCCACGAAGAAGCGATCACCTGCCTCGTCAGTGCGACCACCCTGCGCCCGGATCTGGCGGCGGCCCACTGTAACCTGAGTGCCTGCTATCGCCGGGCGGGCACATTGAGCCGATCCATCTCAGAGGCGAAGGAAGCTCTGCGCATTGAACCGAACATGGCCCAGGCCCTCTGCAATTTGGGACTGGCCCTCCTTGAGCGAGGCGATGCACTTGAAGCCGTCAAGACCCTGGGCCGGGCCATTCAGATTGCGCCTCAGTTCTCGGACGCGATTCAGAGCTACCTCTTCGCGTTGCACTACAGCGACAAGCATGACGCAAGGACGATCGCGCAAGAAGCGGCTCGCTTGGGAGCTCGTTTTGGCTCGGTCCCGGTACGTCGGACCAATCCCAAGCCGCGCTCGGTGGGTTTCCTGTCCGGGGACTTTCGCAAGCATCCGGTTGCGACCTTTCTCGAGCCGTTGTTGCGGCACCGGGACCGGGCACGATACCGGTTCGTAGCGCTTTCGAACGCTGAGCAAACGGACTCAGTCACGGATCGGCTTCGGGGCCTCTTCGACGAGTGGATCGACGTCTTTGGAGTGAGCGCGGACAAAGTCGCAGAACGAAGTCGGCAGGCTGAGCTAGACATTGTCGTTGATCTTTCGGGTCACACCGCAGGCAACCGTGCCGATGCCTTGGCGAAGGGACTCGCACCCGTTCAGGTGTCGTGGCTTGGTTACTCCGGAACCTCCGGACTTCCCGCTTTGCAGGCGTTGATCGCGGATCCCATCGTGGTCACAGATGCCGAGGACTGTGCGTACTCGGAGCGGCTCGCCCTGCTACCTGGAAGCGTCTTTTGCTGGGACATCGCGGACCTGCCGGCAGGATCGGCGTCGCCGCCTTGTGCCAGCTCTGGCTGTGTCACGTTCGGGTCGTTCAACAACCTGTCCAAGTTGAGCCCCAAGACAGTCGTCCTATGGACAGAGGTCTTGGGGCGGGTTCCCGGCTCCAGGCTTTTGTTGAAGTCGACCCACCTCGCAGAGCCAGAGATAGCTGCGCACGTGCGGAGTCGCTTCGTCGAGGCGGGACTCGATCAGGATCGCCTTGAGACGGTCGGCTGGCTTCCTGGAGACGGACACCAGGGCGCCTACGACCGCATCGACGTCGCGTTGGATCCAACGCCTTATACGGGAGCCACTACGACTTGTGAGGCTCTGGCGATGGGGGTGCCCGTCGTCACGCTCCGAGGAGACCGATATGCGGGCCGTATGTCGGCGAGCATCCTGACGGCCGTCGGGAGGGCTGAGTGGATTGCCGACACCGAGAGCCGCTATGTCGAACTGGCGGTTGAGCTGTCGACTGACCCCATTGCGCTGGGGGCTCTCCGACAATCGCTACGCCTTGAAATGAAACGGTCGATCCTTTGTGACGGGCCAAAGTTCGCCCGCGATTTTGAGGACGCGCTGGAAAGAGCCTGGAGTATTGCCGGGGAATCCCAATAATTCTACGAGGAATCCGAACGACATGAGCAGAATGCTGAAGCAAGCCTACGGAAACGCCGCGCGTTTCTCGAACGGGCCAGGTCCGGACCTGACCGCACTCCTGAACCAGGGGCTGGAACTCCACCGACGCGGACAACTGGGCGAAGCCGCCACCGTGTACGGTAAGGTCCTGGAACAGGATCCCGACCACTTTGACGCCCTTCACTTGCTCGGTGTCGCGGCTCACCAATCGGGCAACCACATTGAAGCCCTTCAACTCCTGGACAGGGCTCTCCAGATCCGTAGTGACCTTCCCGAGATCTATTCGAACCGTAGTTCAGCCTTGATGTCGCTCGGCCGGTTCGACGAGGCTTATGATTCCTGCCAGAAAGCCATTGAGGTTGATCCGTCCTATGGCGACGGTTGGTTCAACGCCGGCAACGCACTCTCCAAACTCGGGAGACGGGCGGAAGCGATCCGGCACTTTCAACGAGCGGTTCAGACCCGGCCGAATCTCGTGGCTGCTTGGAGCAATCTGGCGGGAGAACTGCTCGACGACGGTCGGTACCAGGAAGCGAAGACCGCCCTCAAACATGCATTGAAGCTCGATCCCAACCACGTTCGAGCCCACCTCAACATGGGGGTCGTCCACATGGAGACGGGAAACACCGCAGAGGCCGAACGCGAGTTCGCCAAATCGATTGAGTTGGAACCTCAGTACACGAGGGCCAGACTCAACATGGCTAACTTGGCCTTCCAGGCGGGAAGGGTGACCGAGTGTCTTCAACAGCTTTCTGCAGTGCTAGAGGTGGAGCCTTGCTCGGCTGAAGTCGCCAACGCGTTGGCTAATTGCCACAAGGTGATGGGTCAGCCGGTAGACGCGTGTGAAATGTACAGGCAGGCCACCCAAGCCGATCGCAGTTCGTGGGGCTATCACAGCAACCTGCTTCTTGCTATGCTCGGCGAACCCAGAACGACGGCTCAGGACAGTCTGAACGAGGCACTTCGCTATGCAGCACGGCACGCTCCCCCTTGTCACGGGCCGAAAAAGCGGACTGGCCCCCTCAAGCGGATTGGTTTCGTCTCACCTGACTTCCGTATCCACCCAGTGGGCTTTTTCCTGGAGCCTTTACTTCGGAATCTCTCTGGAGTCGAAGTCGTGCTCTATGCCAACCAAAATCAACACGACCGTCAGACGGCTGTCCTGGCGAGCCTTGCTTCTGGGATGAGGACGGTCAAGGCACTGTCCACTGATCAAGTGTGCGAGGCGGTCCGTGAAGACGAGATCGACGTCCTCGTTGACTTGGCGGGACACACGGCCGATTCACGGCTCGACGTCTTTGCCAAACGGGCGGCGGCGGTCCAAGTCACTTGGCTCGGATACTCGTCAACAACGGGCCTCAGCCAGTTCGACGCCCTGATCGGCGATCCGATTGTGACGCCGCCAACCGACGATCCGTTCTATAGCGAGCCGGTCTTCCGGTTGCCCCACAGCTTTGTCCCGATGTTCACGGTTGCCGATGCTCCAGACACGTCGCCACCGCCCAGTGCTCAGTCCGGGTACACGACTTTCGGCAGTTTTAATGCCACATCGAAGATCCATGACGGGGTCATCGAAGTTTGGAGTCGGATCCTCCATGAGGTTCCCGGCTCACGACTCGTGATCAAAAACCTCGCCATGGTCGATCCTATGGTGCGCGAACGGTTCGCGCAGGCTTTTCTGGCCCGAGGAATCGAATCCAGTCGTCTGACCTTCTCGAGCCAAACGTCGCGAGACCAGCACTTCGCCGACTTCTCAAGCATCGACGTGGCCCTCGACACATTCCCTTACTCGGGCGCGACGACAACCTTGGACAACCTCTGGATGGGAGTCCCCGTGGTCACGCTGAGGGGCGACCACTACGCGGGCCGCATGTCGGCCAGCCTCGTGACTAACGCGGGATTCGGCGACCTCGTCGCCGAAACGCCGGATCTCTACGTGCAGAATGCAGTCAGCCTGGCGAATGACGGCGCAAGGCTTGAAGCGATAAGGCGCAGTCTGAGGAACGACATTGCACTGTCACCTCTCGGGCTCACCAGTGATTTCGCGAACGCCTTCCTCAGCATCTTGTCCCGGATATGGGAGGAATCGGAATCGTCGGCAGCTTGACGCCATCGAGTCGCGACGCCGATCGTTTTTCTGAAGGTCTGCACTGTTATCGGTCGGGTCAGCATGACCGTGCGATAAGACTTCTGAGCGATCTGCTGGCCACGGATCCTCGGCAAGTCGAGGCCCGGCATGTGCTGGGGCTCTCGCTGAGGGCGGTGGGCCGGTCGACTGAATCGGTCATCCAGCTTCGTGTCGTCGTCGGAACCCAGCCAAAGAACGCTGAAGCCTGGTCGAATCTGGGCGTCGCCCTTCGGGAGGCTGGTGATCCGGTCGGTGCCCGCGAAGCGCTCGAACTGTCGGCTGTCCTTGGACGTTCCGATTCTCAGACGTGGATCAACTTGGGAAACGTCGAGTCGGACCTTGGCCGGTTCGAAGAGGCTTCCGCGGCCTTTGGGAAGGCTCTGGAACTGGATCCGGACCGAGCTGAAGCGCACTGCGGACGGGGACGGGCACTTCTCGAACTGGGACGGGTGGGTGAAGCCAAACAAGCTCTGGCTTCTTCCATCGCGTTTGACCCTGGATCCGCCGAAGCCCACAACTGTATGGCCTTTGCCCTGGCATCGTCTGGAAACGTTGAAGGATGCCTTGGATCACTTGCTGAAGCCAGGCGGCTCAGCCCACTGAATGACTCGCTGTCCAGCAACGTGCTTCTCCGCTCTTTGGCCAGTGACCGCCACACAGCCGAGGATCATGCCAACTTGGCCAGAAACTGGAGCGCGACGCATCGATTTCAAGAGACCGCCAGAAGCCTGCGGTCGGGATCCAGCCTGAAGAGGATCGGATTCGTCTCTGGTGACTTGAGGAGCCATCCGGTTGGCCGAATCGTGGCCCCAGTCATTGAGCGACTGGCCAATGAAGTCGAGGTCTTCTGCTACTCAAGTAGTCCGATCGAGGACGATGTGACCGACCGTATCAGGAGGCGCTCCGGCGGATTCCGGAACGTGTACCGCGTGCCGACTGCGGAGGTGATTGACGCTGTCGAGAACGACGAGATCGATGTCCTTGTGGACCTTTCGGGACATACCCGGTACAACCGGCTCGACGTGTTCTCGTCTGGGACATCCGCCCTGCAGGTGTCTTGGCTTGGCTTTCCCGGCACGACGGGGCTCTCCCAAATGGACGCCCTTCTTGCGGACGACGTGCTGGTACCCGAGTCCCACAATCCGAATTACAGCGAGCGTGTCGTGCGGCTGCCAGGAACGTTCTTGTGCGTAGAGCGAGCGCAGCAGATCACGGTGGAGCCAGCCACTGAAGCCAGCGCTCGACCTGTGTTCGGTGTCCTCAACAACCCAGCCAAGTTCTCCGATTCCTGCTATCAGCTGTGGTCTACGGTTATGCGCCACATGCCCGACGCCGAGCTGATAGTCCACTTCTTCAACGTTGAAGACCGCTTGGTTCAGCATGAGGTGAGGCGACGGTTCGAGTCGTATGGTGTGAGCTCCGACCGTCTGAGATTCCCTCACGGTCGGAGTCGGACAGCGAGGGCTCGCGTCATGTCGCACGTCGATGTGGCGCTCGACACTTTTCCCTACACGGGGGCGACGACGACGCTCGACTGCCTGTTCTCAGGTGTGCCCGTCGTCACCCTGGCTGGTGACCGTTACTCATCACGAATGTCGGCAAGCCTCCTGACTGCGGTTGGCCTCGACAGCTGGGTCTGTGAGTCTGACGTGCAGTACATCGCCCGCGCCATGGAACTCGCTCAGGATCGGCTGAGCCTGCGAGAGGGCCGGAGCCAGTTGGCCGAGAGGGCGCTGAATTCGAGCCTGACCGATGTGGCGGGCTTTTCAAAGGGCCTTGTGGCCACGTTGCGGACTCTGCTCTAGAACAACGACCAGGGCCCCGGGCCTAAGCCCGGAGCCCTTTCCTTGGGTCTGTCGTTACGAACCGCTTTAGCCGAGCAGCTTCAACACGGCTTGAGGCGCCGAGTTCGCCTGAGCGAGCATGGCGAGGCCGGACTGCTGCAGGATCTGTAGCTTGGTGTAGTTCGTCATTTCAGCGGCGACGTCAACGTCCTGGATCTGCGACTGGGTCGCGGACAGGTTGTCCTTCGCCACGCTGAGGGCCCGCATGTTGGACTCGATCGTGTTCGTCATGAACGAACCGATGTTGCCCCGGGCGGTGGAGACGGTGCTGATCGCCGAGTCGATGGCGGCCAGTGCCGACGTCATGTCCGAGCCGGTGATGTCCACGTTCGAACCGGTCAGACTCAGCGAGTTGGTGCCGTAGTTCGCCAAGTTCAGATTGGCGGTGTTGCCGGCATTGGCGCCGATTTGGAACTGGCTGTCGCCAGCGATGACCTGGACGGCGCCGGTGATTGTCGTGGCGGCTCCGCCAGCGGCAGTCAGGTTGATGGAGTTGCCATCAGAGTCCTTCAGGGTCAGGCCCTTGCCGCTCGTGAAGTGCGCCGTGGAGACAGTCGTGCCCGATCCATCCTTGTAGGTCACGTCAGCTTGCGCGTCGGTGCCTGCACCGGTGGACGTGGTGTTGGCGGCAAGAAGGATGCCGCCGCTGCCTTCAGTCAAGGTGATCTTCTGGTCACTGCCGTAGCCACTCGTGGACAGGTCGACGTGATGGGTCGTGCTGTTCAAGGTCGCGGTGACTCCCGTGCTGCCGGAAGCGCCGTTGATCTGGTCAATGACTTGCTGAGCCGTGGCGCCCGCGGCGACCGAGAACGAGTAGCCGTTGATCGAGAACGTACCGGCCGAAGCGACAGCGACCGTTCCTGCCGTGTACGACACGGTGCCGCTGACGGACGCCCGAGCGGCGGCCTGCGTCACGCTGATGTCAAGGCTGCCGTCGGTGGTCATCTGTGCTCCACCAAGAGTGCCGCTGACATAGGCGCTTTGCACCATGGTCGAGTCGGCGACGCTACCGTGGGTTCCAGCGCTGCCGTCGAGCAACTTGCGGCTGCCGAACGAAGTCGTGCTGGCGATACGGTCGATCGACGCCAAGATGTTGTTGAGTTGGTTCTGGTTGGCCTGCTTCTGCGTCGCGTCCAAAGAGCTGCTGCCGTTGGCGACCGCCAATGATCTGGCGTTCTGGAGCAAGCTGCTGATTTCGCCCAAGGCTCCGTCAGCGGTCTTGCCGAAGTTGACAGCGTCCTGGTTGTTGCGCAGGGCGGCGTCGATACCACCGATCTGAGTCTGATAGCCCGTGACAGCGATCAACCCAGCAGGGTCATCGGCACCAGAGTTGATGCGCAGACCGGTCGAGAGCCGGGTCATCGACTGCGTCAGCGAGTCGCCCGTCATGCTCAAACTGCGATAGGCCGTCATTGCGGCGATGTTGGTGTTGATTCGAAACGACATCTCTTCCTCCGTGAAGTTCTGTTCTGCTGCGGCAGGGCATTGTCATCCTGACGCCCGTCCGTTGGGTGAACTTCCGTAGCGCGGAGGATTGCGGGCCAGTAGTTCTGCGAGGCTTGCCAATACTCCGGCAGGATTGCCGTCAGCAGGTTTGCCAGCCAGAAAACCTACTGGCAAGAAGATTTGCGGGGATGTTTTGAACCTAAACCGGTGTACATTGCTCTGATGACCCTGAGCGAGTGGTCGGCCCGGACGAAACGGGCCTTGTTCGATGATCTGTACAACGGCCGGGAGCCTTCCATCGGTGCGTTCGACTCCCATCTGCTCCAAGAGGCGAAGATCAAGGGACTGCCTCAAATGGGTGCAACTGAGTTTGGGCCCGAGTCGGCTCGGTTCGAGTTTGTGTACGCTGGCGGCACCGGGACGGTCGTCGTTTCGGTTCACGTCGATGCTCCTGAGCGGATCGTGTTCATGCCCGTTCCGGACTGGGTCGTTGAGACCGTGTGGCAAGGTGAGGTCAGTGGGTCGTGTCATTTCGAGGCCGAAGCCGCTCAGTTGGTTCAGAGATTTCAAAGACTCCTTGAGCCAGAAGTCAACCGGGCCCAGTTTCAGCCGAGACAGGCGACGGGACGGGTCTGATGTTCACTAGGGTCCCTTGACCCTAGGGGGCCCTCCCTGCCACGCTAGCGAGCATGCCCACATTACTTGCGACTTGGAACGAGCCTGGCCAAGTCGTGATGGACGCCGCGGTTCCTTTGATCAGGAAGGGCCTACCCATGGTCGACTGTATCGAAGCCGGGCTCACCGCAGCAGAAGACGACCCCAACCTGATCGCGATCGGTCGCGGATCTCTGCCAAACGCGGATGGTGAACTGGAACTGGACGCCAGCATCATGGACGGCAGCGACCTGAGTGCGGGAGCCGTCTGTGCGCTCCGAGGCATCCTGCCGGCCATCAAGGTCGCGCGATGGGTCAAGGAAAGGACCCCGCACGTCATGCTGGCTGGCGATCAAGCCCGAAGGTTTGCGATCGAGCAGGGTCTGAAACCGCAGAACCTAATGACAGGTGAGGCCGTCCGCCGATACGACGAGTGGAAAGACAGCCCGGAGATTCAGGAACGTTATGTCCACAGCGTCCGCGATACCGTGACTATGATTGGGCTCGAGGGAAGTGGTCACTTCACAGCTGCAAGTTCGACCAGCGGTTGGTCGTTCAAGCTTCCAGGTCGGGTCGGCGACTCCCCCATCATTGGCGCAGGGATCTATGCGGACGATGAGGCCGGAGCGGCTGGTGCGACCGGACTGGGCGAGGAACTCTGGAAGGCGTGCGCCTCCTTCAGGACCGTTCAGAACATGAAGCTCGGCATGTCGGCACAGGATGCCTGCGAGGAGACCATCCGACACATGCTCCGAAGGCAGCCTCACAGCATTGAAAACACTTGCGTTGTCCTTGCGCTCGATAGAAATGGGAACCACGGGGCTGCCGTGACCCACGGGTTGTTCCACCTCTGGGTGCACAAGGACGGCGTGACGACCGTAGAAGAACATGCCACCCTGCAACCGTAAGAACCCATGGCCAAGCTCATTGGCACCGCCGGACATGTCGATCACGGCAAGACGAGCCTGATTCGAGCCCTGACAGGTATCGACGCAGACCGGTTGCCCGAAGAGAAAGCCAGAGGGCTCACCATCGACCTCGGGTTTGCCCACCTTGAGTTGCCTGGCGTTGGGCAAGCGTCGATCGTGGATGTGCCGGGTCATGAGCGCTTCGTGACCAACATGCTGGTCGGGGCCCTCGGCATCGACGTTGCGCTGTTGTGCATCGCCGCCGACGAATCGGTCATGCCCCAGACCCGAGAGCACTTTCAGATCCTGTGCCTGCTTCCCGTCCAGAAACTCGTCGTGGCCCTCACCAAGGCGGACCTGGTCGACGCCGAAACACTGGAACTGGCTTCTCTCGAAGTGAACGAGTTGCTGGCACCGACCCGGTTTGCAGCGTCGCCAATCATTCCCGTTTCCAGCGTAACGGGTGCCGGTCTCGAGGAACTTACGAACGCTCTCGCCACCGCCCTCAGAGAGCCGGACGTTGTGGCCGACGAAGCCTGGTACTTGCCGATCGACCGGTCGTTTTCCGTAAAAGGCCATGGTGCCGTCGTGACGGGGACACTGATGCGCGGGGTCGTGCACGAGGGCAGTGCGGCCGTCGTTGAGCCAGGTGGCCACGCGGTCAAGATTCGACAGATTCAGGGCCACTCGGCACAGCACCAAACGCGGGAACGCGGACAGAGGACCGCTCTCAACTTGAGCGGCCTCCGGCTTGAATCACTGCATCGCGGGCAGGTCGTCGGCACGCCGGGCACCGTCTTCGAGACGACCAACCTGGAAGCGTCTCTCGAATGGGTAGATAGGCCGAAACACGGCGCGCGTGTCCGCGTCTCGATCGGCGCTGACGAAGTTATTGGTAGAGCGTTCCTCGACGCGAACGAGGAGACTTATGTGCGGATCAAGTTGGAGAGACCTACTGCCGCGGTCCGCGGTCAACCGATCGTCCTTCGGCGCTATAGTCCGCCGTCAGTTCTGGGTGGTGGCAAGGTCACCGTGCCGGTTGCGGTGGCCAAGCGCCGCCGTGACCAGGCAAGCAGGGTCGAGGGGCTCTCTCTGGACGACGCCGTGAGGGATCGTGTTGAGCGGTCCAACCATGGTATTGCGACGGAGGAGGTCTGCCGGTTACTGGGACGGTCTCCCCAAGCGCTGGGCGACGTCTTTGAGCGATCAGTCGATTCAGGCGCACTGCTTGGCTTTGCGGGCCTCTGGTTCACTCCCTCAACGTTCTCGGCGGCCACAGTCGCGTTGAAACAGGCATTGGTCAGCCTTCACGATGCCAGCCCGGAGAAGCTCCTGTTCCCTCGTGAGAGCGTCGTGCGCGCGGCCGGATTCAAGTGGACGGGCAAGCCCCTCGATCGGATTGTCGCCCGGCTCGTCGAGCAAGGGATCTTGCGGTCGAACGGTCCTCAGATCGGTCTCGCTGAAAGGGCGGCTCAACTCAAACCCGCGCAACGTCAACTGCTGGATCGCCTGGAGGCCTGTCTCGAGGGCGCTGGCGTCGCGGTTCCGAGCCCTGGGGAAGCAGCGCTGAGTTTGGGTGTGCCCGTCCAAGCAGTCGAAGCCATGTTGCGGTTTGGTCACGAGGCCGGAGAACTTGTGCGGCTCACAGACTCCATCTGGTACACGAGGAACCAAGTGGGGGCTATCGTCCAGCGGGCGCGACAAAAGTTTGGGTCAGAGCCCTTCTCTGCAGGTGAGTTTCGCGACTTTCTGGGAACGACCCGCAAGTACGCCATACCAATGCTCGAGCACCTGGATGCAGTCCGATCGACGCACCGACAGGGCGATCTTCGCGTCTTTGTTCACACGAGCTGACGAAGGGCTTCTGCCAGTGTCGGCTCTTTGACGATGACGGCCCCGACGGATCCGTACCCCATCGTCAGAAGCCGCGCCGCCAATTCCTGCCCTTTGTCCGCTTCAATGTTCAGGACATTCCCCTCTTGCCGGATCGACAAAGCGAAAGGCTCAACCATGGACCGGGTCGTCGTCGGGTCGTCAGTTTGGACTACCAGTTCCGTCGCGACCGTTGCCCGAAGCAGTTGGGATACGGGGCCAGCGTAGACCGGGGACATCCCGGAGTAGACGACGATGCCTCCCAGCCGTTGGGCGACCGCAGGAAGGTTGGTGGCGACAACGTAAGCCGCGCCGTTTTTGCGACCGTCGTCGATGAGTTCGAGCAAGGATTCGCGTGCCCATGGGTCGAGGAAGTCGACCTGTCCGTCGATGAGGGCCACGGCCGGTTCGGTGAGGAATACGGACAGTAAGTCACATGCAGCCTGCTGGGACTCCTCCAGCGACGTGACAGGCGTTTGACGCACATCCCAAAGGCCAAGAGCACTCAAGACTTCCGTCAGCCTGGCGCCGGAAGACCGCTTGGCCAAGGACTTGGCCAGGCCCTGCGGCGTGTGCCTTCTCGCATACTCTCGCTCTCGAGGCTGGCATATCCGACTGTCACACCGGACCTTTCCTCGATGGGCTTTGTCACGGCCAAGCAAGACGTCCATGAGCACAGCCTTGCCCGACCGCGCGGGACCCATGACAGCATATCCGTCACCTGGGAACAGGTCAAGAGACAGCGATCGGGCGTCGGCAGCCAGTGCCAGATCGTCCAGCGCCAGCACCGGCGAGGGTTTCAAGTGATCTCCGTCAACTCCTTCGGGAAGTGAGTTAGGATCTCGGGGCCGTTGGCGGTGACATGGACATCGTCTTCGATCCGGACTCCACCAAAGCCCTCGATGTAGACGCCGGGTTCGATCGTCCAGACCTGACCAGGCGCGATGATGTCTTCGGACCGGGTGCTCAGTCCCCCCAAGTCGTGCACGGCCTTTCCAAGACCATGTCCGAGTCCGTGACCGAAGTACTTGGCCAGATCCTTTTCGTCGAGGATCTGTCGGGCTAACCCGTCCACGTCGACTCCCTTGGCTCCAGGCACGAGGGCGTCGATACAGGCTTTCTCGGCCCTCAGCACGAGGTCGTAGACCTCGCGTTGGCGTTCGGAAGCGCGGCCCACGACGAACGTCCGGGTGATGTCGCTGTTGTATCCGTCCAACTTGCCTCCTAGATCGAGCGTAACGAAATCCCCCGACTCGATCTGCCTTTCAGAGGGGTGGGCATGGGGTCGGGCCGAATTCGGGCCGCTTGCCACGATCGGCGCGAAGCCCACCTCGGCTCCGTTCCGTCTAAAAAAGAACTCGATTTCGAGCCCGATCTCGTACTCGGAGACGCCGGGCCGCAGAAGGCGGACGACGTGCTCGAGGCAAGCATCGGCCAATCGGCACGCAGCTTGGATCTTGGCGACCTCTTGTGCGGTCTTGACCATTCTCAGGGGCTTGATGACGTCAGGCGCCGGAAACCAGTCGATCCCGCCGACTTGGTTCTTCCAGTCGTCCCAAGTCCCGTAGGTGATGCTCCGTTCGAATCCAAGGCGCTTCACACCCATTTCGCTCACGTTCTGTGAGAGGAAGTCGGTGAACTTCGTGGGGCTGCCAAACGACCGAACGTCGAGCCCTTCGACTTCCTCCGCCGCTTGAATCGTGTACCGGGAGTCGGTGATGAACCTGCCCGAAGTCGGTGTCAGAACGACGTAGCCAGAGGAGCCCGTAAACCCGGAGAGCCACTGGACGTTTGTGATGTCGCTGATGAGCAGGGCGGGAACACCTGACTCGGAAAGGGATGACTGCAGTCTGGAGATGTTTGTCATATGGCGCCGACCTCGGTCGTCTTGAGGGCCTGCAAGGCGAGGATGTAACTGTTGCTCCCAAAGCCGGCGATCGTGCCGACGCAGACTGGCGCGATCACGGAGTGCTGCCGGAACTCCTCCCGCCCTTGAATGTTGGTCAGGTGGACTTCAATGATCGGAAGCCTGACGCTGACAAGGGCGTCTCGAAGGGCATAGGAGTAGTGTGTCAGGGCTCCTGGATTCACGACGATCGCGTCAGCCCATGTCCGGTGCTCTTGCACTGTGTCGATCAGGACACCCTCATGGTTCGACTGCAGGATCCTGACGTCCATTCCGAGTTCATCCGCCATGCGATGGATCTCTTCGTCGATCTCGGCCAATGGCTTCTTTCCGTAGAGCTCGGGCTCTCGGAAGCCTGTCAGGTTCAGATTGGGGCCGTGTAGGATCAGGACCTTCTTTCGTTCCATAGTGGGTTCAGCCTTCTATCTCCTCGGGAGGCTCCGCTTCTTCTGGCAGCAAGTGGGGGATGCCGTCCACGATGCGGTACGACCAGCCACACCGCGTGCAAACGAGCCTGTCACCCTTGAGTTCGAGGGGTGGTCGATCGTCACAGCGTGGGCAAGCTAGGATCGCGAGAAGGTCGTCTGAGATCACTCTGCCGCCTCGCGGTAAGCCTGCAGCGTGAGCCGGGCAGTCGTCCTCCAGTCGAAATCCTTGACCCGAGCGTACCCGCGCCTCCGCATGGCCTCCAATTTACTCGAATCGCGGAGGAGTGCCTCTATCCGCGCGGCCCAATCGGCAGGATCGAACGAGCCGACGACCTCGGCCGCGCCGCCTGAAACTTCAGGAAGGGCACCTCCGGTTGAGCAAACGACCGGGCAACCACAAGCAAAAGCCTCCAAGAGGGGAATGCCGAAGCCTTCGTGGTAGGAAGGCGCGAGGTAGAGACTGGCACACTGATAGAGCGCGGTCAGTTGTCGGTCGTCCACGTAACCCGTGTATCGAGGCCCGATAGGATCGCCCCCCCAGCCCATCTTCCCAGTGACGACGAGCGGGCTTGAGGCCATATGAGCCGCACTGACGGCAAGGGCCAAATTCTTGCGGGGCCACCGGGTTCCCACGGTGAGGAGATAGGGGCGGTCGATGCCGAGGCTGTCCACTATGGCAGCCGCCTCAGCGGGCTCTATGGGCCGGATGTTGTCCCCGAGAGCGTTGGGAGTGACCCGGACCTTCCCGCCCGCACAGGGGACGTACTGCTCAATTTCCCTCTTGCTGGTCTCCGAAACCGCAAGCACCCGCGCTGCCCGTTTGATCGATGCCGGCACCTGCCATTGGAGCAGCCAGCGGTCTTTGGGCTTGAACCACTGAGGGCCGATGAAGAAGCTGATGTCGTGGACCGTGGTGACGCTGTTGCGCCCGGCCAAAGGAGACAGCGTGTACTGCGTGTGCAGAACCCGTGCCCCGGCCTTTCGCGCGGCCAGGGGAAACTGGACGAGGCTCCACCACCGTTCGTGGCTCGAAGGAAGGTGGAACCACGTGACGTTCCTTGTTTCGGGAATTCCTTCTGGTCGCGGTGTGTTGGAAAAGAGCAGGATTTGGACGTCGGTTGCGACCGCCGCCAACCCTGAGACAAGACCGCGCCAATAGCTCGAATCACCGGTCATGGCTCGATTGATGAGCCGGGCATCGAGGGCAATGGTCGGAGTCATACGGGTCTGATTTGCTGCGGTCCGGTCACCGGAGCCGTCGCAAGCGCCAGAATACAAGGTAACGCACCATGCAGAAGAGACGCGTCCACGTGGGAATGATCGCTTTCGTCATTATCGCGATAGCGGGAATGGTCGTCTACAACGCCCTTTACAAGCCGAATTCGACTGAAGAGCAGCAACAGAACGCCAACGAGTCGGTCTCTGTGCGCAAAGTCACCGAGCAGGACCGCGAGGCCGAAAAGCAGAAACTGCTGGATGTCTTGAAGAAGGACAGTTCGAGTACCTCTCCTGGCAGTCCTCACAAGCCTGGCTTGGCCAAGGCGAGCGACATGGGTGAACCCGAGCAGATGGCCAAGGAGCCCACAATCCTCATGGCAAAATGGCAGGCCTACCACCCGACTCCGAGTGACGCCAGTACAGCGACCCACTGGTACGACGAAGCGAGCCGCTCGGCTAAAGTCGCGGAAGAAAACGCCCACAGTCGAGACTGACGCGCCGTCAGTTTCAGTGATGCAGGTCGAAGCCTTCACGTCGCCGTATGGCCCGCCAGGGACTCAGCCTCGCACTCAAGGCGTTTCATTTCGTCCTCGAGCCAGAGCCTTTTCATTTCGATCTCCTCTTCGGAGGCCGTCCGAGGAATCCCGAGCGGTTCCCCGAAGACCATGACGCACCGTGCGAACGGCTTGGGGACCATGTAACGGTCCCACGTCTTGACGAGCCAGCGCCGGTCGGCTGAGACGCCGACGGGAACGATATAAGCGCCAGACTTTTTGGCCATGAGCATGATGCCGCCCTGTACGACGCCGCTCGGGCCGCGCGGCCCGTCAGGAGTGAACGCCATGACCGCCCCCTGCTGCAACACCTCGATCGACGCTATGGCTGCTTTGACCCCGCCCCGTCCCGTTGAGCCCCGTATTGTCTTGAACCCGAATCCCCGGAAGATGATGTCTTGCATGTCGCCGTCCTTGCTCTGGCTGATGATCGTCCAGACACCCTGTCCCTTGTAGTGGACGGCGGCGACGAAGGTCCTCCCGTGCCAACCGGAGAAGATCCTGCCGCCCGAGAGCGCATTGACCTTGTCTTCGCCGACCGTCCTGATTCTCCACGTTGATCCCAGCAATCTGGCTGTCACCAAAATCAGTGGGCCGAGTACGTACGGTCGGACGTTGCGCCACCGTTGCTTGAGGGTCAACGGATCAACCCCTTCTGTCGGGCGATCTGTGTCGCTGGGTGCAACTCGTAGGTGGACGTGAGTTCCTCGAGTATCGGGCCCCTGTTCTCGTCGTCCTCAACGATCGCCAAGGCGAGTAACGCGTCGGGGCGATAGGCCTCTGCACCCTCCTCACCCACCACGGACCGAATCAACTGACGGGAGACCTCGGCTGAACCCTCCCGGATCTGTTCCGCCAGCTTCAGCCTCACGAGCGGCTGTAACAGTCGAAGCCCTTCGCATTGGGACAGGGTCTGTAGGATTCCTGGTAGTTCTTCTGGCGTTGCGTCATCGACTAGCTGGACCAGTGTCTCCGCTTCTCGATGCTTGTCTCCCATCGTGTGAAGGGCATTGGCCAGTTCGCGGAGGGCTCTTCGGTCGCCTGGGTGTTCCTGAAGGTGGCGGGTCGCCGTCTCCACCACTGCTGCGGGGCCGCGGGTACTCATCCGGTCGATCAGGTCGTGGCCGAACTGAAGGCTAGCCTGCCTGGGTGCCTGAAAGGCCAGGCCGATCACCAGGCCTCCGAGAAACCCCGCCAGGTGGGCCCAGAAGGCAACGCCGCCCCCACTCATTTGTCCGAAGCGGACAAAGGCTCCGGCCGCTTGGAGCCCGACCCAGATCAGTGCCACCGCACCGACTGAAACGGTGGTTCCGGGTGCCAGCGGGACACGTTTCCCCAGAAACCGGATCGAGCAATAGCCGACGCAACCTGCGATGGCCCCGCTAGCTCCCAGCAGGTGGTTGGAGGAGCCGGTCGCTCTGGAGATCCACCAGTGGGAGACGACTCCCAACAGCCCGGCGGCCAAGTAGATGACGATGTACTGGATTCGGCCAGCGACCGCTTCGACCCGCGGCCCCACTGCGGCGAGGAAGACCATGTTGCCGAGGAGGTGAAGCAGGTTGGCGTGCAGGAAGAGGCTGGCGAAAGCAGCCAAGAGCGTCGGGGATCCAGGATCAAAGGCCAGACGTTCTGTAGCGTCGGGAAACAGGGCCGAACCGAACGCCGCCAAGAGGTTCAGCGTCACGAAACCCAAAGTCACCCACGGCACTTGGAGGCGTTGCGGTGATGGGCTGCTTCGGGTCATGTCGTTCTGGCGCCGCCTACCAGCGGCTGGATCCGACTCACGCTTCGGAGAAGACTTCTTCGGGGATCTCAACGTTGACGAACGTCTCGCGAACGTCGTCAAGGTCTTCGAGCGCCTCGATCAACCGAACGACCTTCCTCAAGTCGTCGTCTTCGAGGTTGGCCATGTTCGTCGGGACGCGTGCGAGCCCCACTTCGTGAGTTGGGATCCCTGCAGCGTGCAACGCGTCGTTACAGGCGTGGAGGTTGGCTATGGGCGTGTAGACCGTGAACGACTCTTCATCGGAGACCACATCGTCCGCGCCCGAGTCGATCGCGGCGAGCGTCAGAGTCTCTTCGTCTACGTCCGCACGATTGACGACGATCTGACCACAGTGCTTGAACTGCCAAGCTTGGCTTCCGTTCTCACCCAACGCTCCTCCGTGCTTCGTGAAAGCGTGCCGGAGTTCACCGACGGTCCGGTTGCGGTTGTCGCTGTAGACCTCGACCATGAAGGCGACACCACCCGGGCCAACTCCCTCGTAGAGGATCTCCTCGTAGTTGGTGCCCTCGCCTCCCCCGCTGCCCTTGGCCACCGCACGCTCGATATTGTCCTTGGGAACCGAGTTCTCTTTGGCCTTCTCGATCGCGAGACGCAGCCGGGCGTTCGTGTCGGGATCACCCCCGCCCATCTTGGCGGCGACAATGATCTCGCGAGCCAGTTTGGTGAACAGCTTGCCCCTAATCGCGTCTTGCTTGCCTTTTCGAAGCCGTATGTTCTTCCACTTGGAATGGCCTGCCATTGTGATGGTATTGTGGCACGTCTAGGTTCACCGAGGGCGGGAACCGAGGTCACTCTCGCATTGTCTTGGGGCGGAAAAGCCAGGCCATTGTCAAACCGATTCCCACCAACAGAGCCAGTATGCAGATCCCAGATCCGGGCCAAGGAAGGTTGAGCCCGACCCAAGCTCCTGAGACCAACAAGGTGGTAGTCAGTGCGAACCCGACAGTCAAGCGCGCATAGATCCTCTGCTTGCCCCGGTTCTTCCTCGCCAGTTCGAGGAGGTACGGCCCGCCGCAACGGGAGCAAACAGCGAGCCCAGGCTCATTTTGGTTTCCGCACTTGGGGCAAGTGAGCGGTTCAAACGCACGGGGGTCGGTGACTTCCCGTCTCCACCGCTGGACTTCCCGGTCTTCAGTGAAGAACTTGTCCCTCAACGATTGCATCGACATGAGGTCTCTCTCCGTTGAAAGCCCACCGAGGGTGTTCTCGGCGAGAGCTATGGCGTGACCCTGTAGCCCGCGGTCCCAAAGGGCGCGGGCCAGTTCGAACCGTGCCGTGACATTGTCGGGTTGCCTGGCCAGGGCCTGGTGGGCCCGTTCGATCCGGTCAATGTCGATCGTGACCATATCGAACTTCTCCAACTGTGTTTCTGCGAACGGGAAGAATGCCATCGCGGCAAGAGTGACCACCAGCACGGGGCCGGCCATCTGCTGGTGAGGGAAGAACAGGGCGACACCAACGAGCAGGATCATCACGAAGAACGTGACGATGCCGGGCAGCACTTCCAGATCCCCTTGAACCATGCGGGACATCAGCCATACTCCGGCAAACCCCATCACGGGCAACAAGGCGAATGTGACGAGGAGGTTGCCGACGCCCTGGACGAAGTTGTTGTCCATCAGGAATCACGACGCACGACGGCTGTGCTTGGGTTCAGAGCACCCCAAACCGTCGGTCGACGTGCTACTCCTTTTCCAGATCGTCCGTTCGCACAAGGAGCACGTAGTGAGGCACGAAATCGAGTTCCTCTTTCGATAGCTGCTTACGAGCTTCTTCGCCGACGTTTTCGACAAAGCGCTCCCTCATCCGCTTGGTGGCTTCCTTGTGGACGTCGGCCGGGATCTTGGACAGGACGGCGAGGTCGATCTTGACCGCAACCTCGTCCTTCGAATACACGTTCTCCACGGTCCCGGTCAGGCCCTGCATGTGGTCGAAGAACCCATAGACCTTTCGGTCTTGGTCTGTGAGTTCTCGCTTCACGATCCGGACTCGGTCGCCCTCTTTGACTCGGGACATGTCCCAAGGATACCCGTCGCCGTCTTGGCGGTCCGAACTTGTCAGACGAGAACCGGTGGTCACAATTCCGGAATCTCAGCCCGAGTCATAAGCCGGAATCGACCGCTCTCGTCTTGACCGACGTTTCCTCCGACGACAGAGGGATCGTGTTCGAAGACTACGGTCCACCGCTCTTCAACCGCTTTGGACAAGAAGGCTGCCTTCTCTGTGAGGATCTTCTCGGCACACATGTCGTAGCCCATGTGGTAGGCGAGCGGCAGATGGTGCGACAGGGGAATGAGGTCGGCTGGAAAAGCAAGCGTCTCTCCACCGTCCGAGACCTCTACCCAACAGAGCCCGCGAGTGTGCCCGTCCGATTGGTGGAGGGTGATCCCTGGGCAGAGGACCTCACCGTCCTCGATCAAGTTCAAGTCCGACTCTTGAAGCACCTGAACGTTCTCGGCCAAATAGCTGGCCCGCTCACGCGGATTCGGGTTCGACGCGTTGTCCAAATTGGCGCGGGACACATGGTGTCGCGCATCAGGATAGTTCAGGGCAAGTCCTCCGTCGGAAAGAAACCGCGAGACCCCTCCCGCATGATCGAAGTGAAGGTGTGTGAGCACAACGTCTGTGACTCCAGGCACGGGGCGGTACGGTCCCTCCTCGAACTGGAAGATCGCGCGCGTCTTGCCGTTCCACTTGTCGCCGCACCCGACGTCCACGAGAAACCGCCGGTCTCCGTCGTCTATGACCAAGGACCGCGTCGCCATTAGGATCCGGTTTTCATCGTCAGGAACACACATGCGGCTCCACAATGCCTTGGGCACGGAGCCGAACATCGCTCCGCCATCGAGCCGGAACATCCCGTGGTTGTGGATGCAGACATTGAACCTCCCAATTCTCACAGAGTGAGTTTATCGAGAAACGCGATATGATGAGGGCCGAACGAGAGTCATGTTTGCAGTTCAAAGCGCCGTGCTTCTCAAGGAGGACGTCTTTCGCGATCCCCCGTTCGCCTCGTGCCACGCGGCTACGATCGAGGAATCCCACGGATGTGTCGTCGCTGCATGGTTCGCTGGCAGCCGTGAGGGTGCTGACGATGTCGGCATTTGGGTCGCACGGCGCGAGAAAGGAGCTTGGACTCGTCCCAAGGAGGTCGAAGTCGGGAAGGACAGGCAGGGCCGAGCGCAGCCCTGTTGGAACCCCGTGCTCTTCCAGCCGAGAAGGGGCCCGCTCCTCCTTTTCTTCAAAGTCGGCCCCGACCCTGTCCACTGGTGGGGCATGATGGCTTCCAGCCCAGACGGTGGCCTCCATTGGCTCCGGGCTGTCCGTCTACCGGAGGGATTCCTGGGGCCCATCAAGAACCGGCCCCTTGAAACGCCGGCAGGAACCATCCTGTGCCCAAGCAGCACGGAAGGCCACGGCTGGCAAGTTCACTTCGAGTTCACCGCCAACAACGGCGGCAGTTGGTCGAAGACTCCGTCAGTGAACGACGGGAAGTCGATCCGGGCGATTCAGCCGAGCTTGCTGGACCTGGGGAAGGGGCATCTCCGAGCCGTTGGGCGGACACAGGAGGACCGGGTGTTCCAAACGGACTCAAGCGATTACGGGCGGACGTGGGGCCCGATGACCCTTGGTGATCTTCCTAACAACAACTCTGGGCTTGATGCGACGACGCTAAGCAACAAGACCTTCTTGATGGTCTGCAATAACGTGACGCGCACCCCCGGAGAGTGGTCTGGACGCCGTTCTCCTTTGAGCGTAAAGGTCTCGTCAGACGCGGTTCACTGGCACGAGGTGCTGACGCTCGAAGACGAACCAGGCGAGGAGTTTTCCTACCCGACCGTGATCCAGACCCGCGACGGGCTTGTGCATGTCGTTTACACATGGAAGCGCAAGACGATCAAGCACGTCGTGATCGATCCAGCCAAAATCCCTCAAGGCAGTCCCAAGGGTTGAGCCGCCTCAGCTCCGATCCGCTTCAAAAACTCCTCGGCGTCACCGCCTTCCGACGTTTGCGTGACACCGAACCGACGGATGCTCGTGGCCAGGGCCTTGACGTATGACGCGTGTCGGGGATCTTCCGAAGTCGTACGAGTCACTTGCAAGAATTCCAGGCCCATTCGTGCCTTCTGCACCATCCACAGCGCTGTCGGATCGTTTGCGACGGCCAGTTCGGCTCGATCGAACAGACTCGCCCCGGTGGTCAGTACATCGTTTGTGAAGTACGGTGCCGTCGGCGGGTCGTAGATCGTCGCGTGGACTCCAGATTCTCGAGCTGCGCGGTGAGTCAAATTGATCCACTCCAGAATCTCGGGCGCGGCCTTTCCGTAGACGCCTTCAAGGAACTCATGGATGACAGGTCTCGCTGGCAAGTTCGGTGTCCACATGAGGCGGGCCATCAAATAGGACTTCAGTTCGGCCATGTCGCCGCCACCGCCTGGCGCGTAGTCCCCCTCTTCGAAGATACCGACGACACCGCTTTCGTGGAACAGTCGGATGTCCCCAACGATCTCGTCGATGCAGGGAAGTGGTTGAAGGTAGCTGGCGAAATCGGTGCAGTAGTGCCAGATGTAAAGTTGATTCGTGATTCGTGACCAGTCTTTGAGGTTCGCCAAAGGAACCTTGTTCCTGTCACAGCCGTCCAGCGGGTGGGCAAAGCACGCACCGATGGGAGCGAGCCTCACACGGACATTCTTGTGCGGTTTCTCGTGGAGCGGTGGTTTCTCACTCCATTGGTAGGCGAGTGTGTCGATCAACACCTGGGGATGGTCTTTGCCGATCGCGTCGGCCACCTTGTTCACAAAGCGGAGCAACGGGCCGGATGGCGATCCCTCTTCGGTTTCGACCTTCCTGCAAGCATCACATTCGCAGTTCGAGTACGTGTCGTTTTGAGAGACTGAGAAGATCGTGGCCTTCGGATTCTCTTTGATCCACTGCTCGACCTTGTCGATGACTATACGCAGCACGTCGGGGTTGGTCAAGCAGAGTTGCGCGTACCCGCCTTGTCGCTGACCTTTGACAAGGGAGAAGTACTCAGGGTGGTCTTTGAAATACGTTTCGGGGGGAACCAGCTCTGAGAACGTATGGACGAACTTGCCGTACGACACCTTGCCTCCGACGCTGTCGTCGAGGGGCATCGAGTTGCCGTTGACCCTGTTCCTCAGGCACCAGTCCCTGTCAGAAAAGGCCTCAGTGAAGAAGGGCTCCCGGTACTCAAAAGCCGGCCGCTGGCGAGTGTCGAGTTGCGGAACCGTCAGGGTGGGCTTCTTCGGAATGAACGAGCACTTGGCCGTGAACCACCGACAGCCAACTACGTCTTGCAGGAACCCGTAGCACCCGTACATCGCGCCTCGCTGTCCGCCGCCACGGATAACGATCCCATCCTTGTCGCTCCGGATGGTGTACTCCTCCTCGCGGAGGTTCGGTTCATTGGCGATGCGGATCGCTTGTCTGCCTCGGGGCAGTTTCGAGAGCACGGGGAGTTCGGCACCCGTGACTTGGCGGAGGAAACTCTGCAACTCCTCGGCGCCGTGTCGTAGTGCCGGCGGCCCTACGTTAGCAACGATGGCCCAACGGCTGTGGCCGTCGCGGACGATGGTTTGGGTCGCGGGAGTGACGATACTCGCGAAGACGAGGCTGGCGAACACAACCTAGTATGTCTCATGGCGCCCTGGCAATTCCTCCTGTGTTTTCCGGACGCGAGCGATCACTAGCCAGTTCTAATCACGCTTTTTTCGAGTGAGTTCGTATACTAGGCGGACTCCTGCCCTTCTGAGGGGTCGTTCTTATGGTTTTGGCTCGTGTGACGGTCTGTGCAGCAGTCTTGTTCGGGTTTGGGTTTGGGCCACTCGGTGCCTGGGCGCAAATGGGCGTCCAGGGGTGGGAGAGCCATGCCGGTAATCCCCAGCACACCGCCAATTCGCCAGTGGCAGCCCAGCAGGCGCTTCGGATCCGCTGGTCAACACCGGTGGACTTGAACCCACAGTACAGCGGCAACGACCTCTTGATCCACTATGGGACTCCCTTGGTCACGAGGAACGCGACCGTCATCGTAACGGTCAAAACGGGGGCGACCGATGGATTCAAGGTCGAGGGCCGGCGTGTCTACGATGGCCAGCTGCTGTGGACACAGGCCACCGACTACTCCCTGCCCCCCTACGATTGGACACCACCGTGTGGTTGCACCCTCGTGAGTCGGACGAAACTGGCCGTCCCGGGTGCTGGCGGAACTGTCTACGTGCGGCGAGATGCCGACGATCCCAACTCGGTTGTCGACCAGTTCTGCTTTTACGGGCTCGCTGAATACGGAGCCCACAAGGCCACGTACGACGACAGGGTCAAGATCACCTCACCCTTGACCGCCGATGCACAAGGGAATGTTTACTTCACCTACGAGGTATCGGGGCCAACGCCGGCGAACCTCGTGAGCGGCATCGCCAAGATCGGCCCGGACGGAACGGGAACTTGGGTGAGCGCGGCTCAAGCGGCCAACGATTCAGGCATCAGCTATGCCCTCCTGAACTGCGCACCAGCGTTGAGCAACGACGGTTCAATCGTCTATGTCGGGGTCGGCGGCGACCGCTACTATCTCCTCGGCCTGTCAACGACCGATCTCAGCACCGTCTATAAGGTGCAGCCCCTTGATCCCCATACAGGGAACCCGGCTCTTGTCAGCAGCGACAGCACGGCCACACCAATGGTGGGGCCAGATGGCGACGTTTACTTTGGGATGTTCGACAATCCGTTTGGCTACACCCACTTGCGCGGGTACATGCTTCACTTTGACCAGACCCTTCAGGCCAAAGGCTATCCCGGCGCATTTGGGTGGGACGACACGGCGTCGGTCGTGCCTGCCTCGTGCGTGCCTTCCTATCACGGCTCGTCGACCTATCTCATCCTCACGAAGTACAACAACTACTTGGAGGGTGGAGGAGACGGTTCGAACAAGGTCGCGGTGCTGGATCCGAACGACTTCCAAGTCGACCCGATCGACGGTACTCCGACCATGAAGGAGGTCTTGACCGTCTTGGGACCGACGACCGATCAACGCGGTGGAGTGAAGGAATGGTGCATCAACTCGGCCGCGATCGACCCTGTCCGCAAGTGCGCCATCGTCAATTCAGAGGACGGAAGCTGCTACACCTGGGACTTCACAAGCAACGTCCTCCAAGACACACAGGTTTTGACATCTGGGATCGGTGAGGCGTACACGCCCACGATCATTTCGCCTGAAGGCACGGTGTTCGCGATCAACAACGCGAGCCTCTACGCACTTGGAGACAACACGTGCCTTCCCACGACAATGAGCATGGTTCGTGGCCGAGCGACTTCAGGATCCCTCTCCAGCGTCTATTACGACGATGCGGACCGGCTGGAACTGGCGCCCGGTCCGGTCATCACGTCGAACGACTCGCCGATCCAGCTCTACATGAGCGGGAACGGGTTTGCCGATGTCGGGCAGAACGGTTCGTTTTCCTGCCGCCTCAAGTCCCTTGCCAGTTCAGTGAATATCAGGCAGACCCTCCAACTGTGGGATTTCACGAATCTGAGCTGGGTGACGGTCGACCAGCGGACGATCAGCTCCAGCGAGTCCGATGTCCAAGTGCCCGTCTCAAACCCTGCGCGGTTCCTTTCGCCGATCACCCATGCCGTCTTGTCCCTCGTCAGTTACAAGCCCGTGGGGCCGGTGACAATCCAGAATTGGCGCGTCAAAGTCAACGTTGCCTCCTGGACCTTGAACCCGTAAGCGCGGTTGGCGGTCAGCGGGTTCGTTAACAACCGGTTCGGACTGGGCGATGGGTCGCGGGAGCCAGCTTAACCGGAAGCAAACCACGGGGAAACCCTCGCTTAACGGTGCGCGTGGACCATTGCGGTGCCGAGGAGGCACACATGCGATATAAAGCGTTCACCCTTATTGAACTCCTTGTGGTCATTGCCATCATTGCGATTCTCGCAGCCATTCTCTTCCCCGTGTTCGCCCAGGCGAAAGCCGCCGCAAAGAAAACATCGGCCCTGAGCAACATGAAGCAGCTTGGTACTGCCGCGATGATGTACGCGACAGACAATGAAGACAGATTCCCGTCGGTATACGACGGCGGAGACTCGACCAACCACGGCGGCGATCCGATCGCCACGATGTACCCGTACATCAAGAACCTCCAGATTTGGGTCGGCAAGTACCGGTCAAACGACGATCAAGTCGGCCTCGACACCAACGGAAACGTGGTTTATGGCCGGAACGACGTCGGCTACAACTGGGGCTTTGAAATCCGGGCTGCAGAGGGCATGATCAACGAAGAGCAGTGCACGGACGGAGGGGCTGTCCAGGGGTGTGGGGGCCGCGGGGGGCGGCGGTTCAACGCTGGAAAGTCAAACACCCAAATGGCCAGCCCCGCGCAGTTGTTCGCCTTTGGCAACACCTACGACACGCCACGGCAAACGATCGGCAGCATCGATTGGTTCTTCGACGACTATCCCGGCGGATCGCGAAACAACGACATCTACTTCACAGGCAAGACGACAATGGTCTTTGCCGACGGTCATGCGGGCACGATCGCGTGGAAGGGGGGCTACATCTCGCAGTACGACATGCTGATCGGATCGCCCAAGAACTTCGGCCAGCGCGTCAACGGGTACTGCTCGGATCCGGACGGCACCGTGAATCCGTTCCCGCGAGACGGGTTCCCACTGGGAAAGGGCTGGAAGTGCAGTACCTTCCTAGCGTTCCCCGAAGCTTCTGGGGTGCAGTGGTGGACCGACTAGCCTCAAGGTTTCTGCTACTTGTGGCAGCCGGGTCCATTGTCAGTGGCCTGGTATGGGGTTGCGCTTCTTCTGAGGCGTCGACACCAGAGCCACAGGCCTCACAGGACAACGCCAGCCAGGCGGCGTCCCAGTGGACCCAAGAGCAGAAAGACGCCTTTGCCCGTGCGCACAAGAGGGCGCGAAAAGGCGAGGACAAGTAGGCCTTAGTCTCGCCGCAAGAACTCGACGACCGTCTCGGCCTGACGCATCGTCAAGGTCGGGACGGCCGCGATCTGCTCGAGGGTTGCCCGCCTGATCGCTTCGATCGACCCGAACGTGCGGAGCAGGAGCCGACGCTTTTTCGGGCCGATTCCCGGCACTTCGTCCAGGACACTGCCCTGGATTCGCTTGTCTCGGACTTTCCGGTGATAGGTGATCGCGAATCGGTGCGCCTCATCTCGCAAGCGTCGAAGCATGACAAGTCCGGGCGAGTTGAGCGGGAGCACCACCTCGGTGAAGGTCGGGACACGGGACGTTGGGAGCTGAAGCCTGGGATCGGGCTCCCTACGATTGCCATCCTCTTGAGGATCATGGCAATCTGGCTTGTGGCTGGCGGTCCCCTGGGAGAAGGACTTGTTAGAAGGCTCGCCGACTCGTTCACGTTTCCCGCTTCCAGGCATGTACAGGATCTCCTGTTTTTTGGCGAGTCCTACCATGGGCACCGAGAGTTCAAGGGCGTCACGGGCCTTGAGCGCGGCCGACAACTGTCCTTTCCCACCGTCGATCACGATCAGATCTGGAAGTCTCGAGAACTTCGGATCGCCTTCGAGGTAGGCGCGCAGGCGGCGTGTGATGACCTCGTTCATCATCGCAAAATCGTCGGGTGTCTCCTGGTGCCACTTGATTCGAAACCTACGGTACTCGTTCTTGGCCGGCATGGCGTCCTCCGCGACGACCATGGAGCCCACTGGCGCCGACCCCTGGATGTTTGAAATGTCGTAGCACTCGACGCGGGCTGGCAGGGCCGAGAGTTGGAGAGCTTCACCCAGTTCCTCCATCGCTGTCTGAGCCCACGCCTCTTGTTGCTCAACCTCCAGAGTCATGGACTTGAGCGCTTCTTCCGCGTTCGCAGCGGCAAGGTCGACAAGCCTGAGTCCCTCGCCCCCCTGGGGAACGTCGACCGTGACTGCCGAACCGCGCCGTTGCCTCAACCATCGCTCGACGATCTGACGCTCCAGGATCTCCACCGGAAGCAAGACCTCGCGCGGCACTTCGGGCACGTCGCTGTAGTACTGCTTGACGAACTCGCCGACCGCTTCGCTCGGGGATGATTCCTTGGCGCCGTCGAGCACGAAGTACCGTTGTCCAATCAGGCGGCCTCCGCGGACGTACAGCATCTGTATCGCGGCGCCCCTGTCGTCCTTGACAACGGCGATGACGTCCTTGTCGATGTGGTCGTCACTCAGGACCTTCTGCTTTTCGAGGACGTTCTCGATCGCCTGGATACGGTCTCGGATCACAGCGGCGCGCTCGAACTCTAGCCCCTCGGACGCTTGCTCCATCTGGTGCCGCAAGTCGTCAACCACCTTTGTCTCTTTGCCGTCCAGGAACCGGCGCACTTGGTCGATCACTTGTGCGTACTCCTTGGCATCGGCCAGTCCGGCGCACGGCCCGAGACATTGCCCTAGGTGGTAGTAAAGGCAGGGCTTCTGCTCGGCCTTGCCGCTCCAACTCTTGCCACAGGGGATCAGCGGAAAGACCTTGTGCAGGAGCTGAAGCGTGTCACGGACGGAAAAGGCCGACGTGTAGGGGCCAAAAGCCTTCCCGACTCCGCGTTTCGGGTTTCTGGTGAAGAGGACACGGGGATAAAGCTCCTTGGTGATGACGATGTATGGGTAGCTCTTGTCGTCGCGCATGACCACGTTGTAAGGCGGTCGGTGCTCTTTGATGAGGTTGCACTCGAGGACAAGGGCCTCCAACTCGGAATCGACAACGATCCACTCGATGTCGCGGATCTTGCGGACAAGACGCTCGTTCTTCGCCCCGAGCTTCGCACTCGGCTGGAAGTAGCTCCGCACGCGGTTCTTGAGATTGACCGCTTTGCCGACGTAAAGCACATGCGCGGATTCGTCCCGATAGATGTAACAACCGGGTTTGGCTGGAACCGACTTCAGCTTGTCGGCAACGTTCTCGGGCAGGGGCGCACGGCGCATGGGCCTGGAACCTGACTCTACACCGGAGGACAGGGTTCTATACTCTAGACCTAACAAGAGCCATGCTGGATTCCCTGACTTCGACCGTGATCCTTCTTGCTGGACTTGCCTGGGTTCCGCCCCATCGCCCACAAGACGGGCCATCTGATGACGTGGGGAAGGCGGCCCCGGCCTTCGTCGCCATGGCCAGTGACGGCAAGCAACGGACCCTCAAGGAACTGGCCGATGGAAACGTCCTGGTCTTGGCGTTCGTCAAGGACGGCTGCAAGTTGTCGCCAACAGCCATGGTCTACTTCAACCGCCTGGGGACTGCCTTCCAAGGAAGAAAGCACGTTCAGTTCTTCGGAGTGTTGGACGACGACCCATCCGGGTTTGGCCAGTGGGCGAAGCTGTTCCATCCGACGTTTGACTTCCTGTTGGATCCTGAACGCCAGATCGTCAAGGCGTATCACGTCGAACGTTCCTGTGAGGTCGTCGTCGTCGAGAGTGGCAAGGTCGCCAGGCATTTCAAGGGATTGAGTAGGGACGGCCTGACTCAAGTCGTCACGGTCATGTCCCAAGCGGTCGGAATCGCACCAGAGTCGGCGGTCGACATTGCCGACTCGCCCGAAGTCGAGCGGTTTGGGTGAGCGTTTCCAAACGCCGCCAGTTCGGCGGCAAGAGTCGATGGCTAGCTTCCCGACTGGCCTTGTTGAAGCCTTTTCTCAAGAGCGTCCAGTTCGGCATCGACGCTCGTTTCGCCCTCGATCGATGTCGTAGTGGTGGTCACGGGTGCTGCTGTACCGAGTCCGAGCTTTTCCTCAAGCTTCTTGAGGTCTTCTTCGGCGGCCATGTCCATCGCCTGATCCTCCATGGCCATCATCTTGCCTTGGACGCTGCCAGAGAACATCTCTTGGCGGGCAGAGGCCTCGGCCTGCTTGTCGGCGATCTTCTCACGGGCAGCCGCAAACGAGCCTTCATACTCGTTTTCGAACGTGAGCCCCTCCAACGCCTTCGTTATGGAGGACTGGATCTGAGACTGCTTCCACTGTGCCTTGAGCGCCAACGCCTCCGCTGTTTTCTTGCGGACCTCTTCTTCCTGACGTTTAATAGCTACCTTGACGTTTTCGACCGTCTCCACGGCCGTGGCGAGTGTCGTCTTGAGCGTCTCGATGGTGGCGTCTGACGTCGCTTTCTCTCGCAGAAACTGTCGGGCGAGATCGCGGTTGCCTGCCTTGAGGGCCGCTGCCGCCTGGTTCTCCAATTGCGCCGACTTACGGGTCGCTTCGTCGAGCATCCCTTGAAGCTTGTTCTTCTGGGTGATGGCCTGCACAGCCTTCTCCCTGTTCTGGACCAGAGCCGTCTGCATGTCGCGACGTGCCTGATCCAGCATGATCTCGGGGTCCTCAAGTTTGTCCATACCCCGATTGAAGATGGCTCGGAGCCACGCAAAGAACCGCTTCATGTCTACTCTCGCGCCCGTCCTGCAGTCCGAGCGACGCGGAAGTATACCGTCCGGGTCTACCTTGAGGTTGCAACCTTTGGGGACGGTGGGCCGTCGAGGTTCAAATCAACCTTGGTAACATTCGGGGCAGACCGCGCGTTCCCCACGCGAGGATCGGTCTTTGTTGCTCCGACTCTCTCGATGGCTGGCCGCAGGAACTGGCGCACGACCATGAACAGCTTCGGTACCCTCACCACGACACAACTTGCCGGCAAACAACGGACATTTCACGATTTCCAAGCGTTCAAGGACGAGCGGCACCGGCGGCTTCCCTACTCGCTGCGCATCTTGCTCGAGAATCTCTTGCGGACTGAAGACGGGTTCAAAGTCACAAAGGCTGACATCGAAGCTCTTCTGGATTGGAACCCTAAGGCCGACCCTTCGCACGAGATCCAGTTCACACCTGCCCGCGTGCTGATGCAGGACTTCACCGGCGTGCCATGCGTCGTCGACCTGGCCAGCATGCGCGACGCGATGGCAGCGCTCGGAGGAGACCCCGCGCGAGTGAATCCCCTGCAGCCGGTCGAACTCGTGATCGACCATTCTGTCCAGGTGGACGCCTACGGGTCGGAAGCCGCGCTCCAACTGAACCTGGATCTGGAGTTCGACCGGAACGCGGAGCGGTATGCGTTCCTCAAGTGGGGGCAGACCGCCTTCGACAACTTCAAGGTCGTTCCGCCGAACACAGGCATTTGCCACCAAGTGAACTTGGAATACCTGGGCCGCGTCACCTTTGACAACGCCGACGGCACGTGTTACCCGGACACCCTCGTGGGAACTGACAGCCACACGACCATGATCAATGGGTTGGGTGTTCTCGGATGGGGAGTCGGAGGCATCGAGGCAGAAGCCGCAATGCTCGGCCAGCCGATCCCGATGCTGATCCCGCAGGTGGTCGGGTTCAAGCTCAGCGGAAGACTCCGCGAGGGTGCCACGGCGACCGACCTAGTCCTCACCGTCACGGAGATGCTCCGGAAACATGGGGTTGTCGGCAAGTTCGTCGAATACTTCGGGCCAGGCATCGCCACTCTGCCCCTTGCTGACCGCGCAACGCTCGCCAACATGGCTCCCGAGTACGGTGCGACTTGCGGCATCTTTCCAGTCGACGACGAGACCTTGCGTTACCTGCGCGTCAGTGGCCGAAGCGAAGACCAGATCGCTTTGGTCGAAGCCTACATGAAGCACCAGTGCTTGTTCCACACCGCAGACGCACCCGAAGCGGAGTACACAAGCGTCCTCACGCTCGACCTGGGCGACGTCGAGCCCAGTGTCGCTGGGCCTAAGCGACCGCAGGACCGGTCGCCGTTGAGCAAAGCTCGCGACTCGTTCTATGCGGTATTCCCCACCGCGAAGCCAGGCACGGAGGGGTCGGGGTCGGTCAGCACGGCCGTGATGGAGCGGGCAGCGACGGACCGGCTGACCCACGCTTCTGTGGTCATTGCGGCGATCACGAGCTGCACTAACACGAGCAATCCCAGTGTGATGGTGGCGGCCGGTCTAGTGGCCAAGAAGGCGAACGCCCTCGGGCTCAAGCCCAAACCGTGGGTGAAGACGAGCCTGGCTCCAGGATCTCGCGTGGTCACGGAGTACCTGAAGAAGTCCGGTCTGCTGAACGACCTCGACGAGATCGGTTTCAACGTCGTGGGATATGGATGCACGACATGCATCGGCAATTCGGGGCCGTTGCCAGAGGAAGTCGCGAAGAAGATCGAGGCCGACGACCTGACCGTCGTCAGCGTCCTAAGTGGAAACCGGAACTTTGAGGGTCGCGTGCAGCAGGCTGTTAAGGCTAATTACTTGATGTCGCCGCCGTTAGTCGTGGCCTTCGCGTTGGCAGGGACGATCGACATTGACTTGGCAAATGACCCCATTGGGATCGACCGTGAGGGGAAGGCTGTCTATCTGCGGGATGTGTGGCCCTCGCAACAGGAGATCGCCGATGTAGTCGGGCAACACATCACGCGCGAGATGTTCTCGTCGTCCTATGCGGGCGTTTTCGATGGTGACTCCCAATGGCAGTCCATCCAAGTCGCCGGTGGCCAACGCTACAACTGGGATCCGGAGAGCACTTATGTCCGCATGGCGCCCTATTTCGACGGAATGGCTGTTGAGCCTGCGGACGACGTCGAGGATCTGAACGGGCTCAAGGTGCTGGCGCTCCTCGGCGACAGTGTCACCACCGACCACATCTCTCCCGCGGGATCCATCAAAGCCAGTTCGCCCGCGGGCCAGTACCTGACGACAAAGGGCGTTCCGCAGAACCTGTTCAACAGCTACGGGAGCCGCCGTGGCAACCACGAAGTCATGATCCGAGGTACGTTTGCCAACGTTCGTTTACGGAACCAGTTGGCTCCTGGCACAGAAGGCGGGTTCACAACCTGCCCTCCGGGCGGTGAGGTCACGACCATTTTCGAAGCGAGTGAAGCCTACGCCGACAAAGGCGAGAAACTGATCGTTCTTGCCGGCAAGGAGTACGGCACCGGTTCGAGCCGCGATTGGGCTGCCAAGGGCACGATGCTCCTTGGCGTCAAGGCTGTCCTTGCCGAGAGCTTCGAGCGAATTCACCGGTCCAATCTGATTGGTATGGGCGTCCTGCCACTCCAGTACCAAAACGGCGCCAACGCCCAATCCTTGGGGCTTACCGGAACAGAAGAGTTTTCTATCGTGGGGCTCAGCGAGGCTTTTGCCGATAAGTTCAAGGACGGTAAGACACTGACAGTGCGGACGACCGACGACGGTGGCCACACCAAGGTGTTCTCTGCGACAGTCAGAATCGATACTCCGACTGAAGCTGAGTACTTTCGGCACGGCGGCGTGCTAAAGTACGTTCTTCGGCAACTTTTGAAAGCCTGATGCTGTTGGTTCTTTGAAATGAAGCGATTCTCGGTGGCGGCGCTCGTGGCCGTGCTGGCACTTGGGTGTGGCCTGCCACAACCGGCTTCGTTTCCCATTGCCGGTCCGGCAGAGAGTCCCATCACGCTGAGTGCCGCAGCCAGCACGGGAAGAGGTCATGCGTCGCCGGAGAAAGCGCAGAAGCCTTTCCTGAACACCGTGAAGCTGGTTCGCGGTGACCCCCGCATTAGGAACATCGCCCTGACTTTCGACGACGGCCCTCACGCTGGTTTCACAGACGTGCTCGTCCGCATGTTGGCCCAGTTCAAGGTCAAGGCGACCTTCTTCATGATCGGAAGGAACGTCGACGAGAACCCAGACCTCGTCCGCGAAGCCCGGGCAGCCGGCATCCAACTGGCTCAACACACGTATTCGCACACCCGGCTCGCTATGGTGGACGATTACACGGTGCGGAGCGAGCTTCTCCTGGGTGCCGAAGCTGTCGAGCGGGCGACCGGAATCCGACCCCGCTACTTCCGTCCACCAGGCGGCGAGTACGACGAACGCGTTACCCGGATCGCGCAGGAACTCGGGATGACGATGGTGCTGTGGACCGCCGACGCTGGGGACTTCACGACCTCGGCGGGTAACCCCTCGTCTGAGTCCATCTATCGACACGTCATGAAAACCGCGAGCCCAGGCGGCATCGTCATCATGCATGATCCGATGCCGAGCACCTTGGTCGCCTTACCGAGCATCATCATGGGTCTGCGTGCCAAGGGCTATCAGTTCGTCACCGTCGCTGAACTCGCGGCCGAGCAAGGCGCCATCCGAACGGGCGGTCCGAGGATCAAGCCATTGAGGAGCCTTGCGGTCCAGTCGCCAGCCGTCAAGCGGGGGTATTATCGCCGGAACTCACCAGAGGAGCACCATGAGGATTCGGAACAAAGAATTGCGAACGCGTCGCCGGCGAAAAGAGGAGCGAGTCAAGGAACTGGTCGCCCAGGCGAAAGCCGAATCGAAGGGCGGCAAGGGACGATCGGGCTCCAGTAAGGCGACCAAGGCGCCGGACTCCAAAGCCCCCAAGAAGGCTTCGGCGAAGGAAACGGCTCCCAAGGCGAAGAAGCCGTCCAAGCCCAAGGCAGAGGAAGAGGGCGCCGAGTAACCGGTTGGAGGGCACGCGCCCCTCCGTCACGAGTCTTTGAGGATCCTCGACCTCGGAAAGACTGACTATGGTCCAGCATGGGACATTCAGAAGGATGTCGCAGAGGAAGTCGTGGGCGGTGGTGAGGACACACTGATCCTTGTCGAACACGCGCCCGTCCTCACCTTGGGCGCCAGCTTCCACGAAGAGAACCTCCTGATGACTCCAGAGGAGTACCGTCGGCGCGGGATTGAAGTGGTTCGAACTGACCGTGGTGGCGATGTGACCTATCATGGCCCCGGTCAACTGGTCATCTACCCAGTGTTCAATCTGAAGCGCCACGGCCAAGACCTTCACAAGTGGATGCGTGACTTGGAAGAAGCCGTCATAGTTCTACTCGACCAGGTCGGATTGTCTGGGCTTCGGTTCGCGCCCCACACGGGAGTTTGGCTACGCCCGCAGTCAGACAGTGGTCAAGCGCCATTGCGCAAAGTCGCAGCGATCGGCGTCAAGGTTCGCAAGTGGGTCAGCATCCATGGTGTCGCGATCAACTGCAACAACGATCTCAGCCCGTTCGGGCTCATTGTTCCGTGTGGGATCATTGGATATGGGGTCACGAGCCTGTCGGAATCCTTGGGGAGATCCTTCTCCGTCCAGGACGCGAAGGCTCCAGCTGTCGCTTCCTTTGAAAAGGTGTTTGGTGCCTAGTCAGCGCTGAAGACAAGGGCGCGCTCTCGACCACTCAAGTCGGTCGCAGTGGCGTGACAGCACCAGGAGCTAAAAACCCGTTTCACTGCTACGCCCATACCGTCGCCGATTTCAAGAACAACGAACCCTCGAGGCTCCAGGTGCTCTCTCGCAGTGTCAGCGATCTTCCGGTAGATATCGAGCCCGTCCTTTCCGGCAAAAAGCGCCTGAGCGGGCTCGAAATACCGCACTTCCGGCGGGAGTTCGTCTGAGTCTCCGACGTAAGGTGGGTTCGAGAGGAGGACGTCGAATTTCATCCCTGCATAGGCGGCGAAGAGGTCCGAGTGTGTAAAGGACACATTGGCACCAAGGCGTTCAGCGTTCACCCGAGCCATGTCAAGGGCGACAATGCTGAGGTCACATGCCGATACGTCGCATTCCGGCGACTCGAGCTTCAGAGTGACGGCGAGACAGCCTGAACCGGTACCAACGTCGAGCAAGCGGGCGCCTTTCGACAGTAGCCCGAGGGTCAGATCGATCAGCACCTCAGACTCTTGCCTCGGGACAAGCACCCCTGGCCCGACGGCGAACGATCGGCCATAAAACTCCCGCGACTGAACGATATAGGCGAGTGGTTCGCGGCGCTCTCGCCGGAGCAAGAGACCCTCGACTGAAGCCGGTACCGGCATTTCTGGGTGAGCCAGGAGCCAACTCCGGTCTCGACCCATAGCGTGGGCCAAGAGGACCTGCGAGTCGAGACGTGGCTCAGGGACTCCGACGTCACTCAGTCGACGTGTCGCTTGGTCGAGCCAATCGCGCGTCAGCACGCCGAGGACTGCCTGAAAGGGATATCGGCCATCATTCCACGACCGCATACGGCTCGAGCTTGCTCCGCCACTCTGGCACGACTTCGGCCACAACAAGGATGCCGTCGTCGCGGTACTCCTCCCGAAGGACTCGTCCGAACTTGTGGCAGGACTCAACGAGAGCGCTCTTTTCGTAAGGGATCAAGGCCTCAATGTGGCCAAACCGGTTTCTGAGGTGGCGATGAACCACCGCGGTCAAGTCGTCCAACCCGCTGCCCGTAAGGGCCGAAACGGCAACGGAGTCTGGCCACTCGGCCACAAGGCGACGTGCCAAGGACGGATCCGAAAGTGCGTCGACTTTGTTGAAGACAGTCACCATCGGCACTCCGCTTGCATCAATAGTCTCGATCGTTTCCAGCACAGCGTCTCGCTGTCCTTCCCAGTCTTCATGGCTCACGTCGATCACGTGAAGCAAGAGGTCCGCTTGGGCGACTTCCTCCAGAGTCGCGCGGAAGGCGGCGACGAGTTGGGTGGGCAAGTGACGGATGAAACCCACGGTATCGGTGAGGAAGAAGGTGAAACCATCTGTCGTCTGCACCCGCCGCGTGGTTGGATCGAGGGTCGCAAACGGCATGGCGTCCGCGAGAAGGTCTGTCCCCGTCAGACTGTTCATGAGTGTACTCTTGCCGGCACTTGTGTATCCGACAAGGGACACGGTCGGCACCGGGTTGTTGCTTCTCGACTCGCGCTGCAAGTGGCGGTGCCGTTTGACTTCTTCGATCTCCTCTCGCAGCTTCGCGATTCGAGCATTCACCATGCGGCGGTCGCTTTCGAGCTTCGTCTCGCCTGGGCCCCTCATTCCGATTCCGCCCCGCTGCCGTTCGAACTTCGTGTAGACGCTCATGAGGCGGGGGAGCCGATAGGTGTATTGGGCCAACTCGACCTGAAGACGCCCCTCCCGGGTCTTGGCACGCCCGGCAAAGATGTCGAGGATTAAGGACGTCCGGTCAACGACTCGGCGCCCGAGAGCCTCCTCAAGGTTTCTAATCTGAATGCCGGTCAGTTCGGCGTCGACGACGACCGTGTCTGAGGCAGTTTCCGAAGCGTAAACCTTGAGCTCCTCGACCTTGCCGGAGCCGATGTAGGTCGCCTTTGTCGGCTTCGACAGACGTTGCCGAGTCGAACCGGCGACCTCTCCACCGGCAGCTTCTACCAGCCCTTCCAACTCGTCCTCCAAGCTTTTGTCGTCTGCCTCGTCAGTGTTCACGAAGACGAGGAACAGTCGCTCTTGAGGGGGTTGGGTCGGCTGGGCTTCCGGCATGGACCTCCGTCAGAAGCGGGCGATACCGTACTTCAGGGCCAGGCTGAGACCACTGAAGCTGAGGCCGTCGTACGTGGGCATTAGGTCGTACCGGACGGCAAGGTTCAAGCGTTCGCCTACGTTGACACCCACCTCGACGTTTGCGTTGAATCCGATCCTCTTGCCGGAGACGCGGTCCGCCAAGGCGGCAGGCACGCCTTCTCCACCTCCGCCACCACCAGAGGGCGTACCCACGGCGTAATCGATGTAGGAGAGGCCGCCGCGGATAGCCACGTAGGGCCGAGAAGCGTCTCCGGGCCGTCCGAAGGGCCGTGTGATGCCGATCGTGCCCGCGACCATGAAGACCTTGTTCCCCGATTTGGACTGGCTGAAAGCGTTCCAGTCATAGCCGATGTTCTGCTCTTGGTACTTGTCGATCCGCACGCGGCTTGCGCCGAACGAAAACCAGGAGTTGCCCATCTCGTCACGTAAGTCGCTGTCGTTCGGGAAGAACACTCCCACGAACGGCCCAAGGTAAGGATCCGCTTGGGCTTTCGCAAAAGTCGGTATGGCGACCGCGGCCAAGGCGACGATGGGCACAAGAAAGCGTCCGTGCAACATGGCGGGCATAGTACCTGCATCTGCTGGCGTCAGCCAGACTGTCCGGCTCTCTGACGACTGCTTTTCGTCAGACCTCCGGGTAGAGGTCTCGCATCAAGAGCCGAACGGAAGCATTCAGTTCCTTGTCTCGGTTCATCAGTTCCCTGATCTTCTTGTAGCCGTGCATCATCGATGTGTGGTCTCGGTTCCCAAACAGTGCACCGATGTGCTTCCACGAGTCGCCCGTTATTTCCCTTGTGATGAAGACGGCAACGTGGCGTGCGTGGGCGATCGGTGCCTTGCGCGAAAGCCCTCGAATGTCAGGGACAGGAATCTGGTAGTGGCGTGAGACGGATTCGAGGATCTGGTCAAAGCTCGGCTTGGCAACGCCGACACTCTGGTAGTACTTCTCCACGATGGCTTCAGCCAGTTCCGGAGTGATGGGAGTCCCCTCCAGGCTGGCTTGGACGGCGAGCTTCGTGAGCGCACCTTCCAGAATCCGCACGTTGCTGGGGATCGCCTCGGCCAGATACATCGCCACATCGTGTTCCAGTTCGACGCCCTCCTGCTGAGCTTTGCTCAAGAGGATCGCGCACCGCGTCTCGGTGTCGGGCATCAGAACATCAGCGACCAGTCCGGACTCAAAACGGGAGCGAAGTCGCTCGTCCATCAACAGTAAGTCACGGGGTGGGCGATCTGAGCACAGCACGATCTGTTTTCCCAGAGCGTGGAGGTAGTTGAAGGTGTGGAACAGCTCTTCTTGAGTCCTCTCCTTGCCGGCGATGAACTGAACGTCGTCGAGGAGCCACACCTGGACTCCCCGCTGGTTCTTCCTGAACTGGTCGATCCTGTTGTTCTGGAGGGCGCTGACGAACTCCTCGGCGAACTGCTGGGCCGTCACGTACATGACGGGGCAACGGTTGTCCCGCCTTTGGATTTCGTGCGCGATTGCTTGCAGCAAGTGCGTCTTGCCCAGGCCGCTCGCTCCGTAGATGAACAGGGGGTTGTACTTTGAGCCCGGCTGGGCTGCGACGGCCTTGGCACCAGCGAACGCAAGCCGGTTGCTTTGGCCGACCACAAAGTTGTCGAACCGATAGCGCCCGCTCGAACGGAAGACTGGGGTCGGGTCAACGCTGACCGGCTGTCGTGCCACGACGCCTACGTCGACTGAGGCGGCCGTCCGTTCCCGGGGTTGGATCCTGAGCTCGATCTTGATCGGTCGCCCGATCTCGAGCCCGAGCCGCGTCTGCAATAGGTCGAGGTACTTCTCGCGGACCCACTCCTGGATGAACTGCCCCGGCGCATCGATTACGGCCGTCGATCCCTCGACCGCAACCGGCACAAGCGGTTTGAGGAACTTCCTCATCACGGTCTCTGGGAGTTCAACCTCCAACCGACGCAACACCTGTTCCCAGGCTGAACGGAGGAGGACTTGGTCTTCTCCGTCTTCGAATGTGTATTGATCCGACATGGCCCAAAAATTGACCCTCGCGGGCCCAAGGAAGAAGGGGATTATACACATGGATCAGGGCCGAACCCCGTAATGTCTGCAGGCACTTTTTGCTGAATTTTCCTGGCGAGGCTAAGAAGCCCCCGGACCTGGGTTTTCCGCCCCGGGTCCTTGCTTTCTGCCACACTCCGCCTGTGGCCGGACGAGTGCTCGGTGTCCTCGGTGGGTTGGACATGCCGGACGGGCAGTTGCGTGCCTGGGCGGAGTCGGCAGACGCGCTTTACGCTGCGGATTCGGCGGGGAGCCGCCTGATCCGGCTCGGCTTCAAGCCGGTCGTCGTCGGCGATTTGGACTCTTTCGACTTCTCGCTTGAGAGCGGGGCTGAGAGGATTGTCCGCGACTCAGACCCCAACCGGACGGACTGCTCCAAGATCTTGTCCTTGGTCGAGCAAGAGGGCCACAAGAGCATGACCCTTGCTGGACTCGAGGGTGACCTGCTGGACCATGTGCTGTCGAGCCTCTCCGTCGTCGCCCGGTCGCGTCTTGCGGTCAGGCTCGTACTCCGGTCTGGTCTCGCTTGGGTGTTGCGTTCAGGGGACTCGGTCACCGTGAGGAAGGGGTTTGGCCGCCGAGTCTCGCTGTTGCCACTCGAGCGGTCGACGGGCGTTAACCTGTCCGGTGTCCTTTGGGAAGTGACGGAATCGGTGATGGAGCCAGCCGGCTTCCACAGCGTGTCGAACGAAGGCACGGGAGATGTTCACGCTTCGGTTTCCTCTGGAGCAGTCCTGCTGTTTGTCTCCCGGGCCGTGTCCGAAGGGCCCGAATGGTGAACTAATCGACACCTTGCGACCGACAATGTTTCTAGCCCTCGGCGTGGTACGCTTTTAGGGGAAAAGGATCAGCCATGAGCCAGTTGCCGCAAGACGAACTGCAGACACCCGAGCCGATGTTAGAGGAGACGTCGACGGTTGAAGACCAAGCAGCGGTCGAGACCGTGGACGAGGCACCAGCCGCGCATACGAGACTCATCGTCAAGCGGGCAGGCGTCGAGACTGAGGAGGTGTTCGAGTTCGAGCCTCCTGCCACGATCGGCCGGTTCGACCCAAGCGTCGGGCCCATCGACATAGATCTGGGTGGCCTTCCTGAAGGCGCCTACGTTTCCAGGAAACACGCCAAGATTTCATGCGAGGACGGTGTTTGGAAAATCACCGATTTGGGCTCGAGCAATGGCACTTATGTCCTTCGAGATGATTTCGAGAAAGTCGAAGAGGCAGAGATCACTGACGGCACCGAAATCGCCTTGGGTAACGCCCGGTTTGTGCTTCGTTTGACATAATCTGTGGGACAAAGTCCCGTCGGAATGTAAACGTTAGGCGATGAGTCGCGTCGATATGTCGGGGAGAGTCTCGGATCTTGTTATGATTGGGTTGCCTGTCACTGAAGCTTGGGGAAGTCTCTTGAAGCACATTCGAGAGGGTGTCTGGGTTCTGGATGCCGATGGACACGTCTTGAGTTCGAACACGATCGTCGAACGCTGGCTCGAACAGCCCCGCCTGAGGGGAACTTCCTGTTCCGAATGGATTGTCGAGCCATCGAATTGGGCCGAGGAGGGCGAGGCTAGTGTCGAGATTCGGTCAGCTTCGGGGATCGTCCGAAAAGTGGACATGGTGACCGAGGCGCTCAAGGACGACAAGGGCCAAATCCTTGGCTTCCTCCAAGTCTTCACCGACCATTCGACCGGTCGCGCCTTCGACGCGGTTTTGGTCGAGGAGGTCCAGCGCATGGCAAGGCTCGCCGGAGAAGATCCGTTGACAGGGCTGGCGAACCGGAGAGCCTTCGATGAAGCCCTCAACCATGTCCGGACTGACCAGAGCCGTCGGTTTGGGGTGATCGTCATCGACTTAGACGGGTTCAAATCCATCAACGATTCTTACGGCCACCGCGTTGGTGACCGGGTCTTGATCGCCTTTGGCGAGCGCATCAAGGGCCTCGTGCGGGAGGACGATCTTGTTGCCCGAATCGGGGGAGACGAGTTCGCCGTCCTGCTTCCTCACGTGACGATGGTCGGCCTTACTGAAGCTGCTGAGCGTCTCCGAGACGGCTTGGTCGTCGAACTCGACGTCAACGGGTCACCCCTTCGGGTCAGGGGTTCTGTCGGCTACGCCCATAGCGGCCCTGATCCGGCTACCGTCGTCGAGCGAGCGGACAAATGGATGTATCAGCACAAGGCCACGCGCGAGTCGGGTGGCATCTCGGCCCTCGCTGAAGAAGAAGAGCGGATCAACCGCAGGGTCGGCTAAGGGCTCATGCCCCCAACATGGTGCCTGATCTCGGTAGGCGTGACCGCGACCAGGTCGTACCGACACTTGGCTTGGTTGGATCCCGTCTTCTGAAGATAGGCGCTGACGGCGGAGTCGAAGCGGGCTTGTTTCGTGGTGTCGACAGCGTCTTCTGGTGCGCTCCGCGAACGGAACTTCACTTCCACGAAGACCAGCGTGTCTCCATCCATGGCGACGATGTCGATCTCTCCGCCTGCGACTTTGAACCGCCGGGTCACGATCGTATACCCGGCTGAGAGAAGATAGTCGGCCACGCGGTCTTCGTGTTCAGTTCCCACGGTGCGCCTGTCCGGCATGCCGCGAGTATGGCAGGAGCCGATCGGCGCAACCGCTCCTGTTGTCATCACCAATCGGCGAGCGAGGGCTGTGCCAGACACTCCTGTACAGGGCCGAAGCTCCGTCGATGGATCGGACAAGGCCCAAGCTTCTTCAGCGCGGTCAGATGGTCCGCCGTCGGATAGCCAAAGTGTTCGGCGAAGCCGTACCCCGGATAGAGCCAGTCCATTTCAATCATGATTCGGTCTCTCGCCGTCTTGGCGAGGACGCTGGCCGCGGCAATGCAAGCGAAAGTGGCGTCTCCCTTTATAACCGCCTCGCAAGGACAGGGAGCCGCCTCAGGAAGCCGATTGCCGTCGATCAAGGCTCTCGGCGGGATGGACCTCAAGGATCCCAGAGCTCGCGCCATACCCACGAGTGAAGCTTGGAGGACGTTGAGTTGATCGACCTCGTCCGGCCCGACCAAGACGACAGACCAGTCGGAATGAGACTTGACAGCCTGTTCCCAGTGCTCCCGCGCATGGCGGCTCATCTTCTTGGAGTCGTTGAGACCGTGTGAATCGAATCCTTCTGGCAAAACGACAGCGGCACAGACGACCGGGCCCGCCAAGGGGCCGCGACCGGCTTCGTCGCAGCCGGCTACGCCGAAAAGATGGATCAGCGGAGCCATGACGGTAGTTTGGCGTCATTATGGAACCGAGGGGCCCAATGGTGCCCTATCGGATCCAATAGAGCCAATTGGGCCATCCTGATATACTAGGAGCTCAATTGAGGCGCACAACTCCAGCCAATCATGGAACCCGTCAACGTCCGGACTGAGATAGATCCCTTCAAGAGACCTGTGTTCTCTGTGGGAGCTCGCTTGCGAAGACTCACTTGGAGGATCTTCTACTACCTGGTGTTTCGCCCGTCGCCAACGCCACTCCACGCATGGAGATCTGTTGTTCTACGCGCATTTGGAGCGAAAATCGGCAGGGCCAACCACATTTATCCTGGTGCTAAGATATGGGCCCCCTGGCTTTTAGTAACGGAAGACGTCGTCACCATTGCGAGCGGGGCAGAGGTGTACAATCCAGGTGGAGTTTATTTGGCACATCACGCCATTGTGTCCCAAGATGCATATATCTGTGGCGCTTCTCATAACTACAATGAGTTTGAGTTTGCTTTCTTCTCAAGAGAGATTCGAATGGAACCCTATTCCTGGGTTTGTGCTCGCGCGATCGTATTGCCTGGTGTTGTGTTGGCCGAAGGAAGTGTCCTCGGTGCGGGGTCAGTGGCAACGAGGACGTTGGATGCCTGGGGCGTCTATGCCGGCAATCCTGCGCGACTCGTGAAGTGGCGCAATAGATTCGACACGACTGCCACGCTAATTGATGGCAAAGGTACCTAAGGCGTTCGCAACTCAGGGGTTCAGTCTCCCTGATCATTCTGATCGTCGGCAGAGTCTGGGTTGCTTCCCGTAACCCTCGTGGTCGCACCACGGGCCGATGTCTTGGCAGACTGCTCGACGCCTCCGCCAGCGCCTTGCACGCTCTCACTGCCGGTAACCGGCGCAGCTCCGCCTGCGGCCGCACCACCCGGAACGACACTCACGCTGCTTCCAGGAGCTTGGCCAGAGCCGCCTCCGGCGCTACCCAGCTTGCCTGGCGAACGAGGAATCGGCGATCCGGATGGGGGCTGCGGAGTCTTTGAATTCGGCGCGTTTCCCTGCGAACCACATCCCGCGATCAGACACGCCGACAAACACCATACGAACAGCTTCATCCACTCACATGATATCCGAGGGTTGCCCACCCCACAACAGGCTCTGCCAAGAACGTCTCACACTGGCCAACCGGCACCTTTTCATGTATACTGATGCCTACATGTCGAGCGGCAAGATCGTCGTTGTCGGGGCTCGTGAGAACAACCTGAAAAACATCACCGTGGAGATACCACGTGACCAGTTAGTCGTGATCACAGGCATTTCAGGGTCAGGAAAATCCAGCCTGGCCTTCGACACGATCTATGCTGAAGGCCAGCGGAGGTACGTCGAGAGCCTCAGCGCCTATGCACGCCAGTTCCTGGGTCAGATGGACAAGCCGGACGTCGACCACGTCGACGGCCTTTCGCCCGCCATTTCCATTGACCAGAAGAGCGCGAGCAAGAACCCGCGGTCTACCGTGGGCACGGTGACTGAGATCTATGACTACCTCCGCATCCTGTTTGCCCGGATCGGCACCCCCTATTGCCCCAACGGCCACGGTCCAATCGAGCGGCAGTCTACAGACACGGTCGTCGACGAAGTCCTGACCTTGCCCGAGGGAACCCGCCTCCAGATACTCGCTCCCGTCGTCCGCGGACGGAAAGGGGAGTACAAGAAGGAGATTCGCGAAATCCAACAAGCTGGATTTGTCCGCGTCCGCGTCGATGGCGAGATGTACGAGGTTACGGACGATATCCCGATGGACCGGTACAAACAACACACGATCGAGGTCGTTGTCGACCGGATCGTGGTGAAGGAAGGGATCCAGCAACGCCTGTCCGATTCCGTTGAAACGGCTTTGAAGATGGGCAAGGGCCTGGTTACCGTGAGTTGGCAGTGTCCAGAAGGGCCTGATGGAGTTGAACGCACGTATTCCGAGCACTATGCGTGCACCGAGTGCGGCTTCAGTATGCCCGAGCTGGAGCCAAGGGTGTTTTCGTTCAACTCTCCCTACGGAGCATGCCAAGAGTGCACTGGCCTCGGCACCAAGACAGAATTCGACCTGGATCTTGTGGTGCCTGACCGAAGCAAGCCGCTACGCGAGGGGGCGATCGTTCCGTTCGTCTACAAATCCGGTGAGGTCAAGGAGTGGTGGCCCGAAGTTTTGGACGGCGTCGGCGAAGCCATTGGATTTGACGCAGGACGTGCTTTTGGAGAGCTGAATCCGGAGCAAATCGAAGCCCTGTGGATCGGGCTGCCCGAACCCGTGCGGGTCACAATGAACTACGGTCGTACGACCCGAACCTTCAACTACACGTGGGATGGGATTCTGAGCGTCTTGCGGAAGAAGTACGACCAGACGGAGAGCGAGTGGGTTAAGAACGACCTCGCCCAGTACATGAGGACACGGCCCTGCCCCGCCTGCCAAGGGGCTCGCCTCAAACCCGAGACTTTGAGCGTGCGGTTGCCGGACGAACCAGGCTTGGCTCGACCCGCAACGGACGATAGAGACATCACATACCCCGGTGTTTCAATCGCTGACGTGACAGCGTTGCCGGTCGACGAGGCACTTGGGTTCTTTCTGTCGCTCTCCAATCGGCTTACGGCCCGGCAACGGACGATTGGTGAAAGGGCCGTCAAAGAGATCGTCGAAAGGCTCCGATTCCTGTTCGATGTGGGCCTCGGGTACTTGACCCTTGACAGGAACACGAACACCCTCGCAGGCGGTGAGGCGCAGCGGATACGATTGGCGACCCAGATCGGAAGCGGGCTGATGGGATGCCTTTACGTTCTGGACGAGCCGAGCATCGGATTGCACCAGCGCGACAACCACAAGCTCATCGAGACGCTCAAGCGCTTGCGCGACCTTGGGAACACCGTGATCGTCGTCGAGCACGACGAGGACACCATGCGTGCTGCGGACTGGCTGATCGATCTCGGGCCAGGCGCCGGAGAACATGGGGGATTCGTCGTCAACCAGGGTCCTCTTGACGAGTTTCTATCAAAGCCGTCTCCGACAAGCGACTATCTGAACGGGTATGAGCGGATCGAAGTCCCGCAAGAGCGCCGTAGACCACGGGCGACCCTTCCCTTGTGACGGACTCATGTCGATGCGCCCTTGCCCGTCCGCGCTCGCCATGGCCCGGGTTCCGGCCAAGAAATGGAGGACGCGCGAGGATATCCTGGCTCGAGTCGAATCCGTCCGTCAGAGTATCGACAGAAGCCCGAGAAAGGCGACACTCAGGGAGTTGGCGGGCGAGGCGGCGATGTCGCCTCATCACTTTCATCGCCTGTTTGTGAGCATCACAGGCTTGACGCCGAACGCCTACGTCCGGGAGAAGCGGCTTCAACTCGCCAAGGAACTCCTCGGCCAGGGGATTAGTTCGGTGTCTGAGGCATGCCTTGCCGTAGGCTTTGAGAGTGCCGCCACGTTCAGCACGGCGTACAGTCGTCGTTTTGGAGAACGTCCCAGCCATACGCTTCACCGGGCCCGTTTTGCTGGTTTTCGCAAGATTCGAAAAGCGTGAATGGCCGGCTCGTGCGACAATGTCTGGTCATGCTCAACAGCGTCTGCCACATCGAATTCCAGGTCAATGACTTGGCTCGTGCGCGTTCGTTCTACGAGGGGCTGTTCGACTGGCAGTTCTCGTCGTTCGTTTCAGGAATGCTGGTGTTTGGGCACGACGACCAGCACATTGGAGGCCTCGTCGAGTCTGACAGTGTCCAAGCCGGGGCATCGCCTTCCGTGTGGTTTCGCGTCCAGGACATCGATGCCACGATGACAAAGGCTCGTGAATTCGGGGGCTCGATCGCATCAGAGAAGAGCGAAGTGCCCGGCGTTGGGTGGTCGGGCGTTGTCAAGGACATGGACGGAAACCACGTCGGGCTCGTCATGTACAGAGAGGATGCCGAGAAGTAGGCCACGGATTTTGGCCTGGGGGTCAACCAAAAGCTGACCTGAAGGCTCTAAGTCGGGTGGACACAGCTGGAGCAGCCACCGATGAACGATATGGATCTCGCCAAGACAGTAGCCGATGGCGACCGCGTCGCGATGGCAAGCCTTGTGGAGCAGCACTACGATCCCGTGTTTCGATTCCTGCGGAACTTGACCCGCAGTCAAGAAGACGCCGAGGATCTGACGCAGCAGGTCTTTGTGAAAGCGCAGACGCGCATCAAGAGTTATCGGGGCGGTTCATCGCTCCGGACTTGGCTCCACCAGATTGCCTTCCATGAGTTCACTCGCTGGCGTCGACGGCGACGTCTGACCAGCTTGGTCGGAATCGAAAGGACGGGCCAAGAGCCGGGCTACTCACAGGTCGACGAAGCCGCATGGCTTCTGGATGCTCTTGACCGTCTCAACCCTGCCCTCAAGGAGGCGTTTCTCCTCCATGAAGTCCAGGAGCTCTCAGTGGAAGAGGTCGCAACGGTCACGGGTAGTCCGATCGGCACCGTGAAGTCCCGACTCCACCATGCACGGTCAATGCTCCAGAAGCTATGGGAGTCCACTCACAACGAGGAAAGTTATGAACGCACCGCAACACAGAATTGACGAAGGTGTCCGTGCCCTCAAGGGTGAAGCGACACCGACCGCGGCCAAAAGGAGGTTGCTGGATCATCTCGCAGCGACCCGATCCCCAAGGACGCCGCTCCGCGTCGTGACGATGGCAGCTGCCTTCGCCGTGCTAGGCCTAGCTGTCCCACTCCTCTGGCCGAAACCGGCCCTGGCAGAGGAACTGTCGGCCATGCTCAATCAAGGAGAGACTTCGGCCAACCGGACGGAGTCGTTCTACCTGCCCGATTCCAACGGCAACCTTCGACTGTACATGACCAGGGCGGTCTTGGGCGACAAGTCCTGTTACCGCTTCTTTGGGCAGAAGGTCGCCATCCGGTACAGGTCGGGTGCCAGAGTCATTCAAGACTACGGCAATTACGCGACGATTCAGGATGAGACTTCGGGCCAACTCGACAACTTCAACAACTTGGATAGACTCTTGTCTGCCCGCGACGACACGAAAACCAACGTTTCCAGGCAGAACCTGGGCCGCGGACTCGTGAAGTACACGATCAATTGGATCCAGAAGAGCGTGTCTGGCACCGTCGAGATCACGGGCGAGGCCGTATCGCGGAGGCCGCTAGAGGAACGGATCTTGAAGGGCCCGGGGGCTGGAGGCGTCTATGTTTGGGCTTATGGAAGTACGAGGCAGAAAGACGTAGATTACGTCGTCAAAGCTGGCAAGCCGCTGTACGACATCGATGCCCAGCGGTTCGAGTTCCTCAAGCTGGCCGACTCAACCTTGCAGTCAACCGTCGTCGAAAGCAGGAAGATCGGGCTGGTTCAGGTCTGGGCCGACGAAGACGGCAAGCTGCTTGTTGCCTTGGATGGTTCCGATGGGCTCCCTGAGAAAGAGAACGCCGTGGTGTCAGTCGATGGATCGGTGGGCAAGGCGGGAACAATGGCGGGGTCTCCCTGGGTCAACGGTGTCTGGGGCGTCGTCAAGCTCCGAGGCCGTAGCCTGATGTTCGTCGAGGCTCAAGTGGGCCCAGTTGGTGACCGAATCAAGAGCCTCTCAGTACCCGTCTGGTTTGGATCAGGCGCGTCGGAGGTCGCCGTGTTCCATGACATCGAAGTCCACAGGACGGGAATCCTCGCGTTCCTCCTCGCTCCGATGAATCAGCCTTTCTGGCAGGAAGGAACTCAGAGCGAATCAGGTCCCACAAGTCCTTCCCGATAACAAATCGACCAGGCGGCAGTTTCCGCCGCCTGGATCTGACTTTTCCCTCTTGCCGCGAGATTTCCGGTCCAGACAAAGGGGCCAACCATAGCCCGGCTTGATCAGCAATCATGGCCGACTTCAAGGCTGCTCCGAGCGTCCAAACAGCCGCTTCGACACGTTGACTGTGTCGCCAGAATCCATGACATGGTGGTATCATTCCGTCTACATGTCTGACGGATGGTTGATGTTGAGGAGGGCGACGGGGAACAACCTTCGCGGAATCGATGTCGGGATCCCGCTCGGACTCTTCACTTGCGTGACCGGTGTCAGCGGCAGCGGCAAGAGCACGCTGGTGCAGGACACACTTTTCCCCCGACTGATGTACGAAGTCTACGGGACGCGGGGAACATGGGCGCCACACGACAACCTCGAGGGTGCGGATCAGCTCGACAAGGTCATCGACATCGACCAGTCGCCAATCGGCAGGACGCCGCGCTCGAATCCAGCGACCTATACTGGCACGTTCGATATGATTCGCGAGCTCTTCGCGAAGACGCCTGACGCGAAGATCAAGGGGTACAAGAACGGGCGGTTCAGCTTCAATGTCAAAGGGGGACGGTGCGAAGCCTGTAAGGGGGACGGCATCATCAAGATCGAGATGCACTTTTTGCCGGACGTCTACGTGCCGTGCGAAGTGTGCAAAGGCAAGCGCTACAACCGGGAGACTCTTGACGTCCGGTACAAGGGCAAGAACATCGCGGACGTTCTGCAGATGACGATCGAAGAGGCCGTCGAGTTCTTTCAGCCCATCCCCAAGATCCACCGAAAGCTTGCGACCCTGATGGATGTCGGCCTGGGTTACATCCGAATGGGCCAGCCGGCAACGACGTTGTCAGGTGGCGAAGCACAGCGCGTCAAATTGGCGGAAGAGCTCTCGAAACGATCCACGGGACGGACGATCTACATCTTGGACGAGCCGACGACGGGACTGCACTTTGAGGACGTCCGCCGCCTGCTGACGGTTTTGCACCGCCTTGTTGACCAAGGTAACACGGTTCTCGTGATTGAGCACAATCTCGATGTGATCAAGACCGCGGACTGGGTCATCGATCTCGGCCCAGAAGGCGGAACTGGTGGAGGAAGCCTGGTAGCTATGGGGACGCCTGAAGAAGTGGCTGCGGTCGCCGATTCCCACACGGGCCAGTTCCTCCGGCACTTGTTGCCCACTCGACAGGCCGTCACGACGTAAGGCCCAAGTCGAACGGTCGCGTAGGCTCGTTCGTGCCAGTTTCTGTCCGTATTGGCGCACAATGTTCCGGTGAGCGGGCTTTCGAACGAAGAGGTGTTGAGGTATAGCCGGCACCTCATCATGCCGGAAGTCGGGCTCGAGGGCCAACTCAAGCTGCGTAGCGCCAAGGTTCTTTTGATCGGTGCTGGAGGTTTGGGTTCACCGTCTGCGATGTACCTGGCCGCCGCTGGAGTCGGGGAGATCGGGATCGTGGACTTCGACCGTGTGGATGTCTCGAATCTCCAGCGCCAAGTGATCCATGGTACGAGTGATGTGGGAAGGAGCAAGCTCGACTCGGCAGAGGAGGCCCTTCGCGACATCAATCCTCATGTCGGAGTCGTCAAGCATGAAGTGCTGCTTTCGAGCGCAAACGCTCTCGAGATCGTGGCTGGATACGACGTTGTTGTCGACGGTACCGACAACTTCCCGACCCGTTATCTCGTCAACGATGCCTGCGTGATGCAGGGTAAGCCCAACGTGTACGGATCGATCTTCCGGTTTGACGGGCAGGCCACGGTTTTCGCGGTCTCCGGCGGCCCATGCTATCGCTGTCTGTACCCGGAGCCGCCGCCACCTGGAACCGTCCCAAGTTGTGCTGAAGGGGGCGTGTTGGGGATCCTTCCGGGCGTCGTCGGGCTCATTCAAGCGACCGAAGTGGTCAAGCTGGTCCTGGGAAAGGGCGAACCCCTCGTGGGGCGCCTGCTCCTCTACGATGCCCTCAACATGCGGTTCCGAGAGTTGAAGATCAAGCGCGACCCCGCGTGCCCCGTCTGCGGCGACGAGCCGACGATCCACCACCTGGTCGATTACTATAGCTTCTGCGGAGTTCCCGGCCACGGAGTCAACCGTGTGCCGTTCGACGACGAGATCGCCCCCAAGGAACTCAAATCGAGGATGTCTGACTCTAATCCACCAGTCTTGATCGATGTGCGCGAACCGCACGAATATGAGATCAACCGGATAGTTGGAGCCCGTCTCATCCCACTCCGCGACTTACCAGAGCGCATAGGAGAGCTGGACATGGAGGCTGACACGGTCGTGCATTGTCTCATGGGCAGTCGCAGCGCGGAAGCCTGCCTCATCTTGCGCGCCGCGGGTTTCCCGCGCGTCCACAACTTGAGGGGTGGCATCAGGGCCTGGATCGACGAGGTCGAACCCGATATGCCCAAGTACTGAGGTGCCGCCTGATGAGAGTCGCCGTTCTGTACGACATTCCGGGCAACTGACCAGCCCTAGAAGCAGTCCTCGAGCAGGTCCAAACCTTCTACGTCGGCATTTCGTGGTCGGAGGCGACGTTCTCCCAGGGACAATGCCGAGCGAATGCCTGGATCGCCTCTCTATGCGGGAGGGCCCGAACTCCTGCATCGAAGGCAACGGAGGAAGAGCCGTTCTTGACCACTTGGCGGGTAACAGCATCGACCATCTTCCCAGGGCTGCCCGCAGGATCATCCAGTGGTGCGCCGACAAACTCAACGTGACCCAGCGATCTTTCATCGGAGCTTGGCCCGAAACACTGACTATGAGTGTCGCCGGCCTTGGCCGAGGGTGCCTTTGTCAGGCCACGACGAGGAGCACGCGGTCTTCACGAGTGCGACGCCTGAAAGTGCCCTTTGCTTTCGCTGGTGTTCCTGCCGACATCGTGGAGTATGGCTACACGCACGTACAGTTTGACCGAATGGTGGGAGATCTCCGGATTGTGAACGCGGGAAGCGTAGGGGCACCGTTTGGGGCTCCGGGTGCGTACTGGCTTCTCCTCGATGGAGGAGTGAGGCTCCATAACCCCGTACGACACGAGAAGTGCTGCAGTGAGAGTCCGAGCCACAACACATTGAGCCGCGGACTCCTTCGCACAGGAACTCGACATGCCCAGGTCAGAGCAAAAGATGCTCGAAGTCTTGCGACAGGTTGAAATCGGGGCCCTAGCCTCCAGCGATCGCGCCGACCACCATGAACGGCTCTTCTCCTCGCGCGATAGAGTCGGGCAGGGCCGAGTCGGGTGAGTCGAGAGAAACGTCCTCGCCACACGCGAAGAACCTCAAGAACGCCCGCCTCTTGTGGCTCACATGGTCGCGAATTGTCCCTTTCAGCATTGGATAGCGCGCCTCAAGGGCATCCAAGATCGACGACACGCTCACTGGAGCGGCCACATCGAGTTCCACCTCCGTCCCCACTTGGGCAAGTTGGCGAAGGTGGTGAGGAAGGGTGATTCGAACCATCAGGCCATCGTTCGCCGGGTCACTTGAAACTCTGCACCTCGACGCTGAGAACCGAAGGGAAGTGTTCGCCGATCGCGTTCCAGTGGTCGCCACCATCCGGTGAGCAATAGACCTGGCCGCCGGTCGTGCCGAAGTATATGCCGCAGTCGTCCAGGGTGTCCACACACATAGCCTCGCGCAGGACGTTCACGTAGCAGTCCTTCTGCGGCAGACCGTTGGTCAGGGCTTCCCACTCGTTCCCGCCCGTCCGGCTCCGGTAGACCCGCAGCTTGGCGTCTGGAACGTAGTGTTCAGCGTCGCTCTTGATCGGAACGACATAGATCGTCTCGGGTTCGTGAGCGTGGACATCGATCGGGAAGCCAAAGTCGGTCGGCAAGTTGCCGCTCACTTCATGCCACAGGTCGCCGGCGTTGTCAGACCGCATGATGTCCCAGTGCTTCTGCATGAACAGCCGGTCGGGGTTTGACGGGTGGAACGCGATGCGGTGGACGCAGTGTCCAACCTCGGCCTCCGGCTTCGGCATGAAGCCAGAAACCAGGCCCTTGTTGATGGGTTTCCAGGTCTTGCCACCATCATCGGTCCGGAAGGCGCCCGCCGCCGAGATCGCAATGTACATGCGGTCGTGGTTCGTCGGATCGATCAGGATCGTGTGCAGGCACATGCCGCCTGCACCAGGTTGCCAGTCTTGGCCGGTCGTGTGTTTTCGAAGGCCAGAAAGCTCGGTCCAGGTCTTTGCCCCGTCTCTTGAGACGAAGAGGGCGGCGTCTTCAACACCTGCGTAGACGGTGTCCGGGTCGGTCAGCGACGGCTCTAGGTGCCACACCCGCTTGAATTCCCAAGGGTGGGCCGTACCGTCGTACCACCTGTGCGTGCCAGCATCGCCTTCGTAGACGAACTTGTTGCTTTCGCCTCCAGGGAAGCCGAAGTCGGTCATTCGCTCCTCTTCCGTGCTGCCAGGCGTGATCCACGTCTTGCCACCATCGTCAGACCGTTGCATCACTTGGCCAAACCAGCCGTTCGACTGCGAGACGTAGATACGGTTGGGATCTACAGGAGACCCTTTCGCGTGGTAGATCTCCCACCCGCCGAAGAATGGGCCCTCAATCTTCCAATCCTGGCGCTTGCCGTCAGCGGTGCAAATGAAGGCACCCTTCTTGGTGCCAACGAGGACTCTGACTCTGCTCATGGTGATTCCTTGATGCCCGACATCGGGGCGTGGTGCCTCAATCGTACCTTGACAAAATTGGAGACATAGTGGCCTTGATCACTCGACATTTGGCATTTATTGCCGCGTTGACGAAGATTGTGCCGGCAAGGGACGGCAAGGCATGGGCCAGGCACCTGAAACTCAATCCTCGCCGGGCGCGTACTCCTGTAAAATGGCCACGGACATGGTTCCCCTGCGCAAGGCGAAACAAGGCGCCCCGGTGTTGTTGATGGCCAGTATCGGAGCCATGGCGTTGACCCAGCCGATTGTGGCCCTTCTGGCTGTCGCCGGCGTTGCCGCTTCGTCGTTGGCGAAGGTGAGCGATAAGAGCTACCCCGAGACGAAGCGCCGTACCTTGGCCGGTCTCTGGGAGCACTTTGGCGGTTACACGCTCTTCATGGGGATATTGTGCGCTCTCGTCATGGGAGTGGGGCTTGTCTTGACGCACAGCCTATGGTGGGGAGCGATCCTTCTGTTCACTTTGGCCGCATGCTGGGTGCCCTTTGTTGTGGCACTGGCTCGTAAGCGCGGACACTAGTTTCTCACTTATAGACGGTACCGGGCAAGTGGCTCGACGCACGTTGGGTGGCCCATACAGTCGAGGTTCCCTCAAATCGGGCCACAATCTGTCTGGAGGCACGATGCCACAGAGGCCAGCGGTTGGAGCAGAGCGGACACGGGGAGCTTGGATCCTCCTCGGTGACGAGGACGAGGTTGCAGCCAGGAGGCTTGAGAAGGATCTGCACTCGCATGGACACCGGGTCACCGTGTGCCATTCCCTTGAGGAGAGTCTGGATTCTCTGGCTTCGAACAGCGGGATCCAAGTGATTTTGCTCTCCGACCGCCTACCGGGAGGCGAAGGGGTTAAAGGCGTGTGCGCTGTCCGTGCTGTCGACGAAAGCTCATGCGTCGTCCTCATGATGGCGGCTCCTAGCGACGACGAGGGCTTGTTCCAGGGCTACCAGAGCGGAGCCGACATGGTCTTGGTCCAGCCGGTCTACGGACACGACCTTGACCCTGTCCTCCGCAGTGTCTAAGGGTACAAGTCGGTCATGCCGCGTTGCGCTTGGGCCGAAGGGTCGGACGCTTACCGTAACTACCACGACACGGAGTGGGGCGTCCCGAGCTTCGACGACCGCCACCTCTTCGAGATGCTGATCCTCGAAGGAGCCCAGGCAGGACTGAACTGGTCGACGATCCTAGCCCGTCGGGAGGGGTACCGAAGGGCGTACGACGGTTTTGACGCTGCCAAGATCGCCATGTACACCGAAGCTGATCAGGCACGGCTCTTGGCCGACCCTGGAATCGTGAGGAACCGAGCAAAGGTCGCCGCCAGCATCCAGAACGCGCAGGCTTGTCTCCGCGTCCAGGAGGAGACCGGTGGACTGGCCGCTTTCCTGTGGGGGTACCTGGGAGGCGTACCGCTCCAGAACGGGTACAAGTCGTTGGAGGAGATCCCTCCTGAGACGCCACTTTCCAAGGCCATCAGCAAGGATCTCGTCAAGCGTGGCTTTCGCTTTGTCGGCCCGACCATCGTCTATGCGTTCATGCAGGCAGTGGGAATGGTCAACGATCACTTGACGACCTGCCCGAGGTACGGCGAGTGTCGCGCCCTGTCGATTCCCTAGCGCCTTTGTGGACAAGAACTCCGGTTTGATTCGAGTTTTGCCAGAATAGAAGCGTATGTCGGGGGCGAGAAGGATCCTGTTCATGGGCTTCTTGGGCGCAGTGGCTGGGTTGGCCGCTGCGTTGCTCTCGTCTACCCTCTTCCCGCGCATCACGCTCGCCAACTCGATGATTGGCGCGAAGCTGCAAGACGTTGACATTCGGCAGTTCACCTGGGCCGACAAGCCGTACGGGATAGCCGGCCACTTGTTGCTCGGGGGTCTGGTCTGTGGGATGGTTGGTGCCGCCTATGTGTGGCGCCGAGGGGCGACAAGGAGGCTGATCGCCGTTGGAATCGCCACACCACTCGGGGCTCTGTGCTGCTGGTTGGCTGCCCTCCTGAGTGACCGCATGTTCATCTCCATGGCCGTCGCTCAGCACGGGACAACGGTTCTGCCATTGATGGAGGCAGCGGCCATGAGCAATCTGCCCGAAATCCTGCACAGTGTCCTCATCGCCGCGTCATTGACCATTCCCATCTTCATTGGGGCAGGACCGACATGGTTCAACTTGGGACGCAGCCTCATAGGTGCGGTCTTGGCCTTCGTTTTCGGCACAGTCCTGGGAAACGCTCTCTTCGTCTTGATGATCCCGTTCCTCGTCTTTCACGCAGTGACTTCGGGAACCCCTCAGCAGGTAGACATTATGGATTACGTCCGCCCGATCTTGATGGCTGAACTGATGGGGATGGGGGCCGGCGCGGGTCTGGCCTTTGCAGTCGCCGAACTCGTGTGGAAACCAGCTTGGCTCAAATCCCGCGGGGGGCGGACAGAGGGCCGGACCTGGTCACTGGCCCGGCCAGTGGTTCGGATCGGATGTTTGGAAGGAGTCGAAGTCTACATACCCCCGGACGGAACTGTGGCCCCTGTCCACGCTCAGATTCAGGGCTCCGACGAGGCTCACTGCGTGTTCGACATGGTGGGAGGGACGCTCGTCAACGGACAGCCCGTCCAGAGCGCATGGCTCCGCGATGGAGATGTGATCAGCGTCGGCTCCGCCCAGCTCGTCTATCGGACTCGGATGGGGCGGAGCGCGGAACGGTCGAGCCCTGTGGTGCCAGTCGTGCCAGTCGTGCCTGTCGATCTGGGGAGCGCACCGCATACACCGATTGCCGCATACGACCCAATCTTGCCAGCTGTGGCGCCGATGGCTCCTTCGACACTGCCGTCGTTCGTCTTGGTGGATTCATTGGGCAATCTCCATCCGCTCAAACCCGGTACGCAGACTGTCGGAAGAGACCAATCGGCCGATATCGCACTGACCTGGGAGCCGAGCGTCTCTCGCAAGCACGCCGAGATCATTGTCGGGATGGATTCAGTCTTGGTCAGGGACCTCGGATCGACGAACGGGACGTTCGTTTCAGGGCAGAGGGTCGCGGAGGCCCAAGTCGCGCCCGAGAGTGACATCGCTGTCGGCCAATGCCGACTCAAACTTCAGGTTCGCTGACTCGCCCGTGCCTTGGCCCATACTGACGTTATGGTCACCGTCTTGGCCGCCTTGGTCGTCGCTCCCAATCCGATCAACATCTATGTCGGTTCCCAGGGCAATGACAACTGGAGCGGGAGGCTCCAGCTGCCCAACCGCCGGGGCACAGACGGTCCTCTGAAGTCTTTCGGTGCCGCCAAGCTGCTCGTGCGCAAGTTGAAGGAAGGCAAAAGTCCGATCACTGTCAACTTTGACGCTGGCGAGACGGAATTGAGCGCGCCGCTCACCCTGGGGCCCGAAGACAGCGGAACCGAAGCTGCGCCGATCACATTTCGGACGTTCGACAAGGAGCCCCACGTCTTCACCGGGTTCAGAGTGATACAGGGCGTCTCCCTGAAACCCAAACCCAGTGTCGTCAAGGTGGGTGCAGACGGACTTTGGCACATCGACGTGCCAGACGTCCGGCAGGGCAAATGGTGGTTCGAACAGCTGTACGTCAACGGTCAGAGAAGGCAGAGATCCCGACTCCCTCAGGACGGCTACTTCACGGTCGACGCCCAACTTCCTCCAAGCTCTGAGGCGGGGCAGGGAAAGGGTTTCGACCAGTTTGGCTTCCGCCCGGGCGAAATCCAGGCCGGCTGGATGAACGCAGACGACATCGATGTCATTGGCTTCCACAACTGGGCTGTAAGCCACAATCGGATCGCTGCCGTGGACGAGTCGACCCACACCGTCCGGTTCAAGCAGCCCACAGGCTACGACGCTGACTGGTGCGCGTTCCACAAGGGCGACCGATTCCTGGTCGAGAACGTCCGAGAGGGCCTGCTCAAGCCGGGCGAGTGGTATCTCGACCGGAAGTCCGGGGAGCTCACTTATTGGCCCGAAAAGGGCGAAGAGCCGGGCCACTGCTGGATCGAGGCGCCTGTCGCTCCAAGCCTGCTTGAGATCCACGGAGACCCGGCCCACGGCAAGTGGGTCGAGCACCTGCGGTTCGAAACGTTCATGTTCGACGGCGCGGGTTACAGGGTGCCGCCGAAAGGAAGGTTCTTCCCCCAGGCCGAGGTCGACCTTCCCGGCGCTATCAACTTGAGTGGGGCCCGGGATGTCGTCTTTGACCGTTTCGAAGTCAGTAGTGTCGGATGCTACGCGGTCGACATTGGAGCCGCTTGCCAAAACGTCACGCTTCGTCACGGAAACCTCGAGGATCTCGGGGCCGGAGGCGTCAAGATTGGTGAGACGGTCCTCCAGAAGAACCCTGAACTGCTCACAAGCCACAACACGGTTGAGGGATGCACCATTGTCCATGGCGGCCGCATCCATCCGGCGGCCGTGGGGGTCTGGATCGGAAGTTCTCCATACAACACCGTCCGAAACAACTGGATCGAGGACTTCTACTACACTGGGGTGAGCGTGGGCTGGTCTTGGGGCTACGGCGAAAGTGGGGCCCACCACAACCTCATCGAAGGCAACACGATCCAGAAGATCGGTCAGAACGTGCTGAGCGACATGGGCGGCGTGTACCTTCTCGGCATTTCGCCTGGCACGATGGTCAGGGGCAATCGGATCTCCGATGTCCAGAGCTACAGCTACGGCGGATGGGGACTCTACACCGATGAAGGCTCGAGCGGGATCCTGCTTGAAAAGAACCTTGTCACCAATACGAAGAGCGCAGGTCTGCACCAGCACTACGGCCAAGACAACGTGTTCCGGAACAACGTTTTCGCCTTTGGCACCGAGCATCAGTTGATGCGCACCCGGGCCGAAGACCACCTCTCCTTCACGTTCACTCGGAACATCGTCTACTGGGACAAGGGCGACTTGCTCGCCTCCAACTGGCAGGGCGACGGATACAAGTTCGACCACAACTTGTACTGGAAGACGGGTGGAGGAGGGTTCGATTTTGCTGGTCAGTCTTGGGATGCCTGGCGGGCTTGCGGCCTCGACGATGGATCTCTGATCGCCGATCCCCTCTTTACCGACCCAGCGAAGGGCGATTTCAGCCTCAGACTTGGCTCCCCCGCAAGCAAGATCGGGTTCGGCTCCTTTGACGCCTTGAGACCGAAGGAGCGGCCTTGGATGAGGTTCACCGATCTTCCCAAGGCTTGGCCCTAGGCCCTTACCATGGCCTTTTGGCCCGAAATAGTCCAAATTGAGAAGGATTGACCAATGACCAAAATAGAATATTGGTCATTAGCTCATGACGGCACCCGTTGACTCTGACCGCGAGATCATTCTCAGGGCGGCCTGCGCCCTGTTTGAGCGATATGGCTACAAGAAGACCACCATCGACGACATTGCCCACGAGTCAGGCGTTGGCAAAGGCTCGGTCTACCTTCGCTTCGCCAGCAAGGAAGAGATCGGCTTGGCCTGGTTGGCGAGCCTGCACGCCGGTGTATGGGACGCCTCGATCGCGGCATGCGACGGCTTGCCGCCTAGCCTGGGTCTCCGCAAGTACTTGGTTCAGCGGGTGCTCTCTCGGTTCGACATCTTCGACCGGCACCACAGGAGCATGGACGAGGCGGTCGCTTCGCTCTGGCCGCACGTCGAGGAGAAGCGCAGGGCTTACCACGAACGGGAGGCGGCGCACATTGTCACGATGATTGAAAAGGGAATCGAAGTGGGCCTGTTCAGGTCAACAGACGCATTGACCGACGCCCGGTCGATGGTGCAAGCAACGAATTCACTCTTGCCGTACTCAGTGCGGCCCGACTACCTGGGAGACCGGTCAGCAGTCGCTGACAAAGCCACCAAGCTGGCGGACCTGCTTGTGAGGGGCATAGAGGTACGGAATGTCTGAATCGAATGAGACACAAGAACAGCCAACGAAAAACGGATCCAAGCGTCCCTACGCCCGGATCGTGGCCGCATGCTTGATTGTGATCGGCGCGTTCTTTGGCGTCCGACACTTGATCTGGGCGCGGAACCACGAGTCGACAGACAACGCACAAGTCGCTGGCGACGTGGTGATCGTTGCGCCTCAGGTCAGTGGGACGGTGTCGAAGATCCTCTTTGACGACAACGCCCTGGTCAAGAAGGGCCAGGTGCTCATCGAACTGGATCCGGCCCGTTTTGACGCGGCCGTCAAGCAAGCCAAAGCCAACCTGGAAGCCGCCATTGCCGACGCACAAGCGGCTGGAGTCTCAGTCCAATACGCGGCTGCTACCACGAAGGCAAGCCTGACACAGGCCAGTGGCGGCGTGAGCCAGGCGGAAGCGGAGATCGGGGCAGCGAAGGCATCGGTCTTGGCCGGTCAGGCCACTCTCAAGGGGTCGCAAGCCCAGGCGACGGCAGCTCAGGCCCAGTACGAGTCCAGCAAATTGGACCTCAAGGTGGCCCAAGACGCTCTGGCACGAACCTTGGCGGCCGTCGATTCCGCAAAAGCTCAAGTCGATTGGGCTCGTTCAGCAGTCAAGCAGGCTCAAGCGTCCGTTGATTCGGCCAAAGCCAGTCTCGATCTGGCCAGGAAAAACATGGCCCGGACGAAGGCTCTCTTCGACCAGGGGGCGGAGAGCAAACAGAACCTGGATTCGACCGTCGCCGGGGAGAAGACGGCTGAAGCGGCCTATGTGTCGGCGCAAGGTGCCCTCTCGATGGCGCGGGCCAGTGTCCGTCAACGCGAGTCCGATGACGCCGCTGCCCAGGCCCAACTCGAACAGGCACGGTCACAAGTCACTCAGGCGGGACTGAAAGTGAACATTTCGAAGCAGATGGCGGAGTCTGCAAAGAACAACGTAGACGTTGCCCGGCTTCAAGTCTCGGCGTCAGAGTCCAAGGTGGGGTCTGCGGTCGCGACGAAAACGAGCTCCATCGGTCAGGAGCAAGCCTCGGAAGCGCTGAACCTGAATGTGACTAAGTTGGCTGCCGGCCAAAAACAGGCTTATGCCAAGGTCGAACAAGCCAAAGCAGCCCTCGCCAGCGCCGAACTGGACCTTGAGCACGCGATCCTATACGCACCGTGCGACGGCAGGGTGAGCAAGCGCATCGTGGACGTTGGAAGCCTGGCGCAAGTCGGAGGCGCCATGGTCTATATCGTTCCCGTCCAGTCGATTTACGTGCTCGCGAACTTCAAGGAAACGCAGGTCGCAAAGATGCGCAAGGGCGATAAGGTCGAGATCGACGTGGATGGTATTCCTGGGAAGAAGTTCGAGGGGATTGTCGACAGCCTTTCGGCTGCAACGGGATCGACGTTCGCTCTGCTTCCTCCTGACAACTCGACCGGCAACTTTGTCAAGGTTGTTCAGCGGATACCCGTCAAAGTGGTCTTGGGGTCTAACGATGCTGCGGACGATAGGCTTCGGGTCGGCATGTCCGTCGTAGCGACAGTCGAGACACGATGAAACCTGGTTCCTTGGAGCAGGAACCGCTCAACCCGTACCGTTGGTGGATCCTCGTTGGGCTCATCACCGCCGCCATCATGGAGGTGTTGGACACCACGATCGTCAACGTCTCCTTGCCCCAGATCGCGGGAAACCTCGGCGCTACTTCGGAAGAAGTCGGATGGATCTCGACCGGCTACATACTGAGCAACGTCATCGTGCTCCCCATGACGGCATGGCTCGCCTCACGATTTGGTCGGAAGAACTACCTGTGCTTCTCGATTCTGGTGTTCGTGATGGCATCGGTTCTGTGCGGGACGTCGCACACCCTGGGTGAACTCGTATTGTGGCGGGTCGTGCAGGGATCGGGTGGGGCGGCACTCCTGTCCACAGCTCAAGCGACGATCCGAGAGATCTTCCCGTGGGAACAGCAGGGCCTCGTTCAGGCGATCTACGTCTTGGGGATCGTCGTAGCTCCAACCGTTGGCCCGACTGTCGGTGGCTGGATCACTGACAACTACAACTGGAACTGGATCTTCTTCATCAACGTCCCGATTGGGACCGCCTCGTTCTTCATTGTCTATACGCTCCTGCAGGACTCAAAGTACGCGATGAAGGTCGAGAAGATCGATTGGATCGGCATAGCCCTCCTGGCTGTGGGACTCGGGTGCCTGCAGTACGTGCTTGAGGAAGGGAACTCAAAGGCATGGTTCGACAGTCCTGTGATCCTCAACCTGACTGCCATCTCCGCGATCCTGCTTCCTTTGTTCGCTTGGTGGCAGTTGTCACCCAGGAACAAAATGCCAGTAGTCAGCCTCAAGGTCTTGCGCAACCGCGACCTGAGCGCGTCCTTGGTGCTGTTCATGGTCTTGGGTTTTGGCCTCTACGGCGGGGTCTTCATCTACCCCATGTTCGCGCAGAACGTGATGCACTTGACGCCGACCGAAACGGGCCTGACCCTACTGCCTGGAGGCATAGCCACTGGGTTTGCAGCGGTCATGTCCGGCCGACTGCTTGGCGGTGCCAAGCCGATGTTCGATCCGCGGATCTCGATTCTGACCGGGCTGGGGATCTTCGTTTTTGCGATGAGCGTCATGTCGGCGCTGCCTTCATCGGCCGGTTCTGACAACGTGTACACACCCCTGTTGCTGCGGGGCCTCGGACTCGGGATGCTCTTTGTCCCGATCAACCTGTCGGCGTTTTCGACGCTGCGGGGTGCCGAGATCGCCCAAGGGGCCGGGCTTCTGAATCTGTCGCGGCAGCTGGGAGGCTCGTTCGGGATCGCTGCAATCGCCAGTTTCACCACTCATCAGGTTCAGAGTTCGCGGACGGGCCTGATCGCCAACGTCTTCGCGGGAAATCCCGCACTGGACCAGAGAGTCCAGGCAGTCTCTGCCGGACTTATGGCCAAGGGCTACGGCCCTCAGGGGGCACACCAAGCCGCATTCGCTGCGGTGGACCGGATCGTGAACATCGAGGCCGCCACGCACGCGTACAACTCGGCGTTCTTCATGATCATGGTTGTGACGATCGTCGCGTCGCCCCTGATCCTGGCCCTCCGAAGGGCGACGGGCCAGGGCCAGACTGTCGAGTCGCACTAGGGGGAGTCCCTGCCAATCGTGCCAATCATGTATGGCTTGCTGATAAACTGGCTCCATGACTGTCGCCACTAAGCGCGTTTTCAATTTCTCTGCCGGCCCCGGGATTATGCCTGTACCCGTCCTTGAGCGGGCTCAGGCCGAAATGCTGGACTGGAACGGCACGGGAATGAGCGTCATGGAGATGAGCCACCGGGGCAAGGCGTTCATGCAGATCGCCGAGCAGACCGAAGCGGCCGTACGACGGCTCATGGGCGTGCCGGACAACTACAAGGTTCTTTTCCTTCAGGGGGGCGCGAGCCTGCAGTTCACGATGTTGGCCATGAACTTCCTGCGAGGAAAGACCGGCGACTATGTCGTCACTGGCACCTGGGGCCAAAAGGCGGTGGAAGCCGGCAAGATCGAGGGCAATGCGAATGTCGTCTGGAGCGGCAAATCCAGTGGCTTTAACCAGGCGCCTGACCTTGCCCGACTGGAGTATTCGTCTGAAGCGGCATTTCTCCACGTCACGCTCAACGAGACGATCCAAGGCGTGGACTACTTGGCTGACCCGGACCGCCAGCAGGATGTGTTCTGCGACATGTCGTCTTGCATCGCGAGCCGGCCGTTCGATGTCAGCAAGTACGCCTTTATCTACGCTGGCGCCCAAAAGAACCTCGGGCCCAGCGGCGTCTGCCTCGTCTTGGTCCGCGACGATCTGCTCGAGCGGATTCCGGCAGGGCTACCGCCGATGCTCGACTACCGACTCCAGGTCGAAAACGGTTGGATGTACAACACGCCCCCTTGTTTCGGCGTGTATATGCTCGGACTTGTGTGCGAACACTGGATCCTCTACGGGGGACTAGGCGCCGTCGGCAAGATGAACGAGGCCAAGGCAAAGGTCGTATATGAGGCTATCGACAGGTCCGGAGGTTTCTACAAGGGCCACGCCGAGGAAGGTTGTCGAAGCCGGATGAATATCCCCTTCACGTTGCCGAGCGAGGAACTTACCGAAAAGTTCATTGCAGAAGCCAAGGCCTTGGACATGATCGAGCTCAAGGGTCACAGGAGCGTCGGCGGTTGCCGCGCGAGCCTGTACAACGCCTTTCCGATCGAAGGTTGCCAGGCTTTGGCGCACTTCATGAGGGAGTTTGCGGCCAGGAATGGCTAAATCGACACGTTAGGCCACGCTCTCCGTCGGAGCCTCACGCCCATATCCGTAGAAGAACGCTATCCACCCTGACAGGACGAGCAGGGCAACGACCGGCTTGACGATCTGAGGGACCCTTGGGTTGAAGCTGAAGAAGCCCTCGAAGGGCGCGGCGATGCCGATCATGACCAGCCCCGTCAGGAGGAGGACGACCGCGTCCTTACCTGCCGCCTTCAGGGCTGCGCCTCGTGGACGCCGCCCAGGATTGATCAGGGCCCAGGCAAGGACAAACCCGCCTGAACCAGAAACAAGCGCTCCGCCTATCTCGCTGACCCCATGAGGCACGATGGACGTCACAAGGAACCCCAGCTTTCCAACCGAGTTCATGTCCTGGCCAAGCGCGCCGACCTGGATCCCCGTGCGCCACAGCTCATAGACCGTGAACGTGCCGAACGTGGCGACCGACAAGGAGTGCACCATGATGCCGACGACCGGGTTGTGCTGCGTGTAGAAGGCCCACATTGCGAGGCTCTCGGAGGAGTTGCTGTCCTCAAACTTGCCTTTCTTCCAGTGGTCGAAAATCGGCTCCTCCTGTTTGGAGACGAAGTACTCCCTGAGATCTGGCCTGACATGGAGCATCTGGAAGGCGAAGACGGCGCCGGCAAAGAAGATCGCGAAGCTTAGCCAAAAGGCCCAAGCGTACTTCCGTACCGTCCGCGCCGAGGCGGTGACAGAGTCAGTGACGACAGTGACGAAGGGCTTCGAGGGTGTGCGGTATATCTGTCCATAGGCCCGGGCGACCAATCCGTTCAAGTAAGTGACGACTTCGGCGTTGCTCGTCTGCGTGGAGAGAAAGGCGAGATCGGCTGAAGCCTTTCGGTATAGCCGGACAAACTCGTCGAGTTCCGGCCCCGACAAGTTCTTGAAACCGCCTTCGGCCCGGAGGGTCAATGAGTTCAATCGAACCCAGCCGTCGACGCGTTGGCGCAAAATCGCCTCTTCGTCCATAGAACCAAGGACCATTTTAACGCGTCAAACTGATACAGGTCGCCTCTTGCTCGCGCTTATCCCGAACCTGGTGTCGAATTGTTGAAGCACTGGCACGGATATTGCGCATTCCGGGGCTTGAGGACAAACGGAATGCTTTTGGCGTCCGTAGAAGTAGCGGTCAAACGATGATCCGTCAAGAGGCTTACGAGAACGACGACGGGATTCCGAGCTATCTCGGGCGGCTGACTCAGGCGCCGCTCCTGACTTCGGAGGAAGAGGTCGAGTTGACCAGGGCTGCCCAGCGCGGCTCTGGCGAGGCGAGGCAACGGCTGATCGAGTCGAACATGCGCCTTGTCATCAACATCGCGAAGAGCTACCATTCCAAGGCCGTCCCGCTCGAAGACTTGATCCAGGAAGGTGCGATCGGCTTGATGCACGCGGTCGAGAGGTTCGACCCGAACAAGGGTTTCCGTTTCAGCACCTACGCCACGCACTGGATCCGGCAATCGATCGGCCGCGCGATCGACAACAAGTCCAAGGCTATCCGCCTTCCCGCCCACGTTTCCCAGACGCTCCGGAAAATTGAGCGGGCCAAGGCCAAAGTCATGCGTGAGATCGGCGCAGAGCCGACATGGGAGCAGGTGGCGAACGAACTGGGCATCAGTTCAAGACGGCTTCAGCAGCTCATCCAATCCTCTCAGGAACTCCTCAGCCTCGACATGAAGGTTGGCGACAGTGAGAACACGACCCTGGGAAGTCTCATACGGGACAGCAGCAGTACGGATCCCGAGGAGACGGTGATGAGCGCGGAGATCATCGAAGAGCTTCACGAGGTCATGCTCGAACTCAGCGAACGTGAGCGGCGCGTGATGAGCTATCGGCTCAGATTGACCGACTCGGAGATGGTGGACGTCCGCGACGAACTCAGCGAGGAGCTCCAGATCAGTCGTGAGCGAGTGCGCCAGATCGAGATCCAGGCCATCAAGAAACTGCGACGTTTGGCCCAGCGCCGAAAACTCAACGAGCTGCTGAGTCCGTAGGATCCGGTACGCGGGCAAGCGCCCCATGGCGGTGGGCCCCCGTGGTCGGCAGCCATAATTGAACCTCATGCATGAGCCGGGTCTGATCGAGATCTTCTTGCACCTAGACAAGCATCTGGGTGGTGTGATCGCGACCTACCAGGGCTGGACGTATGGCCTTCTGGCCCTTTGCATCTTCATTGAGACGGGGCTTGTGGTCATGCCCTTCCTCCCAGGCGACACACTGCTACTGGCGGCGGGCCTTTTCGCGAGCCCGGCCAAGGGGCAGCTCCACATCACATGGCTCATCCTGCTCTTGTCCGCCGCTTCGATCCTAGGCGACAACTGCAACTTCTGGATTGGCCGGCTCGTTGGCCGAAAACTCTTCAGTAACCCCAATTCCAGGGTGTTCAACAGAAAGCACCTTGAGAAGAGCCAGGCCTTCTACATGAAGCACGGTAAGAAGGCCATCATCATCGGCAAATGGGTGGCGATCGTCAGGACCGTCGTTCCATTCGTGGCGGGGATGGAAGCCATGCCGTACGCAATGTTCTTTCCTTTGAGCGTCATCTCCGGGGTCTTCTGGGTGAGTGCGTGCTCGCTCCTTGGCTATTACCTCGGGCAGAACGAGTTCATCGCCAAGAACTTTGAATGGGTCATCCTCGGTGTCCTCGCGCTGACTGCGCTCATCGTGGCGTTCGAGTCTTGGCGACACCTTCGCCAAGCCAGGGCGCACGCTCGTGATAAACTGGCGCAAACTGAACCCTCTTAGGGACTACGCATGAATGTGACCGAGATTATGCAGGTGCTTCCGCACCGCTACCCGATGTTGCTCGTAGACCGGATCATCGAGCTAGAGCCAGGAAAGCGGGCCAAGGGCCTGAAAAACGTCACGATGAACGAGCAGTTCTTCCAGGGCCACTACCCGGGGATGCCGTTGATGCCGGGCGTGCTCATTATCGAGGCCATGGCCCAGGCTGGGGCCGTAATTCTGCTGGCAAACGAGACGTATGAAGGGATGGTGCCCGTCATCGGCGCGGTGGACGATGTCAAGTTGCGTCGACCCGTGGTCCCTGGCGATACTCTGATCTCAGACGTCGAACTCATGTGGATCAAGAACGGTGTTGGCCGGATCAAGGCCGTGGCCACGGTTGAGGGGCAAATCGTAGCGTCAATGGAGATGACGTTCAAGCTTATGCCGGCAGGGAAGTAGCGATTGGCAAAGATTCACCCGACAGCAGTCGTCTCGACTGAAGCCGAACTGGCTTCCGACGTGATGGTCGGGCCGTTCTGCTATGTCGAGGCTGGCGCCGTCATCGGGTCTGGCTCCGTGCTGGTGAGCCATGTCACCGTTCGGGGGAACACAACGATCGGCGAGAGGAACGTCATCGCCCAAGGCGCCGTCGTCGGCGGGGATCCCCAGGATCGCAAGTACGCTGGCGAGCCGACCTACCTTCACATCGGTCATGACAACCGCATCCGCGAATACGTCACCATCCACCGCGCAACGGGCGAAGGTAACTCGACTGTCGTCGGCGACAGAAACTACTTGATGGCGTTTGTGCACTTGGGTCACAACGTCGTCGTCGGATGCGACGTCACGATGGCCAACTCGGTCGGGGTTTCGGGTCACGTCACCGTCGAAGACATGGTGACGATCGGTGGAATGACCGGCGTTCACCAGTTCGTGAGGATCGGCAAGTTGGCGATGGTCGGCGGCATGTCCCGCGTCGTGCGCGATATCCCCCCGTTCATGCTTGTGGAGGGGCTCGAGCAGACCGTCCACGACATCAATGCTGTGGGCTTGCGTCGGGTCGGAGTCACCCAAGAAGCTCGGCTGTCACTCCACAAAGCCTGCAAACTGCTGTTCAAGTCCCAACTCGGTCTCTCGAACGCCATGGAGATCGTCCAGCGCGAGGTACGCCCCTGCCCTGAGGTCGAGTACCTCATGTGGTTCCTGGAGAGGTTGTTCCGGGGTAAGAACGGACGGGGCGATCAGAACGTCGAGCCGCATCCCCTTGCACCCCATGTACCCTCGGTTGACGACAGGCCGACACCTGATGTCCCGAAACCGCCGGAGAGTCTCGCGTAGCCGGTCAGAAGCTCCTACCCGACCGGCACAGACTGGCCGGTTCGGGCACTCTCATAGCCAGCGACGGCGACCGCTGACGCACGAAGTCCGTCTTCGGCAGTCACACATGGCTCTCTTGATTCGCCGACGGCGGACAAGAACTCTGCGACCATCAGGCTGTCCAGGTTTGAGCCCGTGCCGTTATGCCGGTACGCGTCGGTCAAGACACTGACCCCCTGATCGAAGAGATCGATCTCGATGACCCCTTTCTCGCCAAGGACTTTCAGGGTCACGTCACCCCATGTCCGGTAGTTCTGCGGTCGAGACCAGCTGGAGTCCAGCGTCGCGAAAACCCCGCTCGGAAAGTCGATCGTCAAGTGGGCGGTGTCGTCCCACTCCTTGCCGTACATGTTATGGCCCGTTTGGGCTGTGACCCAGATCGGCTCCTCATTTGTCAACCGACGGAGAAGGTCCGTAACGTGGACGACGTGGTCGATCATGGCTCCCCCTCCTGATTGCTCCAGTTCGACGAACCAGCCGAAGGGACAGCGCCCACGGTTTGTCGCGTTGACTGCGAGCAACTTGCCGATCTCGCCAGCGCGAACGCGTTCTTGGAGCCGTGCGAAAGCCGGCGAAAAAGGGCAAGGAAAGGCCGTCATCAAGAGGACGCCGGATTCGGCAAGAGTGGCACGGACTCGCTCTGCATGTTCTTTCGTCGGAGCCAGAGGCTTTTCGCACAGGATCGGCTTTCCTGCTCGGGCAGCCAATTCGATCGCGTCGGCGTGGCCCATGTTCGGAGAGCACACCACAACGGCGTCAACACTGGCCAATAGGGACTGCGGATCCTCAAAAACACGACCACCCCACTTTCGTGTGAACTCATCAGCCCGTTGGCGGTCGTCGTCGAATACTCCCTCAAACGTTCCGTCCTGAGTCTGGGAAAGACAGTGGGCGTAGCTCGGTGCGTGAACGTGGGCCGCACTGATCATGCCGACGCGGATCATAGCTTCATTATGGTGAAGGCGTAGCCAGGGCCTCGGGCGTACCATCGCCGGGCCGGGCAGCGCTGATAAATCTCCCGCCGTCACGAAACGAAATCTGGATCCGCCAGCATTCGCTGGGCTCGACCATCGAACCCAACTTCTCCGGCCATTCGATGAGGCAGACATAGGTGTCCAAGTAGTCTTCCAACCCGATTCCTGCCGCCGACTGGACGCGGTAGAGATCGGCATGCATGACAGGAGGAACCGTGTCGAACACCTGAATCAGGTTGAAAGTTGGTGACCGGACCGGTTCAGCGACTCCTAGCGACTCAAGATATCCCCGTACAAAGGTCGTCTTTCCTGCTCCCAGCGGCCCATAAAGGAGGACAGTCTCGCCTGCTCGGAAGTTCGCTCCGATCTCTGCGGCCAACTTCCGTGTGTCGCTTTCTGTGCTGACGGTTGCGTGCACCGGGCAAGGGATACCCTCCCCAGCGGCGCCGCTAGAGAGCAGATGCACGAGACTGGGACGCATGGCCGGAATCATCGGCCCTTAAAAGACCAACCCGGGCCGAAGCCCGGGCGGTCCTTTCGCAAAGGTCTGAAGTTGATTCAAAGCTAACCGTTCCGGAGCAGGCTGAGTACCGACTGAGGTGCTTGGTTTGCCTGTGCCAGCACCGAGAGGCCGGACTGCTGGAGGATCTGGAGCTTTGTGTAGTTGGTCATTTCCTGCGCGATGTCAACGTCGCGGATCGACGATTCGGTTGCCGTCAAGTTCTCTTTCGTCACGCTGAGAGACCGGATGTTGGACTCGATCGTGTTCTGCATGAACGATCCGATGTTGCCGCGCGAGGTCGACACGGTGGCGATGGCTTGGTCGATGGCCTGCAGTGGCAGGGTCATGTCTGTTCCGGTGATGTCGAGGCCAGCAAGCCCCAGGGCGCCTGCGCTGAAGTTGGCTAGGTTGAGGTACGCCGTTTGGTCTGCGTTCGCGCCAATTTGGAACGAACTTTGGCCTGCAGTGACCTGGACTCCGCCCGTGATCGTGCCTCCGCCGGTTCCACCTTGCACGGTGAGGGCGATCGTGTTGCCGTCTCCGTCTCTCAGGTTGAGACCCTTGCCGTTCGTGAAGCTCGCGGTCGCCAGAGTCGTTCCGCCGTTCATATAGGCGACGGTCGCCTGGGCGTCTGTTCCCGCAGCGCTTGAACTGCCAGCCGCCGCGAGGATCAGGCCAGTGCCGTCCGTCAGATTGATTTTCTGATCACTTCCGTATGCGATGGAGGACAGGTCGATTGTTTTCGCCGTGGCGTTGTAGGTGGCTGTGACTCCCGTGCTCGAAGAGGCGCCGCTGATCATGGCCACGACATCGGCGACAGTCGAGCCCGTATTGACGGCGAAGGAGTAGCCGTTGATCGAGAACGATCCCGAACTGACGGCCGAAGTGGTGCCAGCGTAGGTCGCGCCGCCACTCAGGGCCGCTTGCGCCGCGTTCTGGCTGAAAGTGATGTCCAATGTGCCGCTCGTGGTCATTGAGACTCCGCCCAAGATGCCGGCGAGGTTCACCGAGGCGATCTTCGTCGGATCGTTCACGGTGCCGTAGGTGCCCGCGCTTCCATCGAGCAACTTCTTGTCGCCGAACGACGTCGTCGAGGCGATCCTGGTGATCGAAGCCAAGATGTTGTTCAACTGGTTCTGGTTCGCCTGCTTCTGGTTGGCGTCCACGGTGCTGTTGCCGTTCGAGACCGCCAGTGCCCGGGCATTGCGCAACAAGGTGCTCACTTCGTCAAGGGCGCCGTCGGCGGTCTTGGCGTAGTTCTCGGCGTCCTGGTTGTTGCGGAGCGCCGCATCCATTCCTGTGATCTGCCGGAGAAAGTTCTCTGAGGCGATGAGGCCGGCTGGGTCATCGGCACCGGAGTTGATGCGGAGGCCGGTCGAAAGGCGAGTGATCGAGTTGGCGATCTGGTCGCCCGTGTTGGACAAGTTGCGGTAGGCGCTCATCGCCACCACGTTAGTGTTCACGCGAAAGGACATTGCGTTTTTCTTCCTTGAAGGCCGCTCCGCCGCCCATCCTAGGCGGCCAGGTTGTTCCTTCTGGGAGGCTTGTTCCCTGTCAGGAATGCTGGTGTGACTAGTATAATTACCAGTTATCCGTGTTATTGCCAGGATTTGGTCGAACCTAGTAGAGGTGCTTGGGGGTGACCGGCGAGCGGGCGGCGATACGGCGGCTACGTGGCTAACACAAAGCTGATCCCGGGCTAGGCCAATGATCAATAATCCGGCCATGCGACGTTTGCTCGTCCTCGTCTTGACCGCATTGGCTCTGACGGCCCCAGGGCAAGACCCCAAGGGGCGCTACACCAAGTACGAGTACAACATTCCGATGAGGGACGGGATCAAGCTGTACGTGTGCGCGTACGTCCCCAAGAACAAACCGGGCAGCCACCCGATCTTGCTTGAGCGGACTCCATACGGGGCCGGGCCCTATGGAGCCGATTCGTACCGCGACCCCTCAAGGGGGAGCAAGAAGTTCGAGGAAGCCGGATACATCTTCGCGTACGGTGATGTGAGGGGAATCCACATGTCGGAAGGGGTGTTCGAGGACGTCCGCCCGCAACTTCAGTTCCGGACAGGTCATGACGATGTCGACGAGAGTACAGACACTTACGACACGATCGACTATTTGATCAAGCACGTGAAGGACAACAACGGTCGCGTCGGCATCTGGGGCATCAGCTATCCAGGAGGCTATGCAGCGCTTGGGGCGATCCACAACCATCCGGCGCTGAAGGCTGCCAGCCCACAGGCACCGGTCAGCGAGTGGTTCATCGGCGACGACATGCACCACCATGGCGCCTTTTTTCTGCAAGACTGCTTCAGCTTTTTCAGTGGCATGGGAGGGCCAAAGAACAACCCGTCACCGGGCTGGCCGCCACTGTTCCAGTTCGACATTGGTGGCGATGCCTACAAGTTTTTCCTCAACCTAGGCCCGATCAAGAACGCCAACGGTCCGAAGTACTTCAACAACAGATGCAAGTTCTGGAACGATGTCACCTACCACCCGGATTACGACGACTTCTGGCAAGCGCGCAATGTCGAACACAACATGCGTGGAGTCACGTGTCCCCTGCTCACGGTCGGTGGCTGGTTCGACGCGGAGGACATGTTCGGTGCGCTCCACGTCTATAAAGCCACAGGAGAGCAGAACGAGAACTGGAACGGGCTTTGCATGGGGCCGTGGTACCACGGCGGTTGGTCGTCCGGCCTGATGGACCGCCTGGGCGACGTGGAATTTGGCTCGAACACGTCCAAAACGTTTCAAGATGAAGTCGAGTTTCCGTTCTTCGACGCTTGCCTTCGCGGCGACGGCAAGCCCGCGATTCCCAAGGTCACCGTGTTCGAGACGGGGCGCAATGAGTGGCACAAGTTCGATACCTGGCCGCCGAAAGGGCTAAAAAGGGTTGAGTACTATCTCGGCCCGGGCTCCACGTTGCTGGCTCACGCTCCCGTTGGAGATCGACAGCCCAGCTTTGACCAGTATGTCAGCGACCCGATGAACCCGGTTCCCTACCAAGGCGGCACCCTCCAATGGCGGTCTACGACCTACATGGATGATGACCAGCGATTCGCCGAAGCTCGGCCTGACGTTTTGTCGTACAAATCCGAGCCGCTGACGGCCGACACCACGTGGGCGGGTCCGGTGACTGCAGACCTCTGGGTCAAAGTCAGCACGACCGATGCGGACTTTGTCGTCAAGGTCATTGACGTGTATCCCCGTGGAACCAAGAGCTCGCACGGCAAAGACCTCTCCGGATATGAACAGCTCGTGCGCGCGGATGTGATGCGCGGCAAGTATCGCCGCAGTTACCAAAACCCGGTTCCGTTCGTCCCAGGCGTTCCGGACGAAGTGAAGTTTCCGTTGCCGGACCTCTATCACACCTTCAGGAAAGGCCACAGGATTATGGTGCAGGTGCAGTCCTCCTGGTTCCCCCTCGTCGATCGGAACCCCCAGTCCTACTGCAACATCTACACGTGTGGCCAAGACGCGTTCGTCAAGTCAACCGTGGAGGTGGAGCGCGGCGCTGGGCACTTCTCTCGTATCGAGGTCGGGAAGATGTAGCACCGGGGTGTTGTTCCCCTTCATGGTGCGCCTCCCTTGGGCACGGCTGAGGCGGCCCTCACGCCGTGCCCAAAAAGTGGATTCAGGACCTACTCGATCGCATGGCCGACTAAGGTTTCACCCTTCTTGAGGGCGATTTCGACGATGGGGTTCGTCGCCTGATCCTCGTGTCCTTCCCAGACCCCACTCTTGTCAGACCAAGGATTGGTGACCCGAAGCGTGCCGTCCACGGTCGCCGTGACTTTGATAACGGTGGTTCGGCCGTTGACTCGGCGTGCCGAAACGCTCCAACCTCCCTCTGCCCGCAAGCCGTCGAAGCTCGCGTCTTTCCAGGCTGTCGGGCAGGCCGGGAAACACCTGACGATGCCACCCCAGCTCTGCAGCAGCATCTCTTGCACCGCTTGCATCGCCAGGAAGTTGCCTTCCAACGTGAACGGCCGATAGGTCATCGAGGAAAGGCCCGTCCCGGATTGGTCGCCGTTGCAGTGGAACCCGTTCCTTAGGATGAAGCCTTTCAAATAGTCTTGAAGGTACTTCAACGCGTCATCGCCATGCCCTGCCCTTGCCTGCATGCACGACATCCAGGAGAAGCTGTATCCACACCACTGGCTCGTTCCCTGAGCGACCGTTTTGGCGAGAGTGGCGTCAATGGTCTTTTGGTCGGAGTCGCCACCGTCGGTGTTCAATGTGCCGAGCGGATGGATCGCCAGTGCGTGCGAGAAGTGACGGTGGGACTCGTTGAACGGAAACCCCCTTGCGAACGTCAGCGCGCCATCCGAGTCGATGTCGAGGGGCTCTAGCTTAGAAAGCAGGGCCTGCCATTTTGATGCGTCTTGGCCGACGCCGGGGGCCATCTCGGCCAAAGCACCAAAGAGCCACCTCAGAAGCGACTGATCGAAGTTACTGTCGGGCGGTAGCCACGCCTTGGCGCTGTTGTCGTAGATCTCGGGCGAGGTGCTGAGCGGAAGTCGCAAGTGACCGCCCTCATCTTGGAGCAGTTTCGAGAGCGCCGTGCCAATGGCCTCACAGAATGGGTAGGCGCGGTCCTTGAGAAAGGCGGGATCCATCGTGTACTTCCAGTGCTCGTAGAACTGGTGTGCGACCCAGGCGCCCATCGTCGGCGAGAGCGAGTACTGCCCCCATCCACCCAGTGGCTGACCGTCCAGTGCCATGACACCGGGCACAACCGCGCCTTCGACGCCATAGAAGCTCTTGGCGAACTTCTTGTACTGAGGCAGAAGCTTCCAATTGAAGTCGAGCCAACTCTCGCCCTGATCGAAGAGCCCCGCCTCAGGATAGGCGAGATAGGTCATCTGGGTGTTGAGGTCGTTGTGATAGTCGCCTTTCCATGGCGGCAACCCTCCTTCGTCGGCCGTCCAAACACCCTGCAATGGCATGGGGGGCGCACCTTTGCGCGACCCAGCACCATAGAGATACTTGCAGAAGTCGTATTGGCGTTGGGCTGCTTCATCGGGTACCGAGACGCTCGAGTGGTTCCAGTAGGCGGCCCACCAATCGATGTTCCTCTCATACCGGTGCTCAAAATCCGCGATGGCGTCGCTAGTCTTCTTCTTGCCGAGTGCGACGGGATCCTTGGCCTCCTTTGAGGTGCAGATCGCGGTCGCGTAGATGTCAGCCTCGTTGGAGTGGCCACGTTGGGTGACGACCGCGTACGTGAGTCCCTGCGCAGCTTCCTGGACCATCACGGTCAAGTCCTTGCTCGTCTCCACTTTAGCCGGCTTGTAACCCAGCGCCTTGACGCCGGCGGGCGCCACGACATGGAGGTCAGCGGTCAACCGAGGAGTGATGCAGAACACGACGGGTTCGTCTGGATCCACGAAGACGACGACACCGTTGTCCGTCAACTTGGCGGTCGCGACGCCCGTTCTTGGATCCAGGTTGAATTCCTCAGTCTTGTAGGTGCTGTTGAATTCGAACTGAAGTCGTCCTGCGGGGAGCTTGGTAGGATAGGGCACGTTGTCGTAGGCCCAGTCGAACGCCTTGTGCATTTCGTCGAACTTGCCCTCAGCCTTGAGCCGCTTCATCGACGCATACGAGAAATCCTTGCTCTTCATCTGGCTGGGAGTCCGCAAATCCCACAGATCACCGCGATCGAGAGACACGTTTACCACGTTCCTGGATCCCCAGACCAAGGCT
>JAKOXK010000004.1 GCA_029781035.1 Armatimonadota bacterium
GTCTTGCGCGGCTTCGCAGTGGTGGACGGCGTTGAGTACTTCATCTCCAACGACGCGTACAACCCGTCCAACGAGACGGTCCGCAAGCTCTACAGGGTGGACCAGTTCGTGAACTGGCTGGAGCAGGAACACGATTTACGTGGTGAAGCCCGGAAAGGTCTCGGGTGTGGGAAATCACCCGGTGAAGAGGGTCCACGCTGATCTCGAAGAGGTCGAAGCCGGCAAGTATGCCCTCAGGCTCGACGTTTTCGGCGCGAACGAACCTGTCGTGACTCCCAAGACAAGCAGCACGTACAGCAGCCGCCACGGTTTCATCGCCTACACCGACGAGCCGGAGGTGTTCGAGGGTGCCGGCCCGTCGAAGTACACCTACATCAACGTGGCCACGAATACCAGCGATTTGCTGGCGCTTTCCGACGAACTTATCGATGACCCCGACTTCAGGCTCTACGTCGCGAACAACGACGCCCACACGGGGAAGGTTTTCGTCGTCGACGGTAGTAGCTCCATCAAACCCCTGGTAAGGGCGACGGTCAGTTCGACGGATTACTGGGTGTACCCGGATGAGATCGGTCCCAACGAGAAAGAGATCATCTTCGGCGAGACCACGGTCCAGGAATTCCTCGCAGGGCTGAAGCCCGCCAGGCTGGCGACGATGAAGCTCTTTGCCGCGGGGACGGTCGCGGAGAGTGCCGCCGACTTTGCGAGCCGGGAGGACAAGTCAACGGGGACGCTTGCCGAGGGGGATTTCCTCGCCGTCCTGGCATGGGATGGGGAGACTCTCCACAAGTACGCGATCAAGGGCGGAGCGCCTCTTAAGCCCCTCAACCTGTGGTTTGAGTATGACGAGGTAGCGCTCTACCACATCGACTTCCCGTTCACCAACGTCCTGCACGGCTATGAGGGGAGCGGTGCCATGACCTGGACCAGTTCCAACCCGGGGATTGCCAGAGTTGACGCCAACGGTCAAGTCACGCCCTACAACGTCGGAAGCGACTTGATAATAACCGTGCATGTCGCACCCGATGGTGTCTACCAGGCGGCTACCGCGAGCTACAAGCTGTCGGTGCTCAGGGGGACCATCCATTCCTTCCACTGGGGGACGATTGTCCACCCCAAGATCGGCGAAGTCCCCCAGAAGATCTACATTCCGAGCCCGGAGGACCAGCCTGACCTGTTCTTCTTCGCAGAAAACGAGCCCCTGTTCACCTGGACCGGCGAACATAAGGTAGCAGGGTCCGTGACCCAGTCAGTGAAGGCGTTCAGGTTTGAGATACCCGAGATGGAGGATTACCTCCGTGAGTCGGGCGCGGCCCATCCTGATTTGGAGTCATTGGTGGCGGAAGCAAAGGCCGACCCCGAGAAGCGGTTTGCCGGCGACTGCACGGCGCCTGATGGAGCGGTACTCGGGACCGGGGGTACCTACTCGTGGATAGACGGCGACTTGACCATCGGCGGCAACAACAGTGTGACGCTGGACGGAGTGCTTCTCGTCAGCGGTGGGGGAACACCGAAGAGTACGTAGAGAGACTAAGGGCTCACTTCGCGGGGTCGGGAGTTGACAGGGCTACACTGGAGAAACTGTGCTCAGCGGAGGATATGAAGGAGGCAGACGGTCAGCACATAGCTAAGATTGCCGGGATGGGAGAATCCGAGTTCGCCCGTCAGTTCGCTGTTAGCGAGAGCCGAGCTCGCCAGATCATAAGCTGGCTGCAGCAGGATGAATCCAGGATCCTGGGCCTAGAGACTCTCGCTCCCGAGGACAAGATCCGCATATCTATGCAGATCGATGGCGCTGTAGTTCCTGTCGAGAAAATGTCTGATGGGCAGCGAGCAACCGCCGTGCTCCTGATCTTGCTGCAACAAGAGGACCGGCCGTTGATCATCGACCAGCCCGAGCCGACCTGGACAACAGGTTCATCTATGAAGGGGTCGTGCGCCTCTTGAGAGAGCAAAAAGGGAAGAGGCAGATCATTGCGGCTACTCATAATCCGAACATTCCGGTTCTTGGAGATGCCGAACTGATTGTTGCGCT